>CACXWU010000016.1 GCA_902771535.1 uncultured Pseudomonadota bacterium | reverse complement strand
CCGCCGGAGGCGCTGAAACGCCTCCGTATCAATTACATCCCTTACCAAATCGGAAGGAATTTCTATGTATCCATAGGCTGGATCCTTGAACGATTTGGTATTTTCTTCCATTACGCCGCCTTAAGAATGTACTTTAATATAATGTTACTGTCAGCCATAACAATCTGAAGTTCAACTGGAATAGAACCGATGAACCTTACAAAAAGATCCTGCACAGTCTTACCTTCCCGCAGTTGAATTCCATCATAACCGTCATCATCTGTATGCCGCTCAAAGAAATCGGAATAGTCTAAAAATAACATACTATTTGATTCTCGATTGTAAATGAGTATGGCATCTTCGCCACTATCCTTTTTCAACTTGTCAATTACCGCCATGCCGTAATCAATTAAGGTGGCAAAACGGACAAATTTCGGCATCTCGCTATTTTTATGTTTACGAGACAAGATGCCAATAAGCGCATTGGCAGCAAGATCCTCAATGCCTATGTACATACACATGGCACATCTCCCTTGTTAGAATTTCAAAGTTAGAGTACCATATTCTTGGTACAAGTCAACTTGGTAAAAGCAAAAGGGAACGGAGCCTAATTCCCCTCGTCATCACCTTTCGTCACCTTCGCGCTGATCGACGCCCGTAGGAAGTCGTCGATGTCGCCGTCGAGGATAGCCGAGACGTTGCCTTTTTCGAAGTTTGTGCGCAGGTCTTTCACCATCTGGTAGGGCTGCATGACGTAGGAGCGGATTTGGTGGCCCCAGCCGATCTCGTTTTTGACGTCTTGGTTTTTGTCCTCCTCGCGCTTGCGGAGCTCCAGCTCGTACAATCGCGATTTCAGCATGTCGTAGGCGATCGCGCGGTTGCGGTGCTGAGATCTGTCCGTCTGACATTGCACTACGATTCCCGTCGGAATGTGAGTAATTCGCACGGCGCTGTCGGTTTTGTTGACGTGCTGACCGCCTGCGCCCGAGGCTCTGTAGGTATCGATTCGCAGATCGCTTTCATTGATTTCGACCTTGATCGCGTCGTCCACAACAGGGTAAACCCAAATGGATGCGAAACTTGTGTGGCGCCGAGCGTTGGAATCGAATGGCGAGATTCTCACCAGCCGATGAATACCCGATTCGCTCTTTAGCCAGCCGTAAGCTTTCGCACCTGTGATTTTCAGCGTTGCGGATTTGATTCCCGCCTCTTCACCCTCGCTTTCTTCGAGGATTTCAATGCCGTATTTGTGAGATTCTGCCCAGCGGAAATACATGCGCAACAGCATCTGTGCCCAGTCCTGAGCTTCTGTACCGCCCGCCCCCGAGTGAACTTCGAGGTAGCAGCTGTTTTGATCCGCCTCGCCTGAAAAGAAACACTCCAACTGATAAACCTGCATGTAGGATGCCAAATCCTGCAGCTGTTGCTCTGTTTCCGCGACTAATTCCGTCTCGTTTTCGGATTCCGCGAGTTCCAGCATCTCCTTCAGGTCGGAAAATTTTGACTCAGCATTTTCAAACCGCGACAATTCAGACTCCACGTCCGACTTCTGTCTCAGAATGTTTTTCGCCCGTTCCTGATCTTCCCACAAATCATTGGACGCACTCTGTTCATTCAGTTGTTCAAGCTTGGATTTTAGCTTACTCGGGTCAAAGAAACCTCCGCAGTAAGGACAGAGATTTTTCAATCGATTCGCAAACTTTTCTCGTTTCTTCTTTCATGATTTCTACGCCTTTTTCGGCGCCTCCTCTTGTGTACCCGGAAGTATTTTCATCTTTTTATTTGGCTTCTTGACGAACATCATTGCAATTGCCGCCGTGAATGAGACAGCCGAAATTACGATAAAGGTCCATTCGGATCCGAAACGCGTCCAAAACTCACCCGTAAGGACGTTCGAGATACACATTCCCAAACAGCAGACAAGGTTAAAAATTCCGATGGAAGTTCCTTTAATTTGGGGAGGTGAGTAATCGGAAACCATTGCGTAAAAAGTTCCCTGAGTCGCGCCGTAATGAATTCCGTAGACCGCCGCCCCAGCAAGAACCATCCAGTAGCTGCTTGCCAACGCCAGAATAATACAGGATGCCAACATCATGCAGAACCCGAATGCCAAAAATAATTTTCTGTCGTGCTTATCAGACCAATTTCCGACAATTCGAGAGGTCGGCGAGTTAAATAAATACATTATCGCTAAAACCAATGGGGCATATTTTACGTCTAATCCTAAATCCTGAGCTCTGTAAACCAAAAAGGATTCGCTGTATCTTGAGCACATAAAAATAAAAACGACGAACATGTAGTACCAGAAGTGTGAGCCCAACTGCTTAACGTCGGCGCGCTTTATGGGAAACCCTTTACGCGACTTCAAACTTTGGATTTTCGGTTCTTTGATTCCGAAATAGATCAAAGCGACTGCGACAAAAATAGGAACAGCTGCGCCCATGTAAACCATTCTCAAGACAAAATCAGATGTTCCGAAATGAGCCAAGGCCCAAAACGCGAAAACAGATCCGACCATCGATCCTAAAAATGCAAAACTTTGACGAATTCCGTAGCTCGCTCCCTTCAATTCTTTCGGAGCGCAGTCAGCTATCAATGCATCACGTGGAGTGTCTCTCAGTCCATTTGTAACTCTTTCCAAAACCTGAGCGGCTGTATAAAGTCCCAATCCGCTGCAAAGTGCGAACATCGGCTTCGCGAATGCCGCGCAAAGATATCCGAACAGCATAAGAACTTTTCTCTTTCCGAGCCAATCACTGATGACTCCCGAAACCATTTTTACCAGATAAGATAGAGCCTCCGACAAACCACGAATGTAACCCATTGCGGCAGGAGTTCCCCCCAAAATGTTAATGATAAATTGTGGCGAAAAAGCCGTAATCACTACCGAAGCGATATTTGAGAAAAAACTGACTATTCCGACTATCCATATGGTACGAGGTACCCTCGGGGTAGCAGGAGTCTTTTCCACTTCCCTTAACATCTTATCTTTATTAGCCATTTGAAGTTCCGTAAGTTAATTACAGTGACTTTCTATCACAAAATAATCATCTTTGGTAGGCAATTTTTTTTATTTTTTACTACTGTTTTACTGTTATAAAGTTTGATGTTTTGATATATTTGAAAAATAGAGTGGTTGGACATGGAGGATCGCAAACCCGGTCAGGTCCGGAAGGAAGCAGCCGTAGTGAACACCGTATGGGTCGACTGCTCTTCGTCGAACGGCATCTTGTTTTGTGAAGTTCGTTTTTAGTATGGATAAGTTATGTACACGCCTTTAGCCAATAAATACAGACCTCAGAAGTTCGCGGATGTGGTAGGTCAAGACGTTGCCGTCAAGATTTTAACAAAAGCAATTCTGAAAGATCGCGTCGGGCATTCCATTTTGTTCACAGGAACTCGCGGGGTCGGAAAAACCACTCTCGCAAGAATTCTCGCGAAAACTTTGAGATGTGAAAATCGACAGCCAAATGAATATGAGCCCTGCGGAAAGTGCGAATCCTGCCTGAATTTTTCCAAAGACAGCCAAATCGATGTCATAGAAATCGACGCTGCCAGTAACACGGGAGTGGACGACGTAAGAGAAATCATCGAATCCTGTCGCTACAAACCAACAACGGGAAAGTACAAAATTTTCATCATCGATGAGGTTCACATGCTGTCCAAGAGCGCGTTCAACGCGTTGCTGAAGACGCTGGAAGAACCTCCTGAGCACGTGAAATTCCTGATGGCAACAACCGAGATTTTCAAAATTCCGGAAACGATTCTTTCGCGAGTTTTGAGATTCGATTTGAAAAATGTCGATAGTGTTTTGATTTCGCAGTATTTATCCACCGTATGTAATCGGGAAAATATTTCGGTCGGAGCAGAGGCCCTTTCTCTCGTTGCTAGGTTTGCGAATGGATCCATTCGTGACAGTCTCTCGATTTTGGACCAGATTCTGAATGTCGCCGACAACAATTCTCTTTCGGCGGAGCAGGTTCGCGAGATACTTTGCGTTTCGGACGACAGCGATTTGCTCGAGCTGTTTAGTTTGATCATGTCCTCAAATTTAAAGGATTCCGTGGAGAAATATCGCGAAATAATTTCCAATGAGGTCGCGGCGAAGGCCGTTCTGACTCGCCTGATGGATTTTGTCTACTTTGTGACCTGCGTGAAGACGAACCTGAAAATTACCGACAAAACTTTGCCTGAGGAATCCGAGAATGAACTGCGAAAAATTGCGCAAAACACGAGTTTGTCGTCGTTGTCCAGAATTTGGCAAATGCTTGTGAAGGGTGCGGACGAGTTAAAAATCTGCGACCGCCAGGAAATCGCGCTCGAAATGCTGATCATCCGAATTATCTACGCATCACATCTTCCAGATCTGGATGAATTTTTGAAAAAATTGACGGCCGACTCTTTTTCAGTGTCGGAAGATCGTGATATAAATTCTCAGACGAGCGAATCGACGTCTTTACTGGCTGAGGCAATGAAGTCGTTTCCGAATGCAAAATTGAAATAACGAGGAAAAAATGAACAACTTTTCAGATTTAATGAAGCAAGCGCAAAAAATGCAGAAGCAGCTGATGGATGCGCAGAAAAAAGTGGAGGAAATGTCTGTCGAAGGAGCTTCCGGCGGAGGCATGGTTTCAATCAAAATGAACGGAAAATATGAAATCCAAAGCTTGGTCATCGACCCGAAATTGATGACTCCCGAGGACGCAACCATGGTCAGCGATCTGGTCATCGCGGCTTATAATGACGCCAAAAAGAAGGTCGAAGAGCAAATTTCTTCAGGCATGAGCGGAATCCTTCCTCCGGGAATGAAACTGCCGTTTTAAAAAAGAGTGCGGTTTGCAGAATTAGCTTTCAAATTTTGATGGAAGCCAGTATTCGCCTGTACGGTGCAGGCAGGCTGTAGTTTTTTGTTTACCGAGATTCACAACCCTTACGTTCACCTTCTTTGAATTACTGCTGAGCACATGTATTATTGCCAATAAGAATATTATTGTCTGCTATATTCTCTTCCCTTGATTCCGAGGATGACTCAACCGCATTATGTTCGGCTATCTACTTCAACGCTGATTCTAAACGCAAAACTTCCGATCTTCTCTCTATCACTTCATATTCTGCATCAAGAATATCTATTTCCAATTTATATTTGACAACATTAGACAACTTTGTACCGGACTCTTCTGCCTCAGCCAATTTTAACTCTTTGATCGCTTTTGCTTTGTCCAACCTGTTCTGCGCCTTTTCGAGTTCCCCTTTAGCTTTAGGAATCTCTTTTTCGATTTCTTTTTTATCAGGTCCATCTTCTGTGTAGACATTTCGTTGGTCTTGAACTTCACTGTTTAACTTGTTTATATCCTCTCGGATCTTCTGAATGTCTTCATCCACCCCTTCAGTTTTACCACTCAAGACTCTATCTCTGAGATCACGAATAGAACGTTCAATTCTCTCTATCTTTTTCAGAAGCGGTCCATGATACCACTCTTTTACTTTCGGTTGAGCCTCTCTGTGAAACCAATCCTTCAGTCTAACGTTGTTTTTTGAAATATTTTTTTCTGCCCTTTTTAACTCCGGCTTTACGTGGTTACGGTACGCCATTTCCACATTGTGAGTGGCTTTTTCTATGTCTTTACCGGCTTTTTCCAAAAATCTGCCAAATCCGCACTCAGATTCAAAGAAAACGCAACTCAAAACCGCCGCTGATACCATAACGCTCTTCATACTAACCCCCATTATCTAGAATAAACGTGTAGTCATGCTATCACAAAGAGGATCCTTGTCAAGTTTTTTTGTGAAATTATCAATTTATAATTAGTTAAAAAAACAAATTTATCTATCCTATATATTAATTTTTTTACAATCATTCAGAAGTTCGTATTCAATGTTTGGATAACAATTTGATTTCGCCGCGGAATGTTGGTACTATCGCAGCATGCATTCGTAGCTCAGCTGGATAGAGCGTCTCCCTCCGGAGGAGAAGGCCGGAAGTTCGAATCTTCTCGAATGCACCATCGAAGATAGGGAAATCATGATTTATTTGGCTTTGGGGTCTAATCTCGGAAATCGTTTTGAGCATCTGCGGCGCGCGATTGAGGAACTGAAACAGGTGTTTCGCATGGAAAAAATTTCGCACGTCATTGAGACAGAAGCGCTGCTGTTGCCGGGTTCTCCCGACAGCTGGAATATTCCTTACCTGAACATGATGCTGGCGGGTGATACGGATTTATCTTCGCATGAGTTGTTGAGATTCATAAAGTGCACAGAGGAAAAACTGGGGCGCGACATGCAGGCGAGCCGTTGGTCTCCGCGAATTATCGACATCGACATTGTCCTGTATCACGATCAACATTTGGTTACGGACGAGCTGACGATTCCTCATACTCAAATCGAAAACCGCGATTTCTGGAAATATCTGCTGGAGATACTGGGGTATCCGACGAACGACCCGACGGTAAATGACTATCGCGCGATGAATTATTTCGTGCTGGATCCGAAAATCATCAAGATTACGAATATTACACCGGATTCTTTCTCGGATGGCGGAAAATTTTTCGATCCCGCAGACGCTATTGAGGAAATCGAAAAATCATACCGCAACGGCGCGGCTTACGTGGAACTCGGAGCGCAGTCGACTCGTCCCGAATATGTCGAGGTTTCCGCGCAGGAAGAAATCCGCAGACTTGAGCCTGTTTTGGCTAACGTTTCGCACGAAATTCCTCTCGCAATCGACACATATTTCGACGAGGTGGTGAATTTCTGCCTCGATCATTCCAATATCAAAATCGTTAACGACATAAAATTCAATCTTTCGGACAGAACTCTGAAGAGACTCGCGGACAACGGTATAAAGATTGTTACAATGTTGGACGGAATGGATTTTAGTCACCTGCAAAACCAAGTCGATTATTTGAAAAAATGCGGCCTGCAACACGTCATTGTCGATCCCGGTATTGGTTTCGGTAAGACAAAATTCGAAAATCTTACAATTTTGAAAAATGTTGAGAAAATAAAGTCTCTAGGCTGCGAAATTTTGATCGGACATTCGCGCAAATCTTTTTTTTCTCTGATTTCGAATCAAAAGGCAACAGATCGAGATATCGAAACTCTGGCAGTCTCTGACATTATGCAAAATTTCGGAATTGATTATCTTCGGATTCACAACTTGGAATACCATATGAAATTCTTCACTACTAAGGCTGTAATACAACTATAGGTTATCCTTGTTTTTGGAAAGTTTATTTGGTCTTTTGTCTAACATAGTGTTGAATTATGAGATATTTTAGATAATAATGAATACCCGTAGATTGTGTGTTTGTGTGGGAATTTTTATGTGTATTATTGGTTGTAGTTCTTTTGTCGGTCCGGACGATTATGAATTAATTCAATCAGAATTGGACCGACTGGTTGCTCAAAGTCACATTGTTTTGTTCATTAAAGGGAATAGGAAATTTCCAATATGTGGGTTATCTTCAGGGTTATGTTATATGTTGAAGCAATGCAATTTGGAATTTTCGACAGTAGATTTACTTATAAGACCGCAATTGTCGCTGTTTATGCGGGCAATGCACGAACCGATTTCTGCGCCTTATCTTTACGCGGGAGGAAAATTTATCGGAGGATATGAAACAGTTCGTACAATGTTTGACAGCGGGCTACTCGGCAGTATTGTACGCTAAAATTGATAATGTTTTTTGGAAAGTAACAGATGAATTGTAAAGTGAATTATAAAAAGAGCCCGACATTGCGCCGGGCGAGAGGGTTATTTTTAGAAAAGATTACTCCTCAACCGTGAGGCTGGAGTACTCTTCCTTCTGGGGTGTATTCTCTTCATTCTGTGCAGAAGTTATTTCTTCTACTTGATCGTCGAATAAATCTTCGTTTTCCTCGTTTCTGCTATTCTTTACTTCCACGGATTCACTTGATTCCACTTTGCAGATTCTAGGTAATCTGATTGTGAATTTAGAACCGACTCCGAGTTCACTTTCGACCGAAATGGTTCCGCCCATACTTTCGACATATTTTTTAGTAATGGACAATCCCAAACCTGTTCCGGAGTTTTTGTTATCAGTCTCGCCGAAACTTTCGAATATCGTGTCAATTCTGTCTTGAGCAATTCCGCATCCGGTATCGGTGACTGAGAAATCGATGAACTCTTCATCTCCTTTGACAACCGTGGATACGCGCAAAGTAATCTTTCCGAATTCCGTGAATCTTGCTGCGTTGTCGACTATATTCAAAACGCATTGACGCAGTTTGGTTTGGTCAACAAACATGTCTCCAATATCTTTCGGATATTCACTGAAGAATGAGTTTTCATTCTTGGTGATCAATGGCATCGACACACCTTCGATCTCCTTTATCAGGGTTTCGATATTCACTGACTCGAAGAACAACTGAGTTTTTCCGGATTCTATGGAGGACAAATCCAAAATCTCGTTAATAAGCGAAAGCAAATGTTTCGAGGAACCTATGATTTTTGCGAGGTCATCCGCCGAGACATTATCTTTTCTGTCCAGAGCTTCTTCCTGCAAAATTTCGCTGTATCCGATAATTGCATTAACAGGCGTTTTTAACTCTACGCTCATGCTGTTTAAGAACTTGGTTTTAGCAGAGTTCGCCACATCCGCCTCTCGCTTCGCTTGATTCAGCTTTTTGTTGGATTCCTCGAGTTCTTTCGCCTTGATTTCCAGATCCGCGGTCCTTTCTGCAACCTGTTTCTCGAGTAATTCCGCATTATTTGCAAGCTTCTTTTCGATTTCCTTCCTTTTATTTATGTCCAAAATCGAGAGCACGACGTATGTTCTGCGCGCTATTCCTATAGTTGTTTCCAAAGGATTGGCGGAACATATGGACCAGAAAGTATTTCCCGCATAACTCTGCACCAAAACTTCGTAATTAAGTATTTTTATATTGTTTTTAATAGCGCTCTTGATGTA
Organism: uncultured Pseudomonadota bacterium; assembly: GCA_902771535.1. Taxonomy (GTDB): domain Bacteria; phylum Pseudomonadota; class Alphaproteobacteria; order UBA3830; family UBA3830; genus UBA3830. The sequence goes on along the minus strand of CACXWU010000016.1, from coordinate 6,817 downwards.
ATTGCTATCCTTTTCGGATACGAACAAATCCCATGCGTTGACTGACGGAATTTTTTCTGGGGTTAACCTGGCAAGAGTAAGTCCCGAAGGATTGATTCTTCGAATCTCTCCGGTCTCGGAATCAAACACAATAATTGCCGAAGGCGTAGAATCAGAGATCGCATTCGATATATGAAGTTGTTCTTTTGCATTGTTATAAAATTTGGATACGATCATACAAATAAATAACCAAACGAAAAGTAAAATTACTATTGTGGTAGGAGTATTTTTGAATATTCCCTTAACCAGCTCGTCGAAAGACTCATCGTCGGTTACGGCAATAATAAACAGTTGGCTTCCGTCCATTTTTTCCGGAGATTTTATTTCGCTCTTGAATACCCTGTATTTCAGTCCTTCCAAAGTTACGTCGGAACTTCCGATCGCTATCTGTTTGATTTTTTCTGACATATGCAATCCGAGGGCGAGCAAATTTCTATCGCTTTCTGCTCCGCGAGGTAATGAGTTAAGAGAAATATGCCTCTTGCAGTCCGGTGAAATAATGTAGAATTTCCTTGCGAATACACCGTCCTGTAGTCTGTCGAGAAAGGTCTCGTATTGCGACCACTTCATCGTAACCAACAAATAGAAAGGTTTGATATTGTCTATATTTTCTCTTTTCATGATAAAATCAACCAAAACAGCTCCATTCTCAGCCTGTCTGAATGAAAAAGTAATATCTTTGTCTTTCAGATCGGTAACAGAATAATCGTTTGTATCCAAAACATCGGATGTACTTTCGTTGTCGGATTTGTGTGTAATTACCCCTTTTTCATCATAAGTGCAGATAGAAACAATATTGCTGTTATTCTTCTTCATCTTTGCAAAAATCTTTTTAACCTCAGAATCCTCATCTGTGTGAGTCAATATCAAGATATCGGAAATCTCCAGGATTTCTTTTCCACTGTTCTTTAACTGTAAACTGATATATTTGGACAGATTGGTCGCTTCGCTATCCAAATACGAATCCATATATTTTCTCACGTCAGATTCTGAAGCGGATTTGATAGTTGTAAACCCAATAAGTACCGGCAGCAGTATACATATCCACATTATCCCGGTTACTTTAACTAAATCCAAAATCTTTTTAAACATTACACACCTACGTACAATAGTTACGATAATCCTACAGAAAGAAAGTTACTATTTTGTAAAGATTTTGAAATTTTTCGGAGATAAATTGATTAAGAAATAAAATCCGCATTTTGTTGATTTAGCCGTTTGTTAATCAAGTGGTGCTTGTGAATGGTGTTCCAGGGATATATGGCCATCCGGCGATTTGCTTTGCATCTTTCCCATAGTATATTAGGTATATGATCAGCCTAACTTCGTACTTTTCCGAACTTTTTCTAAAAATACGCCAATTGCGAGTAAAATCACTCCGCCAACCAAAAAGAAATATTATCTGCCGGGAACTCTTCATGTTAACTTTTCAAACAGACGGGAAAATTATTCTTCGTTCCTCTGTTTTGATCAATATAATATAGGTATAAATTTCTTATGAAACTCAATTTTCTGCGGATGAAAGGAAGCAATGAGAGAGTCGATAATTTTATCCGACGGCATATTGGAATGGATACGTAAAGGAGCGTATAGCTCAATGTTTTCGTATCTCGAGCCTTTAAGACAAATTTCCACCCAAAAGACCTTATTTTTCAGAACAAGCCAGTGCCATGAGGGTACTATTAATAAATCGAGTGTCGGCTTTTCAATGTAATATTTTACAGCAGGAATTGATTTTATTGGTCTTAACCTCGGAAATGGCATAAGTTCCTGACTATTCTCTGATGAATCTTGTTCCGGAATCATAGTATTTACATTCCAAAATAGAGAAAATGCAAAAATCACCAATAAGTTTTTCATTCCGTTTCCTTTTAAGAGTGTTGTCTCAATATAAAAATCTTTCTTGATAAACACAAACCAAATCTGAAAAACTCAAAAGGCTGTCAGAATGCAGATAAATCACTTTGAGCACAAACGAAAACTTAAATTTGAGTTTTCACAATAAGATTCTCACAATTTTCTTTTAAAGGAAGGAAATATTTTTGAAAAAGTTTCTTCCGTAATATAATCTTCGTGGTATTCGATTCCCTCAACGTCGAATGACTCGCAAAGAGAATCTACTATATCATTCAAACTCATATCATGGCGGATATAAATAAGAGAATAGACAGGGTGCCCTTCAAAATTTTTGCAATCAATATTTATTTCCGAATCAGCAAATTTTCCGATTTTTACTATCTCTTTCGAAGGAACAACTAATACTTTAACAGGAGGTTCAAGCCTTACTATATAAAGATCAATCGGTATCCGATTTCGGCTATCGGCAGGCTGTTCCGCAGACGGCATTGCATTCACATTCGTACCTGAAAGCAGTGCCACAGCAAATCCGAAAATGAGAGCCAAATCTTTCATAAAAATTTTCTCCTAATCAAATATCTATTAATATAAAAGGTATTTTAATAAAAACAAACTAATTTAAGAGAAAACGGAACCTACAAATTAAGATTCCGTTTTAGAAATTTTAGTTACTAATTTTTCAAGAAAAAGGAAAAGCTTCTCTCAAAATAATCTTTCGGCATGATTCCTTCAAAATAACTGACAGAATTAACACCAAATGATCTGCAAAGAGATTGTCCCAATTCTTGTTTTGACATATCGTAATTAATCTTGATAGGTGCTTTCATCGCAAATCCATTATATTCTTTGCAATCAATATGGATGAATTTGCTAATTATTCCTCCTAGCTGTACGATATTTTTCGAACGAATCTGTAGTACCTCAACCGGAGGTTGGATATTCACTTTATACAAAACAATTGGTATACCTCTCTGATCGTTATCGAATTCTGCAGGTTGCATCGTTTCAGCATTGAAGAATAGAGCGACAATAAATCCAAAAATTAACACTAAATTTTTCATAAATTTTCTCCTTATAGTTTGCGGCAGTTTAATATTGATCGATAAAATTTGTAAAGTAATTTATTAAATTAATTCGTTTGGGGCTTATATATTAAAAGGTTCGGTAAATTCAGAAATCTATTGAAAATCAGCCTGATTTTTTAGATAATGTTACGTTTTTACAGAGGTATTTTTACAAAAGTTAATACGAGAGTTGAGGAGTTAAAATGTACAGAACTCACAATTGCGGTGAATTGAGAGAAGAGAACGTCGGAAGTATCGTTAAATTATCAGGATGGGTTCACAAAAAGAGAGATCACGGAAATTTGCTGTTCATCGATTTGCGCGACCACTATGGAATCACGCAGTGTGTTGTCGACCCGAAGAGTGAAGCGTTTTCGGAGGTTGAGAGGATTCGTTTGGAAAGTGTTGTCACCGTGGAAGGTGAGGTAATTCGGAGATCTCCCGAGACAATCAATCCTGAAAAGCCGACGGGAAAAATCGAAGTTCGCATCGACAAGTTTACGGTGTTATCCTATGTCGAGAGCCTGCCGATGGCGGTCAGCAGCGTTTCGGATTTATCCGAAGATACTCGCTTGAAGTACCGTTTCATAGACTTGCGCCGCGAAAAAATTCACCAGAATATCGTGCTGAGATCACAAGTGATTTCGTCGATTCGCGAGAAAATGAAGAAACAGGGATTTTTGGAGATCAACACGCCGATTTTAACGTCAAGTTCGCCGGAAGGCGCGCGAGATTTTCTCGTGCCGAGCAGATTGCATCCGGGACAGTTTTACGCACTGCCGCAAGCTCCGCAGCAATTCAAGCAGCTGCTGATGGTTGCGGGATTCGATAAATATTTCCAGATCGCGCCGTGTTTCCGAGATGAAGACAGCCGCGCCGATCGTTCTCCGGGAGAATTTTATCAGCTCGATTTCGAGATGTCCTTTTGCACGCAGGACGACGTTTTCGCGGTAATCGAACCAGTAATTTACGAAATTTTCAAGGAATATTCGAGCAAAGAAGTTTCTCCGTATCCTTTCCGCCGCATCAGTTACGCCGATGCGATGCTGCACTATGGGTCCGACAAGCCTGATTTGAGAAATCCTTTGCTGATCGAGGACGTCAGCGACATTTTCGAGCAGTCGAGCTTCAAAGTTTTCGTCGATAATGTCAAAAAAGGCGGTGTCGTTCGCGCGATCGCGGCAAAAGATGCCGACAAACAGCCGCGAAGTTATTTCGACAAACTTAATGATTGGGCAAAGTCTTTGGAGATGCCGGGGCTGGGATACGTAACCTACAGTGGTGACAACATCAAGGGACCGATCGCGAAATTCCTGACGCCGGAACAGCTAACGGAACTGAAAACTCGCACTCATTTGGATGGCGACGGAGTGATTTTCTTCGTTTGCGACTCCCAAAACAAGGCGAGCAAACTTGCCGGACAAGTCCGGCAGAAGCTCGGGGAAGATCTGCATTTACTGAAAGACAGCTTTGAGTTCTGCTGGGTCGTCGATTTCCCGATGTACGAGATGAATGAAGACACAGGCGAAATCGAGTTCTCACACAATCCGTTTTCGATGCCGCAGGGAGGAATGGACGCCCTGCAGAACATGAACCCGCTGGAGATCAAGGCTTACCAATACGATATCGTGTGCAACGGAATAGAGCTCTCGAGCGGAGCGATCAGAAATCATCTGCCTGATGTCATGATCAAGGCCTTCGAAATCGCAGGATATCAGGCGGAAGATGTCAAAGAAAAATTCAAAGGAATGTTCAACGCGTTCAAGTACGGCGCGCCGCCGCACGGAGGATGTGCTCCGGGAATCGACCGCATGATCATGTTGCTGACCGACGAGCCAAATATCCGCGAGGTGATTGCTTTCCCTCTGAACCAACAGGCGCAGGACCTCATGATGAATGCTCCGTCCAACGTCAGCGAAAAGCAGCTGAAAGAGCTGCACATCAAGCTCGATTTGCCGAAAAAGCTGAGGAGAACGAATACTATTTAAGCTGACAAATACAATCTATTTTTGTTACAACGATCGAGGAATAGAATGAGAGATTATATGCGAAGCATATTGTGGATTTTACCGATTTTTGTGTTGTGCCAGTGCACGAGTCGCCAAACCGATGATGCAATTTTGTCTAGAGCATTACGCGCAAAAGAAGCGAGTGATGACCGAGAATTAAGTAGAGAACATATTTTGCAAAAATTTTTATTTGAGAGCTGCTTATTGTCTTTAATGGAAAAACATAAGAACGATTCATTTCCTTTGGCTAAAATAAGCGAATCTGTAGATACTAAAGGTGATCTATACAAATATAACAAAGCAGCAGCGGAAATTTTTAATGAATATATAGTCAAGTATTCATCAGAAAAGTATAAGAATTTACTTGAATCACTTCGTATTAAAGTAAAGTATAGAATGGAAAAAGTAAGAAAAAATAGACAGAAGGAGAAGAATAATGCAAAGAGTTAAAATTGATCGTTGTAGCAATATCAACAACTTAGTCTGGTTTGTTTTGTTCTTATTTTTAAGCGCTTGTTCTTTTTGGAAAGATTTTCCGGATTACGAAAAAGACGCGAAATTACTCCCAAATGAAGCAATTGGAATATTTCGTGTAATTAATGCTGATAACCACAAAGATGGCTGGTTTAATCACACAATAAATTTAGCCATCACAAAAGATGGCACATGGGATCGGATTTTACTGTTCAGTGATGGTTCTATAGACGATGCTGACAGCAGCATGATATGCGTAAAACGTATCACTTCTGGAACATATTCTCTCAATAGTGCTTCAGTTTATCATGGTAATTATATTACAAGTTGGCATTTTTTTAATTATTTTAATGTGAAACCAGGAGAGGTTTTTTACTTGGGAGACATTATTCTCTCTGAGGATACTTCAAATATGTTATTAGTAGATAACTCTAATGCAGTACGCCGAAAATTGAAAATTCTGTACCCAGAGTTAGCAAGCAAATTAACATATAAGGAAATCTCTAGTAAAATCAAAGGCTGAAAAATGGTTTTACGTAGCGCTTGAAAGTGTTGAAAAGACAGGTCCTGAGTCTGACTATGTAAAACCACGAATATAAAGGGCGGGAATCAATTAAACATCCGCGAGGTGATCGCTTTCCCGCTGAACCAGCAGGCGCAGGATCTCATGATGAACGCACCGTCTAATTTTTTTGTCTTCGTAAATTTTTTTAATAAATTTCCAAAAAAATCTAAAAATTAATGATAAATCAACTAATCTTCACTAAAATAAAGGAAAAGATGGTTAATTATGGAGAGAAAAATGAAACTAAAAGCTTTATGTTCAGCTGTCGTGCTGTGTTTCGTGGCAAATGTATTTGCAATGGATTCCGATTCGCAGAAGGACCCCACATTGAACAGAGAAAAATTCGGTCAATTAACGCCGGTGAATCAGGCAAATTTGGAAAATCTTTCAAGAGAAGAACTTCTAAAAGTGATCGCGGACCTTCAGCAACAAATAAAAACGCATGAGAAGGTGCGGGACGAATTAAGTCAAAAGAACGAAGATCCTCAGCAACAAGTAAAAACACATGAATCTGTGCTAGCCGAAGCGTTAGACAAAACTATTCATACGGAAAAAGAGGAAGTACTGAAGGAACGATACGACCAATTGATTGCTGCAGTGGAAAGCGGAGATATCGAAAAATTAAAATCTCTTATAGATCAAGGTGTAGATATCGATGAAACCGTATATGGTAAGTTTTCTCCGCCACTGGCATTAGCGGTAAAAATGGGAAACAGAGCTGTAATAGAGTTTTTGCTGAATAATGGTGCTGATCCGAATGTAGCAGATACCGACGGCTGTTCGATGTTGTCGATAGCACTGAAGGAAGG
>CACXWU010000015.1 GCA_902771535.1 uncultured Pseudomonadota bacterium | reverse complement strand
GTGGACATTGCAGGGTTCGAACCTGCGACCCCCACGATGTGAACGTGATGCTCTACCGCTGAGCTAAATGTCCAGTCCTTAAAATTTGAATGGTGGAGCCAAGGAGGGTCGAACTCCTGACCTCTACAATGCCATTGTAGCGCTCTACCAACTGAGCTATGACCCCAACGCAGGAGTATAATGTACTATCTCCCAACTATTTTCAAGACATTTTCAAATATTTTCCGCCCTTTTTCGGATAATCAGTCTCTTTATATGACGGGCATCCGCCTCGGCAATTTCGAACTCTATTCCCGAAGGGTGAATAAATGTTTCCCCGCGGGTCGGCATTCTGCCTGCCAGGAACATTACCAATCCGCCCAAAGTCTCGAAATTGATTTCTTCATTCTCATTTTTCAGCAAAGGCCTAATCAAATCTATATCTAATTTCTCTTCACATTCTGATATGAGCATCTTCGCATCCGCGACGAAACTACCGTCTTGCTTGTTAATAATAAGAAAAAAAATGCTTTGATTTTGCTGAATCTATCCGACAATTTCGGAAACTACATCCTGAAGGGTAACCAAACCGTCGATACCCCCCAATTCGTCGACCACAAGAGCCATATGGTTTGCGGAAGCCTTTATTTCGACCAAAAGCTCGAGCAATTGAATACTCGGCGCGACATATATAACCTCCTTCAGGAGAGAGCGAATGTCAAAAGAATCCGGGTTATGGATGTAAGGAAGGAAATCTCTTACCCTAACTATTCCCACAACGTTATCAAGTGTATCTTTGTAAATAGGAATTTGCGAAAAATTATTTTTGGAGAAAATTTCGATGAAGGAATCCAAACTTGTGTCGATTTTTGTAGCGACGATATCTGCTCTCGGAACCATGATATCTTCCGCAGTCAAATCTTTTAACCCCAAAACATTGGAAACCAACGCCAGCTCGCTGGTATCATCGGTGTTCAATTCCTGAGCAACTTCCGAATCCGCCTCAATAAGATCCTCCAATCGATCGATTAGCGGAACTTCTTGCTCGTGCCGTCGAAAAATTTTGGATAATAACGCTCTTAATTTAGACATATTCACTCCTTCATTTAATACGGATTTCCAACTCCAATGGATTGTAAAATTTTTACTTCCAGGTCCTCCATTTTTTCAGCTTCTTCATCTTCGACATGATCATATCCCAAAAGATGCAGAATACTGTGAACAACCAAATGCTTCATGTGATCATCAAAACTCTTCCCCTGCTCTTTCGATTCTTTGTTAATCGTTTCGTATGCAAAAGCAGAACAGCCCAGAACACATGACATTGCATCCTGCTCAGTATCGACATTGCAACCGCAGCCACATCCCGAAGAATCCGAGCAATGGCAATCTTCTCCGCAACAGCAATCGAAGTCATCATATTCCAAATCTGATTCCATAGGGAAAGACAAAACATTGGTGGGAGAATCAATTCCACGGTAAGTTTTGTTTAAAACTCTGATTTCCTCATCGCCGGTACAAAGAACGCTGATTTCGATATCATCATGTTGCAATTTCAGATAGGAAAAGACTGCCTTCGTCACATCCTCTATTAATTTTTTGATTTTTTTTGAATCCCAATTGTCATTTTCGAATATGATTTCAACATTCATATTTGCTCTCCTATTAAACTATGAGAAACTGCGTTTGTTATGGAAACTTTCACAATATCCCCTACGCTCAAACCGTCCGCATTATTTACTGTCACAGCCTGATAATACTCGCTTTTACCAACAAGCTGCCCCGAATGACGCCCTTCTTTAGTCAGCAAAACCTCGACATTCTTTCCGGCAAATGACTTGTTAAAATCTGATTGCTGCTGATTCAGAAGATCTTGCAGCCGCTGCAATCTCTCTGTTTTTACATCCTCTGGAATCTGATTTTTCATTTTCGCCGCGGGAGTATTTATCCGCGGACTGTACTTAAATGAGTAAGCTTGAGCAAATTTAACTTTCTCTACTAAGTCCAATGTATCCTCGAAATCTGCATCAGTTTCTCCCGGAAATCCAACAATAAAATCCGAAGAAAAAGCCATATCCGGACGATAGCTCCGCAACATATCGATCACTTCGAAATATCTTTCCCTATTATATTTACGGTTCATTTTCCTCAGAATTTCATCCGAACCCGACTGCACAGGCAAATGAAGAAAAGGCATCAGAATATCAATATCTCGATGAGCTTTGGCTATATTCTCATCAACATCTTTTGGGTTCGACGTCATGTACCGCAGCCTTTTTAACCCATCAATCGATGAAAGCTCCCAAAGCAAATGAGAAAGCCGACAATTTTCGCCCGACTCATCCAACCCGTTGTAAGAATTCACATTCTGACCAAGTAAAGTAATCTCCTTTACCCCACTCGCAACCAGAGATTTTGCTTCGGACATTATTTCCTTCACACTTCTGGAAAATTCCCTTCCTCTCGTATGAGGCACGATGCAATATGTGCAAAAATTGTCGCACCCCTCCTGTATGGTAAGGAATTCGGAAACACTCCTCTCGGATACAGGATTCGATTTGTTGAATTTTTCGAACTTATCTGAAGCATTCAGATTTGTAAGGACCAATGCGTCCAAATCTTTATTTTCAATCAGATCATTAATCTTATCGGAAATGTTTTGGATATCTTGCGGCCCCAAAATCATGTCAATATACGGATACCTTGCGAGCAAGTCTTGCGGTCTGGCCTGAGCTACGCAACCGGCAACAACAATGATAAAGTCCTCGTCTGGACTTTTATCTTTCAGAATTTTAGCTCGTCCCAAGTCCGAAAACAATTTATCGTCCGCTTTTTCTCTGATGCTGCACGTATTAAAAATCAGCAAGTTCGCATTTTCAGCATCAGTTTCTCTTTTATGCCCCAACGACATCAGAATATCTTCCATCCTCTGTGAGTCGTAGATATTCATTTGGCATCCGTAACTTTTGATATGAAATCGCATTATTTTCCTTTTAATTTGCTCCAGTCGCTCATGAATTTTTTCAAACCTATATCAGTCAACGGATGCACAAATACTTGCTCCAACACTTTTTCCGGCAGCGTAATCGCGTCACTCCCCGCCATCGCCGCCTGAATAAAATGATTGATATTTCTGACTGACGCCGACAGCACCTTCGTTTCGAAACCATAGACATCATAAACCTCAACAATATCGGCTATAAGGTTGATTCCGTCCTGACCAATATCGTCTATTCTTCCGATAAACGGGGAAACATAGGTGGCACCGCATTTTGCTGCCATCATCGCTTGCGGAACAGAAAAGCACAGGGTCAAATTAGTGGCGATTCCCTTGTTCGATAGGGCTTTACAAGCTTTTAAGCCGTCAAAAGTACACGGCAACTTCACGCAAACATTCGAATGAATCTTCGCTAAATTCTCTCCTTCTGTCACCATGCCGTCAAAATCACTTGAAATCACCTCAACACTTATCGGACCGTCGACCAATTTACTAATTTTCAGCACGACATCTTTAACATCAACACTTCCCTGCTTAGACAATATACTGGGATTTGTTGTCACCCCATCCACAAAATCTTTATACTTCTCTATTAAACTGATATCCGCCGTATCAAGAAAAATTTCCATAACACTCTCCAAAATAACGAAGTCATTTTAATCTAAAATCGAGGATTTTCATATACACTAGTTTCGAGATGAGAAAGATAAAAGTATCCATAAACATTAGCAACCAATAGTCAGATCAAGTTCTGAATTTATATAGATTACAGACGATAAGTTTTGGGATTTTTAAAAATTATGACGTAAATAATTTATCGTGAAAAAAGATATTTCTACCCAAAAATTAACTATTTCTTTACATTATCTATGTACCATAATCTGTATATATTGACGGAAATAGAGATGAAGTTAAGGAAATTCAAGCTGAAAAAAACCAAAAATGGAGCTACTTTAATCGAATATGTCTTGATTGCTTCTCTGCTGAGCCTCGCGCTCATAGGTGGCTACAGAGCGGTAGGAAACGGATACATTAGGATATATAACAACGTAAGCAATGCCTTACCTTAACTTAAAGCTCGGCGCGTTTAAAATATCTTCTATTCTTTGGGCTTTTTCGCGTGAAGTGTCTGTCAAAAACCTAACTTCAGGAACAAACTTCAATTTCATACTGGATCCTATGGTTTTTCTTATCTGAGAGGAATGCCTCTCCAAATAATCTCTGCAAACATCACTGTTTAAATCATCGGAAATCGAAGATACAAAAATCTTCGCATGACGCAGACAGGAGCTAACCACCACATCTGTTACGACGATCATTAACGGATTTACACCTTCACTACTTTTAAGCCCGCCACGAATCAGGTATTCGGAGACAACTTTCTTTATCTCCGAAGCAACCTTATCTGATCTTGATCCGTTATTTTTATTCATAAGGAGTCCATTACAATTTACGAGCGATTTCTTCGATTTCGTAACATTCAATGACGTCTTTCAAGTGTATGTCATTGTAATTTTCCAGACATATACCGCACTCGAACCCGGCGCGAACTTCCTTCACGTCGTCTTTTTCATGTCTAACTGACTTAACAGTGCCTGTGTGAACAACTATTCCGTCTCGTATTAAACGAACCTTTGCCCCTCTCCTGACAACACCGTCCAAGACCATGCACCCAGCGATTCTGCCATATCGCGAAATATCGAAAACTTTTCTGACTTCAGCGCTACCAATCACTTTTTCTTTCTCATCAGGAGCTAACATACCTGACAACAGAGCTTTCACGTCGTCAATCAAATCGTAGATCACGGAATAGTATTTAACTTGTATCCGATCACGGGCAATTTGATCTCTGGCCTGCATATTTGCTCTTACATTAAATCCGAGAATCATTGCCTGAGATGCCTTCGCCAGAACGACGTCACTTTCGGTGATTTCCCCCACACCTGAATGGATAATTTTAATCGCCACTTCATCGTTGGACAATTTTTGCAAGCTGGAACTAATTGCCTCGGAAGATCCTTGAACATCTGCCTTCAAAATCACCGACAAAACCTGTAATTTTTCATCCGACTCCAGCTTAGAGAACATCTGCTCAACGGTAGTACGAGTAGACACAACCCAAGACTGCTCTCTTTTCTTTCTGTCTCGGTAATTAGCAATCTCTCTGGCCTTTGCCTCATCCTCGACAACAACAAAATCATCGCCAGGTATCGTCGTTCCGTTGAAGCCAATAATCTCTCCCGGCATTCCCGGAGTTAACTCCTTCAGAGCTTTCCGGCAGTCATTTCTGATTCCACGGACCTTACCAAATACTGTCCCCGAAACGAAAATATCACCGATTCTCAAAGTTCCTTTGTTTACCAACACCGTCGCAACGGACCCCAAACCTTTTTCTACTTTGGACTCTATAACAACTCCCTCTGCGGTCCTGTCTGGATTTGCTTTCAGCTCCAGCATCTCCGCCTGCAGAAGGATAGCCTCCTCCAATTTATCAAGATTCAGTCCCGACTTAGCTGAAATTTCAACATCCATCACGTCTCCGCCGTAAGACTCGACAAACACCTCGTAATTCATCAAATCTTTTCTTACCTTATCCGGATTTGCTCCCGGCTTGTCCATTTTATTGATCGCAACAATCATAGGAACCTGCGCGGCCTTCGCGTGATGTATCGCTTCAATCGTTTGATCTTTTACACTGTCATCGGCGGCCACAACCAAAACAACGACATCGGTAACATTTGCCCCTCTTGATCTCATTTCGGTAAACGCGGCATGACCCGGCGTATCAATGAACGTAATCTTCCTATTATCTTTCAAGGTTACCTGATAAGCACCAATTCCCTGGGTAATTCCCCCAGCCTCGTTCAGCGCGACATCCGTCTTTCTCAGAGCATCCAAGAGAGAGGTTTTTCCGTGATCAACGTGTCCCATGATCGTAACAACAGGAGGTCTTGGCTTCAAATCCGCTTCGGTATCAACCTTCTTCAATATCAACTCGACATCGCTGTCACTCACGCGCTTGACCTTGTGTCCGAACTCCGTGACAACAATTTCCGCGGTATCCGCATCGATGATTTGGTTGGCGGTAACCATTGTTCCGAGTTTCATGAGGCATTTTATGACTTCACCCGTTCTTGTAGCCATTCTGTTCGAAAGCTCTTGAACGCTTATGGTTTCAGGTATAATCACTTCTTTTATGACTTTGATCTCTTCTTGAGGCCTGGAAGCATTCTGCTTATTTTTCTGCCTTGCTCGACGCAACGAGGATAAGGAACGAGTTCTTTCTTCCCCCTCATCGTCCAGCGCATTGTATATAGAAATCCTCCCAGAGGAAGCCGCGTACTTTCCCTTCAGCTCTTTTATATCTTTCTTCACCGTAAGAGTCTTTTTCTGAGAATTATTGGTCTTTACGAAATTATCCTCATTCTCAGAAAAATCGGAATACCGATCAGAATGCCCCCCTCTTCTCGGCTGAACTTTGCTGTGAGATTCCTTAATTTTTACAAAATTATTTGAAAAATTCTTTTTCTCGGACTTTCTTTCGGCAGCAATTGACCCAGACGATGATTCAGAATCACTTACTTTTTCATCTGATTCTTGCTGTTTTAAGTTATCCTCTTCCAACTTTTTCTTTGCTTTAAGCTCACGCTGTAGCTTTTCATCCATCTCTTTTTGCAGACGGAGTCTTTTCTCTTGCTCTTTATTTTCCTTTATTGCATCCTTAACCACTTTTAATCTGGTTTGCAATTCCGCGGAAGTTAAATCTCCCTGCCGAAGCTCCGAAGAAGACTGAGGCGCGCTTGCTGCTGTCTTTCCGATAGGACGAACAAACCGCTTCTTTTTCACCTCAACAGTGACAACTTTGGACTTGCCGTGAGAAAAACTCTGCCTCACTCTTCCGACTGGAGAATCTGAGCTTTTCTTTACATCCGCAGGACGAGATAAACTCAATGTCCCCTTCTTTACTTCTGACATATTATCTCCAATCTATTTAAACCAATGTTCCCTGGCCTTCATAATGATATCACTGGCTTCGGGTTCAGAGAGATTTGGCAAAAGTTCGACCAGCTCATCCGCACTCAAATCAGCAACGTCGTCCAGCTTCAAAATCCCCGCATTCGCCAAAACAAGCAAATCACTATTAGAGAACGCACCCAATTCTATTATTTTTTTATCAATACTTTTTTCACTTAACTGCTTTTTTATCTCTTCTTCTTTTTTGCCCAAATATACATTGGCCCTGCTTATCAGCTCTTCGGCAAGATTTTCGTCGAATCCTTCAATGGAAGACAGATCTTCCTTAGAGATATAAGCCAACTCTTCCACACTTGAAAATCCTTCAGTAACAAGCAGGTGAGCTATAACCTCATCACAATCCAAAGCATCCATAAAGGCTTTTGAACTCTCGTGATACTCCTTGTTCTTCCTTTCGAGAGCTTCTGTCTCGGAAACCACCGTCACATTCCAACCGATCAGCATAGATGCCAAGCGAACATTCTGCCCTCGTCTCCCTATAGCCAAACTCAATTGACTGTCCGGAGCCAAAACCTCGAACTTGTGATTCTCCTCGTCAACGACAACCCTCGAAACCTCCGCGGGAGCCAACGCATTAACGGCAAAGGTAGCGGGATCGTCTGACCACAAAACAATGTCGATCTTCTCTCCCTGAAGTTCTTGAATAATCGCCTGCACCCTACTGCCTCGCACACCAACACAAGCTCCGATCGGATCAATGTTTGCATCACTAGTGTAAACAGCTATCTTGGCGCGGCTACCCGGATCTCTTGCCACGGACTTGATCTCAATGACTCTCTCGTAAATTTCAGGAACTTCCTGCCAAAACAACTTGACCAAAAATTGAGGATGAGTCCTGGACAAAAATATTTGCGGACCTCGATCTTCTCTGGAAACATCCGCGATATAAGCTCTGACTCTGTCACCGACTCGAAAATTTTCCTTCGGAAGCAGCTGATCTCTCCGAATTACCGCTTCTGTGTGTCCTACGTCCAAAGTAACTGAATTGAACTCGGCCCTTTTCACCACACCGCTGACTATTTCACCGACTCTGTCTTTAAACTCGTTGTACTGCTTCTCTCTTTCCGCTTCACGAATTTTCTGAACGATTATCTGCCGACCTGTCTGAGCAGCAACTCTTCCGAAATTAATCGGAGGAAGTTTCGTAGTGAATACCGTTCCGATCTCGGCGTTCGGATCCATTTTTTTAGCCTCTTCCAGCGTAATTTCATTAAACTCATCTTCGACAGGATCCTTCACCGTCAAGTACTTCATTATGGTAACTTCACCGGTTTTCTTATCGATACTTGCTCTTATATCGCTTTCATATCCATACCTGGACTTCGCAGCCTTCTGGATAGCCCCTTCCATAGCCTCTAAAACCTGATCTTTATTCAACCCTTTCTCCCGGGCAACAGAATCCGCAACCTGCAACAATTCAGGTCCGTAAAATTTAGAATCCGTCCACAAAGCTGTCGACATAACTCATCTCCTCTTCAAAACTCTCTTTTCACATTAGCCCTTTTTATATCATCGATGGACAAACAAATCTCCCGATTGTCCTCCTCGGGAATCTCAACTCTGATCAGATTCTCCGCTTCGTCGACACCTACAATCTTACCCGTGAATTTTTTTATTCCCTGCATGGGACTAGCCAACTCCATCTTTGCAACCTGACCGCAAAAACGCTTAAAATCTCTAATCTTTGCAAGAGGACGGCTTTCACCGGGCGAACTAACTTCTAAATTATACGCTCCGTTTATAAAATCTTCAACATCTAAAATTGCGGAAATTAAACGATTCGCCTCCACACAGTCATCAACCGTAACATTTTTTTCATCCAAACGGTCTATGTCTATGCCAACCACCAGTCTCTTTTTGCCTCCGACAACATTGACACGGACTAAATCATATCCTTTGTTTTCTAACGGAGCTTCGATAACTTCCTTTATTTTTTCCTCTAACTTCAATACAAAATACCCTAAATTTTCTCAACACCGAAAATACAAAAAAAACATCGGCTTTTCAAGTATCACAACACCTAAAATACCTCATCCAAAGAGGAAGGATCTATCGATTCATCAATCTCTTTAAGAATATCGTAGTTTATCTTTACCTCGTATTTTTTGGATAGATGTCCTATAAGCTGCTGATACATGTCGTCGGAGTAATTTAATAACAATGAAACGAAACTGCGTTGCCAATTCTCCTCCTCTTTTTTCTTGTCATAACTTATATCTGCAACCTGATAAACTACGATCTTACCGTTCAACTCCTTCATACCAACTTCGTTCTTGAGTTTGGAAAAAACCTCCTCATGCAAGCTGTCTATAATTTCCGATTTCTTGCTATTATCAGAGACTATTCCTAGACTGTCGAAATGATTCGTCGATCTTAACCTATAATTTCTTATCCTAACCAGATCTGCAAATTTCTCCCCTTCAGACACTTTTGATATTACTTCATTCGCAACCGCCAAAGCTTTATTATGCTGCTGATCCTTACGCCATTCCACTTTTACTCTTTCTTTCGCCTGCTCGAGGGGTTCGACGTGCTTTGGCGTAACATCGGAGACATAAACCAGCCATTGAACTAATTTTTTACTAGAATCCTCCGCCTCGTTGAAGTCCCCAACTTCATTTTCATCAGATCCGAAAGCCACAGTCATAACATCTTTCTTGAACGGAAGAGGAATTTCATCCACTTCATCCAACTTGACACTCTTCACACTCAAAGATCTCAAACCATATTTCGTCGTAATCTCTTCGATCGTACTTCCCGAAACCAAATCGTCCTGCACCTGTCGAGTGATTTCCTCTGCCGCCTCAGCAACTCTCTCCTGTTTAAAACTTTTAAACTCTTCGGTTTTCATAAATTCTTCCAGGCTTTTTTCGGTGTAGTCATCTCCGTAAATATCTCTAGCTCTCTCAATTATTTCTTCCAGAGGAATTTCAGTATTCTTTTCCACTTTATCCATGGACAGAATCAAAACATCGAACGAACGTTTTTCCGGAATCTCAAATTTCTCAGAATTGTTATTATAAAACTCCGTCAACTCCTCATCCGTCGGCCTTTCTGTTATTGCGAATGACGTCGGATCGATTTCGAAAAATCTCAAACTTCTTTCCTCTGTTGCTATTTTTGAGTAATACGCAAACTCATCCCCTAAAGAAATGTATCTAAACGGAAATTTAATAATCTGAGACTTAATCTCTCTTTTTTCAGACTGTAAAAATTCCTCTTCCGTCATTCCTACTATTTGCAAAAATCTTCTTAAATTTGTGGCGCTGAAATGCCCGTCTTTCGTTCTGAACTCATCCATGTTGCTTATATGGTTGAATACGGAGGAATCCGAAACGATTATACCAAAATCTTTCGCGGCCAAACTTATGACATTTTCCCAAATTATTTGGCGAAGAATTGTATTAGAAAGTTCCTTATCATCTACTTCGCCATATCGCCTCTTTACGGCGTTAAGCTTCTTATCTTTCTCGTATTTAAAAACTTGAGGATGAATCTTTACATCAGCGATTTTCACAACATAATCCTTACCCGCTAACTTATTAACGACGTAAGAAAATCCAAAAAACAAAAAAAACGATCCCGCTAAAATCGTCAAAAATATCTTCACCACAATCGATTTAGAATATTTACGAATTAATTCCAGCATTGATTCTTCCTTAATTTTAAATACAAAGCTATATTATTAAGTGTCGGCAGCTGTAGCAAGTATAAAGAAGGTGAATTTATGAAATTTTTGGTCGCAAATTGGAAAATGAATGGCGATGTCGAATTCGCGGAAAGTTTTTTTGAAAAAATAAATTCGATAAAAACGGAGAATCAGATTGTGGTGTGTCCGCCGTTTCCATTGCTTTACAAATTTAAAAATTTTTCCCATTCTCTGGGCGCACAGAATTGTTCTGACAGAAAAAACGGTGCTTTTACGGGAGAAGTAAGCCCTCTGCTACTGCAAAACCTCGGATGCAAGTACGTTATTATCGGACATTCCGAGCGACGCCGAATTTTTAAAGAATCTAATGAACTGATTTTTGAAAAATATAAAACATTAACAGAATTGGGAATCAATCCAATTATTTGCGTCGGAGAAACGGAAGAATCAAGACCTCAATGGCGCGACATTTTATCGATTCAGCTCAGCAAATTTAAAGAGGACGCAAATCTATCGAAAGCAATCATCGCCTACGAACCCGTTTGGAGCATCGGATCCGGAAAAACTCCGACCACCTCGGAAATTCACGAAGTCTTGAGTTTTATCAAACAAACAACCAACTCGAAATGCCCTACCCTCTACGGCGGCTCTGTAAATATCAAAAACATATCGGACATTCTGCAAATTCCTTCCGTAGATGGTGTCTTGATAGGAGGAGCAAGCCTGAGAATCGAAGAATTTTCCGAAATGATACAGTGTATAGTTTGTTAATACTGTGTCCCTCTCATAAAATCTGAGAAAAATCCTATTTTCTGCAATCGGATATAATCAAAAGAAAACAGGATTCTTCTCATGCTTCGTGATTTATCTTGCAAATGTCCCTTGCGTTACATTAGTTTCGGTTTGAATTCGTGAAGGCTTCAATTTTATCCGTTGTTTTTGCGAGATATCGGGTTTTAGAAGCTCTTCTGCTTTTTTAGAAGAATTTCGCAAGACCCGAACTGGTTTGATAACAAGTTCTTCGCTCTCTTTGTTGTTAAAGCGATCGTCATTCTGGTTCGTATTAAAAACCATTCTTGCTTTTTTAGAATGATGCAACTCTTCTTCATCTATATCGATCAATTTTCCCGTCTTATCTTCGTTTTCGATCTTTAGTTTTTTCAATTTGTTTGTTAATAATGCGACATCATCCGGCGATTTTAAGGATTCCAGTTGTTTTATCAAAAAATCCATTTTTTCGCGTTTTCTCTTCCGTATTGCTTCTGCTTCCTCTCGCGATAGAAAAATACGTCGCCGTGGCTCTCCCTGCGATTCGAAAAAAGTTTGCCACTGATCTTTGGTTCCAAAATCTCGCACGTCATTATTTTTATGTAATTGTGGCTCTCCTTGCGATTCGAAAAAAGTTTGCCACTGATCTTCGGTTCCGAAATCTCGCACATCGTCCCCCTTAGATAAGTCTTGATATCCAGCGAATTCCTTTTCATTCTCTCCATAAGTATTTGCAAAAACGTCTCCGCAATATATAAGGGTGGCTAATGCAAATATTTGTAAAAGTTTATTGCCCCCGTTTGTCATATTATTACAATTCTTCATATTAATCTCCATAATTTACCTATAATTTAAATACTTGATCGCAATCTCATAAAATTTGTTTGTACAAAAATCAGGTCATCCTCTTCTCCTTTCTTTTCTTCAATTTTTTACAAAAACACAGAAAAAATACGAACCCGGGCAGATCGCCCCTTTTAATTTTAATGTTACCTGAAACTAGTTAACGAAGGGTTAATTTTTGAAAAATTATCAAATAAATGGCAATACGTCACTCGCAGCCGATTTTTCGGAAGGACACCCGAAAATTTACGATACATTCCTGTTTCAATCACTGAAATACCTCGCTATAATAATGTGTTTCTTAGACGAAAGATAGAAGATGAATTCTCTGTGGTATTTAGAAAACAACGTTAGCCCCGATGATTGTATTGGCATAGACGAAGTCGGGCGCGGACCTCTGGCCGGACCTGTCGTGACAGCCGCCGTGTGGGTTAGCGCAGAAGGAATTGCATTGATCGAGAAAGACGAGATAGTGGTGAGAGATTCCAAAAAGCTATCGCACAGACAGAGAAAAAAAGTTTTGGATTGGATCGCCAAACAGCCGGAGAAAATTCTGAAATATTCCATCGGAACGGCATCTGTCGAAGAAATCGATTCGTTGAACATTCTGCAGGCGACTTTTTTGGCAATGCAACGGGCTTATTCTTCATTGAATTTAACAAAACCGCTCACTTTGGTCGACGGAAATAAGGCTCCGATCTTGGAAAATACTCAAGTGCGAACAATCGTGAAGGGAGACGATACCGTTATGTCCATCGCGCTGGCTTCAATCATTGCAAAAGAACACCGAGACAATATCATGAAGGAGCTGGACAAAAAATACCCGCAATACGGCTGGGACACAAATGTCGGTTACGGATCGAAACGACATATCTATGCTATTATTCAATATGGAGCAACGCCGCACCACAGAAAAACATTCGCTCCGGTGAAAGATCTGGACGCCGCCAATCAAGAAATGTCAAAATTAATTTCCGCGGTCGCTAGGTAATTGAACAGATGCTTTTGATGTCATACTGCAGATAATGCAGCTTTTTGATTTCGATTCGCGCTTGGGAAAGACTGTTCAGTATCAGCCCGCAAGTCAAACTCAGAAACGAAATCATCATGATTCCCGTCGACAGCACCGCCGTCGGCAGCCTCGGAACCAGCCCCGTCTCCAAAAAAGTCGAAAAAATAGGATAGGCCAGCCCGATCGACAGCAAAAACAGCAGCAGCGAAATCATTCCGAAAAACAGCAACGGTCTGTTCTCCCGCAACAACCTGATTATACTCCACAAAATTTTAAATCCGTCCTTAAATGTGTTGAGTTTACTGTGAGAATTTTCGGGTCGCTCGTGATAATCCGAATCGACTTCCGCGCACGGCAAAGATAGGGTGAGTGCGTGGATTGACAGCTCCGCCTCGATATCAAATCCGTTGGACGTAATCGGAAAAGTCTTGACGAACCTCTTCGAAAAAGCGCGATACCCCGAAAAAATGTCCTTAAACTCGCTGTTAAACAGCAACTTCAGCGCAAAGTTGAACAATTTATTTCCCCACTTGTGTCCTGCAGGATAAGCCTTGTCCGAAATTTCGTTTCGCGCCGCCACCACCATATCCATTTGCTCGTTTCGGATCAAATCCAGCATTTTCACGGCGTCCTCGGGCGAATAAGTATTGTCGCCGTCCACCATGATATACATACCGGCGTTTATGTCGGAAAACATTTTGCGAACGACATTCCCCTTCCCTCTTTTTCTGGACTTCACGACCATCGCCCCTGCCCTTTCGGCTTCCGCAAAAGTGTTGTCGGTCGAACAATTGTCGTAGACATAGACCGTCGCCTTCGGAAGAACTTTTTTGAAATCGCTTACGACGTCAAATATCGTGCTTTCTTCGTTAAAACATGGAATAAGCACTGCGACAGAAGGTATTTTCACCAGAGTTGCATCGTTAAAACTGTTTCGATCGGTCATTCGGTCCTCCGATGCTATAAAACCACACTAACCGTTAACAAAAAGTAAACAACTCTACGAAATCGGAGGAGACAATGCCTCCTCCGGGTGAGAAAAGAGGGAAAAAACGACTAGAGGTTTCTGACAATTTCGAACGGAAGCCACAGTTCGGATTCTTTGTTATGTTCGTAATCTTTTTCTAATTCAGCAAAGCTTGGTTTCAAGCTTTTTACAAATTCAGGATCTTTGAATAGACCTGGATTTCTTGCAACCATTTCTGAAATAGGTGCTGACATTTTATTACTCAACGAAGATGTAATCTGTTTCCCTTTAGACACAAGTTGAGCCGCTATAGCATCTCGAACTTTTTGAGTATAACCACCATCATTAGTGTTCTTGTAATAACTGCCAGCGTAATCACTCCTTCGCACTTCTCCATCAGTGTATATAGATAAAATTGACGAAAATGTACCATTTTTAACCAGTTCTTCAGCACCATTCCTGCTCTTTGCTTTCATCAGCTGCAAATACTTATTTATTAGGAAACTCAACCAATTCTTGTTCTCACCACCGCTAAATACTTTTAACCAATCTGAATATCCATCTTTTGCACCTTTTGCGTATATCCCCTTGTAACTTCCTTTTGGCGGATAGAAATTTCTCAAAATTTCATTTGGTTTAGGCTGCTCGGTTGAAAGCACGGTCTTCATTTGCTTTGCGCTTTTATTATGTTCCGGGTTATGCTTCCGTCAATTGCTGATACTTTTATGACCGCCCCCCTGAAATTAAATTTTCCTTCGGCTTGATATGTCTTAATTACATCTTTTATAGAATTTCCTTCAATCGGCACGAAATATAATCCCGACTCATCTACGTAAATCCGTCGTGGAACGCCGTCGGTGAAACTGCCGACGTCTTCCGAAACTTCATATACAGCAAACGATTGTCTGCCTATCTCGACATTGCGCTCATTTATTCCGTAGAAAACGCCGTGTTTGTTGTCTTTGATTCGGAGAATGATGTAGCAGCTGTTGTCTTTGTTTCTGTACAAAATCACCTTCGGATTTTCCAACTTATCGTAGGATACATCATTGGCGTAGCGGATTTCTGATATATCGTTCCAACATTTAAGATCATCTGTAACAGAAATTATCGTGGTAGGCGTCGCACGCCCTATTTTTGAATTATTTGACGGAACATAATGATATTGCATATATGTGTTGTTCAAAACAGCTCCGCTAGGACCCCCATATATCTGACCATGCTCAGATTTGATTTTTATAAACCTATTTTCCTGAAGTTGCTGAGGATTCGCATGCGCCTGTCCACTCCAGGATTGTTCGAACTGCGATTGCTCCGTTTGAGTTTGCGCATCTTGGGAAAAAGTCGTGGAATTTCGCCGACTTCTGATATTTGGACTCGCGTCACCTCGTGCGGGTTCTGCATTGAATTGCCCTGCCCCCGAAGACGTACCCTTCCACGGATCAATATCATCGCCCATTCCCCAAGCGCAATCTCCGTAAAGCATCGCCGCAACCGAACCTATCAACAAAAATTTGCTCATAATTCTATCCTCCTATTGTGTAAAATTTTTTACAAACAATACCGAAAACACAGCCGAAACACTGAAATGGCAGATCGACTGAACCGATCTGTTCTTAATATTACCGAAAAAAGGTTAAGACAAAGTTAATTTTTTGAAGAAAGCAAAAGATAAGGGAAAATTTTTTACAACACTAAGATAAAAAAGCGCCGAATGTTCGACGCTAAATAAAAAAAGAAAAGATACCGAGACTATGCTCTTACGGCATCTTTCAATGTCTTTCCGACTCTGAACTTCACAGTCTTGGAAGCAGGCACTTTAATCGTCTTTCCTGTTTTGAAATCACGTCCCGGTCTTGCGCTTCTTTCAGCAACTTCGAAAGCTCCGAATCCGATAAGATTCACGTTCTCACCCGCAACTAACATCTTCTTGGTAACTTCCATGAAAGCGTCCAACGCAGCTCCTGCATCTTTCACGCTCAACCCAGCCTCTTCGGCCATGGCTCTTACAAATTCTGTCTTATTCATACGAAACAACTCCTTACAAATTGCCTGAATCCTAGCACAATCAGCGAAAGATCATCAATAGACATTTCCACATTTTTCAGTAAAAACAGAAAAAACAGAGCAACTGTTTCAAAATTGTCTCAGAAATAGCGATTTCTTTTTATATTTGCAGCAATTTCGGAGCCGATGAGCTCAATCCGATATTGGACATAATCACCAAATCTTTCTCAGAACGGATTGGTTTTCCGCTCTTGTCCAAAAGGACTCCGCCGGCCTCTCTTACAAGGAGCATTCCCGCAGCGATATCCCACTCGTTTGAATTCGGTGTACTGTAAAGCACATCAAAACGGCCCGCCGCCAAATAAGCCATGTCCAAGGTCATTGATCCTGATTTCCTCGTGCTTTGATTTAATGATTTCGGAGCTCCCGGCAAATTTCCCAACGAAACCAACAAGTCACCCAATCTGTTTCTGTTGGACACCCGAATTTTGCGGTCATTTAAATAAGCACCGCTGCCTTTTTCGGCCCAAAACATTTCATTTTTCACAGGATCATAAGTAACAGCAGCGACTACTTCTTCATTTTTCTTCAAAGCAACAGAAATCGCCCAATGAGGAAATCCGTGCATATAGTTAAAAGTTCCATCCAGCGGATCTATAACCCATTTATACGTCGGATCTTCCCCGACAACCTCTCCCGACTCCTCCGTAATCATGGAGTAGCTTGGCCTTGCGAAAGAAAGCTCTTTTCTCAGCAGCTTATCCGCCCTCAGATCAGCACTTGTAACAAAGGTTTCATTTCTCTTTACGGAAACCTGCAAATTTTCCAGTTCGTTGAAATCTCGGAGCAACCCCTTGGAGGCTTTCACCACAGCTTTGGTCATGACAGTGATAATCGATGACTGATTTGGTAACTTTACACTGATCACTTTCTACCTCCTCTTCTGAAATACGGACAACCGCTCACTGACCACCCGCAAACTCACTCCCGGGAAAAAAGAGGCTCCCGACCTATAAAAAATCGAAAGCCTCGAAAATTTCGTAACGATAAAAATATTATCTCTTTGAGAACTGGAAGCTGCGTCGGGCTTTCATCAATCCGTACTTCTTCCTCTCGACGGTACGGCTGTCCCTGGTCATCATACCGGCGGATTTCAACGCCGGACGCAAATCAGGTTCATAATCAACTAACGCCCTGCTGATTCCGTGACGAACTGCTCCGGCCTGTCCCGATAATCCGCCGCCGCGAACAGTACAGAACACATCGTAACGACACACTCTGTCAGTAACCGAAAACGGCTGCAATACCAAGGTCTGCAAAACCGAACGACCGAAGTATTCTGTCATCTTGCGCCCATTAACCACGATTTCACCACTTCCCGGCTTCAACCAAACACGGGCAACTGACTCCTTACGACGCCCCGTTCCATAAGTTCTGCCAAAAGAATCAACTTTGCTTTCAACTTTCTCTTCTGACATTATTAACTCCTCTTCACATTTTTAGAATTCATCGAAGCAATATCCAACACTTTCGGCTGCTGACCGGCGTGAGGATGCTCTGCTCCACGATATACTTTCAAATTCTTCAGCATTTGACGTCCCAAAGGCCCCTTTGGCAACATCCGCCTGACTGCATTTTCAATAGCTCTTTCCGGGTGAGCACCTGTCAAAATATCATTAAGACTTCTTTCCTTAATTCCCCCCGGATACCCAGTGTGCCAATAAAACTTGTGATCGTCCAACTTATTATTTCCTGTCACCTGAATCTTCTCTGCATTGATAACAACAACATTATCTCCGCAATTCATGTTAGGAGAAAACTCCGGTTTGTGCTTTCCTCTCAAATAAGAAGCAACAACCGCAGACAATCTTCCCAAAATCAAGCCTTCCGCGTCCACAACGAACCAATCTCTCTTAACTTGGCTCTGCTTTAGAGAAAACGTTCTCATACTCTATCCCTCACTTGCATGTAGTTTATAACAATATTAACTATATTCTTCAACCCTATGTCTAAAGAATTTTCTCGACCTGAGCAAAGCCCAAATCGACGTTTGTGGATCTTCCGAAAATAGACACAGAAACCTTCACCCTTTCCTTTTCGGGATCGACTTCCTCAATTACTCCTTGGAAAGATGCAAACGGACCGTCACAGACTGTGACCGCATCTCCGACCTCATAAGTAACTGTGTGCTTAATGTTATTAGCACTGTCTTCTACTCTCTTCACAATCCTCTGAACTTCTGCTGTTGAGAGAGGTAACGGCTTCCCTCTTGCACCAAGAAATCCGGAAACTTTTGAAATCCCTCTCACCAAATGCCACGTCTCATCGGTAAGAGTCATTTGAACCAATATATATCCAGGGAAAAACTTTCTTTCACTCTTTACTTTTTCCCCTTTCTTTATCTCGACAACTTCTTCCGTCGGAATCAATATTTCTCCGAACATCGAAGACAAATCTCTCTTCTTAGCGGCATCGTATATTGCTTCCAAGACCCTTTGCTCAAATCCTGAATATACGTTAACTACATACCATTTCATAATTCCGCTCCTAAACTCCCAAGATCTTGGTTAGACACCAGACAATGAACGAATCCGTAACGAAAAAGTAAACCATTACGAAAACGATCATCAATATGACTGCAACGGTCATGCCCATGGTCTCTTTCTGCGTAGGCCAAGTGACCCTTTGCAACTCTCTCTTTACCTGACTAACAAACTCTGCGGGACTTATCATTTACAACCTCTCTATGGCAGGGGCGGAGGGAATCGAACCCCCAACCTGCGGTTTTGGAGACCGCCACTCTAGCCTAATTGAGCTACACCCCTATAAAACCCTAACATTTCGCCGTTAAGGTATCATATATTCAAACAAAACACAATTAGGAGTTACGACGTAAAAACGCAGGAATCTCCAAATCCTCTTCCTGTTGCTCCGACACTCTGGTCACTTGCTGATCCGAAACCTCTTCATTCCTCTTGGAAGAAAACGTTCTAATCCCCGTTAACCTCTCAAACAACGACCTCTTCTTCTTCGGCTTTTCGTTGGAAATCACTCCCAGAGTGCGCTCTTGCCCACCTTCAACTCGAGCATTAACAACGACTTTTTCCTGAACTGTCTCAACCTGACCGACATTCTCGTTAGACGCAACAGCTTCAACGGCCTGAACATTTGCCGATTCTTTCTCTTCCAACTTCATCAGTTTTTCTTTTACCGCCTCTGCCTCGATTCCGGTAGCCACAACAGAAACTCTCATGTGTCCATTCATTTTTTCATCAAAAGTAGAACCGAAAATAATTCTCGCCTCAGGATCCACTTCCTCTCTGATTCTGTTAGCCGCTTCATCTACTTCGTAAAGGGTCATATCATACCCACCGGTAATATTGATCAGAATTCCGCGGGCACCTTTCATGGAAACATCGTCCAGCAACGGATTGGATATCGCTGCTTCTGCCGCCTCTATCGCGCGCCTCTCGCCTTCTGCTTCTCCGGTTCCCATCATAGCTTTACCCATTTCGCTCATGACCGTTCTGATATCCGCGAAGTCCAAATTAATCAACCCAGGCATAACCATCAGATCGGTAACTCCCTGGACACCTGCTCTCAAAACGTTATCCGCCATACGGAAAGCATCCGCAAAAGTAGTTTTTTCGTTCGCAACGCGGAACAAATTCTGGTTAGGAATAACGAGTAACGTGTCAACATACTGCTGCAACTCATCAATTCCTTTCTCTGCGAATCGCATCCTGTTCGTGCCTTCAAAATGGAAAGGCTTCGTTACAACACCGATTGTCAGAATCCCCATTTCTTTAGCTAGTCTCGCAACAACAGGAGCTGCTCCGGTACCGGTTCCTCCTCCCATTCCTGCGGTAATAAATACCATGTTACTGTTTTTTATATGGGAAACTATATCTTCGATGGCTTCCTCTGCTGCGGCACGCCCCACATCCGGACGAGCACCTGCACCCAATCCGCGAGTAATCTCCAACCCCAACTGAATTCTCTTCTCACAAAGCGACTGCGTAAGGGCTTGAGCATCAGCGTTTGCAACAACAAATTCAACCCCCTTTAGATCGGAATTAATCATGTTATTGACGGCATTACCACCGGCTCCACCAATACCGATCACCGTAATCTTCGGTCTCAAAAAACTTTCAGAATCGGAAAACGAATTTTCTGCAAAAAAATCCCCCTGCTGACTTTTGTTCTCAGCCACTACATTTTCCGTAATACTTTCTCCAGCCATAAAAATTCCCCACACAACAACACGCCAGTTTATTCTATAGTACGACCCCCTGAATTACAAGTTATTTTCGAGACAATTTACGGTTTTTTTAGGGAATTTCTCATCATTATTTTTTCCCGAAATTATTTTAACAAGTCCCGCCACAAATCTTTCAAAAATATGGCAAAAACAGATCAAAAAGACAACCATTAAGCTTTTACTGTTGACCTTTGCGAAATTCAGCTATTAATAATCGAGCTCTCCTAAATGATATACAAAATCACTTAGCCCCGGCTGCTTCTAATATTCGGACAATTCCGCTAAATCCGCGCATACATGCTCCTTCTAAAGGTGTATGTCCTCTTTTATCTTTTTCCTTAAGATTTGCTTCTTTTTCTATTAGCAATCTCACAATGTTTCCACTATCCGCGTTAACCGCAACGTGCAAAGGGGTCTCTCCGTTTTCATTTTTCTTATTAATATCCAATCCAAGCCCCAACAAGTATTTCAAAATATTTCCGTTATGTCTTCTCGCAGCAATATGCAAAAGCGTCTCTCCGTTTTCATTTTTCTTAATATCCGCCCCGAGTTCTACCAACAGCTTTACCATCCCATCCATATGTGCACTAATTGCAAAAAACAGAGGACTATGCCCATTTTCATCTTCTTCATTAATATTCGCGCCATGTGCAATCAGATATTCCACCATATCTCCATTGTTATTTCCCATTGCAATACGCAAAGGAGTAAATCCGGATCCGCTTCTCTCATTAATATCTGCACCATGTTCTACCAGTGATTTCACAACACCATCATAATCATATTGGCACGCTCGATGCAAAGCAGACCAACCGTATTGACCTTTTTTATTAACATCCGCACCGTGATCTATCAGATACTTTGCTAATTTCACATGCCCGTTAATTAATGACAAAATCAATGGAGTATTTCCATCGTTATCCCGAAAATTAATAACATTTTCTTTGTATGAGCTTGAAGACGTCGAAGCAATATCCTTGTCATCCTGAATACGTCTTATTTCTGATTCCACTTCTGCTATTTTTATCGATTCTGTAGAGCCTTTCTCTGACACTATTTTGAGTATTGCTGCATTTTCATCCGATGTCGTATTTCTCTGCTGCATTCCAAACACTGAAACTGACGCAAACAACATATTTACAATTATCAAAGTTTTTTTCATCTTATCGTCCTTATAAACACTTAATTACTTGTATAACGGGTGTTCTAAAAATTGACAAGTATAAACCTAAATTTTTAAAATAATTTCGTAAACTATACGAATAACTCGATATAGCGCTATAAATTGTTTTCAAGCCAGTTTATAGTCTTTTTAAAAAAACCTTCTCTCTTGTTTTTTTCGGAATTATTTTGTGAACCTATTCCGATATTGTCCGACAACACAGCGAACTTTATCATGCCGATGGCTGTAGAAAAATCATTCCCGATCTGTATATTGGAAGATTCGAAAAAATCCTCCATCCTTTTCATATCCACTGGCTTCTTAAAATTCTGCGACACGAACTCTCTCATACCGGTAAGCATGCTTCCGCCTCCCGTTATCACAAGATGTCTTGCAAAATCGCTTTTAAACACAGATTCATCTATTTTTTCTCTAACTAACTTCAATATTTCTTCAACTCTAGCCTGAATTATTACATTTAAATCACTTTTCGGCATTTGTTGTAAATTTATCGTGTTATTTTCTTCCTGCATTGGAACCAAAATCATGTTTTTCTTATCATCAAAGGATTCAAACGCTCCTCCGTGCAACGTTTTTAATCGCTCGGCATTCGATCTGGAAACATTGATCCCGTAAGCAATATCTTTCGTAATGTTTTGTCCACCGACGGAAACAACTTCTAATCCGCAAAATACTCCCTTAAAAAAGAAATTTACCGTTGTAACACCTCCACCGAAGTCAATAACAATCTGATTACTCTGCCTGGAGTCTTCGTCCAGCATCGATAATCCTGAAGCATATCCGCTGTATACAACGCCGAGAACATCTAAATGACACCTGGAAAGCCCAACCACCAAATTGTTAATCTGAACTTTCGGAACGGTAACCACATTTACATTGGCTTTCAGAGTATTGGCAAACATGCCCACCGGATCCGCAGTACAAGCCATCGAATCCATTTCAAACAGCACCGGTATCGAATGAATAACCTCTACCCCCGGTCTCTTTTTTATGCTTTTATAAACGAGTTTCTCTAAATCCCTTGGCTTAATTATTCGCCCTCCGATATCGATTTCCGAATTTATCAATTCAGATTTCACGAACTTACCGGACACGTTTACATAAACTGACTTAATTCTTAAATTTGCGGCCTTTTCTGCATTCTCCACTGCCTTGGCTATGGATTTGCACACCGAATCCATATCGACGATTATTCCACATTTCACCCCGAAACAAACGCAATATCCTGCACCCAGAATATCAAAATGTCCATCTTCAGCAACGCTTGCAATACAACTGCAAACCTTTGTACTACCTATATCGACTACAGCAATTATCTGCCCTACATTCATCTTTGCGCATCTGCTCTTTTTTTCACAATAACTCGATCTAAGATCCTTAAATCTATTTCCTGGATATCATCATGGAAAAAACCATTTTCATCGGCAATTTCGTCCAAAATCTGCATAGCATACCCTAAATTTTTCTCTGGAAACTTTACGGTAATCCCCTTGTTAATCCTAATATTCCAGCGTCGCTCCCCGACAAATACCGCAAATGCCAATTGCTTTTTTATTCTGGGAAATTTCTCTAACACATACAAAAAATGTCGGGCCGATTTTTCAGCCCCCTTCCCGACTATGATAGGCAAGTTATCAAAATTTCCTATCCCGTCATTTTCAAGGACCTTCCCATCGATATCAAGCAAATGCAATTTATAGTTGGACTGGTATATTGCAATCGGTACTCTTTCTGACACTCTTATGCTCAACTTATTTGGTAATTTCCTTTGAACACTGGCTGATTTTATCCAAGAAATTTGCTCGAGACGATTTTTTACATCATTCACGGAAACATCAAATATATTTTTCTTATATCTTAACCCGGAAGCTTTCAACAAAAGCACCTCTTGAACATGTTCCTGACCATCAAATTCTATTTTTTCTATTCTAAAATCACTCGGTATCTTTATCGGCTTCTCGTAAAACCATACTCCCACTCCCACAGCAACCGTCAGCAGAATCAAAAACAAATTACTTTTTAATAGCGAAACTATCCATGAATTCGTCTTAATCATTAGCCTTTCTGCCTAACTTTATGATTTCCCATTCAAGTTGAACATTGGTTTTGCGCAATACTTCCTGAACTACTTTTTCTCCCAAAGCCTCAACGTCACCAGCAGTTGCACTCCCCGTATTTTCTATAAAATTGCAGTGTTTCTCAGAAATTTGCGCTCCACCGACTTTCAATCCTCGACATCCTGCCTTTTCAATCAGCTGCCAAGCCTTGTAACCATCTGGATTTTTAAAAGTAGATCCACAAGTACGGGCACCTATCGGCTGAGCCGCTCTGCGTTGTTTCATAAGCTCGCGAATTTTCTTCGGAATGGAATAATTTACATTGGATATACCTCTGAACCAGGCCCTCGTTATAATGCAATCATTCGGAATATCCGTATGCCTATAGGACGCTCCTATATCCTTGACCTTAAACCACTGAACCTGCCCGGAAGTCGTTATACCTTCGCACTCAACCAAAACATTGGATATTTCCGAACCGAAACATCCTGCATTCATCTTTATCGCACCACCGACAGTGCCCGGCAATCCCATTAAAAATTCCAATCCACCAAGTTCATTATCCATTGCAACAGTCGCTAATTTACTGCAGGGAACTCCGGCTCCAACTTCCAATATATCTCCCTCGACAAAGATCTTTTTGAACCAATCTCCGAGAACTATGACTACTCCTTCGATTCCTCCGTCACGAATCAACACATTGGACATCGCTCCCAATGGCATAACCGGAATGTCCTTAGGAATGCGACGCAAAAAGAAAACCAAATCATCCATATCGGAAGGCTCAAACAAAACTTCGGCGACACCTCCGACCCCAAAGTGCGACTTCCTTCCCAGTGGAGCATTTTTCTTTAACTTTCCACTTACCTTAGGCATTCTGTTAATAATAGTCATCATTTCTCCATAAAACTCAAAACTTTTCTTTTACTTTGGGTATTTTGTCAGTAACTGATCTCACTTCCCCATTAAATCAGCAAACTGATAGGCCCAACGCGTTACGTCACCGGCACCTAAAAATATCACAAAATCCCCCGGATTCAGCATATCCGCAACCTTTGATTTCAAGGTCGAGACATCCTGAGCGAAATCCGTCGGCACCTGCTTATTCTCGTTAAGTACTTTCAACAACGAAAAATGATCCGTGCCATTATTTTGTTCTCCCGCAGCGTATATTGGAATAACGAAACAATAATCGCTCAGTTCCAAACACTCTCCGAACTCAGGAAGAAAATTCTTTAATCGGCTATATCTGTGCGGCTGCATCACTGTATATATCTTACCCTTGCATACGCTGCGAGCCGCTTCTAAAACTGCAGAAATCTCAACAGGATGATGAGCATAATCATCGATAACTGTCACTCCGTCAATTTCCGCCACTTTTGTAAACCTCCTTCGGACTCCCGAAAAAGATCCGAGAGCTATTTTCATACTCTCTTCCGAAATCCGCAGTTCCAATCCCACACAGATTGCCGCTAATGAATTCTGAACGTTATGCTTTCCGAAAATATTCAGAGAAAACCCTTTCCAAACTTTCTCAACACCATATTTGTCGATCATGTTCTGAGAAAATACCACGTCAAACTGCGCTCCGAAATCCGTGAGTTTCACGTTTGCGCAAGAAACGTCTGCTCTGTTATCAAAACCATAAGTTATTATTTTGCGATCTTTGATTTCCGCAGCAACTTTCGCCACTTCCGGATGATCTATGCATAATACACCAACACCATAGAAAGGAATATTCCTCACAAACTTCGTGAACAAATCTCGCAATTCTTCGAAGTTTTTGAAATTGTCCATGTGATCAAAGTCGATGTTGGTTACCACAGCTATTGTAGACATCAACTTAGTAAAAGATCCGTCGGACTCATCTGCTTCGACAACAACCCAATCTCCGTCTCCCAAACGAGCATTGCTGTTGTATGCATTTATTATGCCCCCGTTAATAACGGTAGGATTCAAATTTGCTTGATCCAAAATCGTTGCCACCAACGAAGTGGTGGTCGGCTTGCCATGAGTTCCCGCAACAGCAATCGACATTTTCATTTTCATGAGTTCGGCAAGCATTTCCGCCCTCTTTATCACGGGAATTTTCAACCTTCTGGCTTCTAAAATCTCGGGATTATCTTTCGATATGGCAGACGATACCACCACAACAGAAGCCCCGTGAACATTTTCCGCCTTATGTCCTATGGTAACATTTACTCCTTTGCGAGATAATCGTTCTATCATCGCATTTTCTTTTAGATCACTACCATTAACTTTATATCCGAGATTGACCAAAATGTCGGCAATACCACTCATTCCTATTCCGCCCACGCCAACAAAATGAATAAATCCTGAATAGATCGGAAACTTCCTCATTCCCCTATCCCTCCATACTCTCTATCAAGCGCACAAAGTTACTCGATGCATCTTTCAGTGCTTTATTATACATATGGACGGACTTTTGTTTCAACATCTCCCGATCTCTCAATATCTGCCTTAAAATATTCCTCAATCTTTCAGAAGCGTAACCGTTCTCTTCTATCAGCCACGCAGCATTTCTGTCGACATATCTTTTGGCATTTAAATGCTGATGATTATCCTTTGCTTTCGGATAAGGTATCAAAACAGCAGGACGCCTAATTGCCGCCAGTTCCATTAAAGTGGAGGACCCGGCGCGACAAATCACCAGCTGACTTTTTCCCATTATCTCAGAAACATTATCAAAAAATTTATCTATCGTGGATTTCACCCCCAGACTGTCATACTTGTTTTGGAGCTCCTCGATATCCCCGTAGGAATCTTGCTGAACTATCTCTAACTCGGACCTTTCTTCGACGGAAAGCCCTTTTATCGCATCCGGAACAATCGTGGAAAAAGACCTCGCTCCCTGACTTCCTCCGATAACCAATATTTTAATTTTTCCGTCGCACTTATAGGGAATATTTTTCAAAAATTCCTTTCTGACTGGAGATGGTTGCACCTTCCAGCTCCCTCCAATGGAAAACGCCGACAGCTTTAAATCCGCAAAATTCAAAAGCCAACGGTTGGCACGTCCTATTATCGCGTTCTGTTCATACAAAACGATCTTAGCGCCACACATCTTCCCTGTAATCACCGGTACCAATGTAAATACACCTCCAAACCCTATGATCACATCAGGCTTTTTCGATTTACAAAAGTGTAGAAACGAAATAAAAATTCTAAAAAGACGAAACAGCAAAAAAGGAGCTCCCCTCAGAGATAATCTTACGCTCTTGTAAACTTTCTTATTCTCGATATGTTCACAATACGCCGCGCCCCTATCATCCGTAACAATGGTAACTTCATGATGCTTGCTTTCCAAAGCTTCAGCCAAAGCTATCGCCGGGAATAGATGCCCTCCGGTTCCCCCGGCACATAATACAACTTTCAAGATGCCTCCAAATACTCGGGTGGCATTTTAATAAATATGTAGATTTATGTCCAGATGATTGACAAGGATTTATTTTTATACTTTATAATTTATCATCTTGTGGCTTATGATGCGTCGCTAAAACGATTAGAGGAGAATAGAAATGGATGAGTTAGTAATTCCATCAAAAACCGAAACGAAGAATCTGATTTTTCTGTTTCACGGATACGGATCTAACAAAGAAAATCTTCAAATTGTGGGAGAAAATTTCGCAGAGGCATTACCTGCAGCGGAAATTCACCTACCAAATGGCGTTGAGTTTTGTCCGGAAACTTACGACGGATACAAATGGTTTTCTATGAACAGCGACACTCTGAATGACTGGGAAACCGAATTTGAAAAAAATGTTCCGCAAATTATGGAATATGTCGACTCCGTAAAAAATTCGAAAAACCTGGATTATCGTGACATAATTTTTTCGGGCTTTTCTCAGGGAGCCATGCTGTCATTATCCTTAGGAATATATTACAACGTAAAAGCCGTAATTGCTTTTTCGGGATTAATTCTGTCTCCCGATAAGTTTTTGAAAAATGCTGAAACAAAAGTCCTTTTAGCTCACGGATCAAACGACTCAGTGGTTCCTGTTTCCGCCGTAGATTTCACGAAATCCGCTTTGGAAAAATTCAATATCAATACAAAAGTGGCAATTGCTCCGGGACTAGACCATGCCATAAACGGACATCTTTTGGATCAGGCTGTGGACTTTTTACATAACTTATAATACCCTGATACAGGATAATATCTTATATAGATAATAGGAGTGTGTTTATGTCTGTAACTATAGAAGACGTAGAGAAGGTGTCTCACTTGGCTAAAATCAGTATCAGCAAGGAAAAGGCCGAAAAGATGAGGAATGATTTGAACAAGGTTCTCCATTTCGTCGAACAGCTATCATCGGTTGACTGTGCAGGGATAGACGACTCCGTGGAATACGATGCAAAGCTCCACGAAAGGACAGATGTTGCCGTAAAAACCGACCCTGCGGTTATGGATAATGCTCCGCAAAAAGAATGCAATATGTTTGTAGTTCCGAAGGTTTTGGGGTAACCACACGGAAAAGATAAATTTATGAAAAACTTGGAATAAAGAAGAGGGAATAATGGAAAAGGTACATATGACTCCTCAGGGATATAAGATTTTGGAAGAAGAGTTAAAGAAGCTTAAGTTTGAAGAACGTCCTGCAATAGTAAACGCCATTGCAGAAGCCCGCGCTCTCGGCGATTTGTCCGAAAATGCAGAGTATCACTATGCAAAGGACAAGCAGGGATTCATCGAAGGACGTATTCGTGAGCTGGAATCGAAATTATCTCGAGCGGAAGTCATCGACATAACGAAATTGAACGGTACTTCGGTCAAGTTCGGCTGCACTGTGACTATATGCGATGAATCTACTGACGAAGAAGTCACTTACAAAATCGTTGGAGTCGATGAAGCCGACATAAAGAAAAATTTGCTTTCCGTTGGAGCGCCGTTGGCTCGGGCCATGATCGGAAAAGAAGCCGGAGACGAAATCAAGCTCAACACGCCTTCAGGAATGAAGCAATATGAAATTTTGGAAGTCAAATACATATAGGAGAAAGAATATGTTCGATCTTAACGGAAAAGTAGCTCTTGTGACAGGCGCAACGGGAGCGATCGGCGGAGCAATTGCCCGAACTCTTCACGAAATGGGAGCGACTTTGGCTTTGTCGGGAACAAAGGTTTCCAATCTGGAGTCTCTTGCGAACGAACTAAAAAATCGAGTTCAGTTATTTGCTTGTAATTTAAATTCTGCCGAAGCCATTCAGGATTTGATCACTAACGTGGAAAATATCTTCGGAAAAATCGATATTCTCGTGAATAACGCCGGAATTACCCGCGACAATCTAATGATGAGAATGACCGATGAGGCGTGGGAAGACGTAATGACGGTAAACTTAGAAGCTCCGTTTCGCCTGATGCGCGGGGTATCAAAAAAAATGATTCGCAACAAATGGGGAAGAATTATTAACATCTCATCAGTTGTCGGAGCGGTTGGAAATGCAGGGCAAACAAATTACGCCGCAGCAAAATCGGGTTTATTCGGCTTAACTAAATCTGCGGCTCTGGAATTGGCTTCAAGAAATATCACTGTCAATTGCGTTGCTCCGGGATTTATCGTGTCACCAATGTCAGATAAAATTCCAGATGCTATGAAAGAGGCTTTGCAAAAGAAAATTCCGGTCGGAAGGATCGGAAATCCTCAAGAAGTCGCATCAGCAGTCGGATTTCTCTCTACCGAAGAAGCATCTTATATTACGGGGCATGTACTTCACGTTAATGGCGGATTGGCAATGATCTAATCTGCGATCTGAGTCATGAATCTGCTAAGGAAATTTATTTCTATCTCAGAGAAATTGGGGGTTAGTTCGGCTTTTGATGTTTTTGATTCGAATAATGATCCGGACCTTGGAATTTTATCCTCAAAAGAGTTAAATATTTTCTCGAAGTCTACTTCTTCAAAAAGAAGATATGAATTTATTTCAGGGAGAATTGCATGCAAAAAGGCTTTTTTCAAATTAACGTCACAGAATGAAGATTGTTTTGAAAAATTCCCCTCCGTCTCTGTATTAAACGAAGAATCTGATACTCCGTTTATTGAAGGTTCTGACCTTTTCGTATCTATTTCGCATTCTCACGGAGTAGCAATCGCATCTGTCAGTAAGAAAACTGTCGGCGTAGATATCGAGAAGATAGATCCGAAAAGAATCTGTGCTTTGAAACGAATGAGCGCGGAGTCTCATTCTGAAGATGTTTGCGATCTGACTGTACTCTGGACATTAAAAGAATCTCTTGGCAAAGCGTTGCAGACGGGCATCATTAAGAATTTCAGCCATTATGATACCAAAAATTTGAGATACGAAAACGGAGTCTATCGCTGTGACTTCGAAAACTTTCCATCATATTCGGGAACAGCAATAACAAACGGACAATATGCCATCGCAATCGTCAGAGGTTATCGTGAACTTTAGACCTTAAAATGAATGCTGATAGAATTTGAATTATATTGAAAAATAAAATATAATCGCGGAGTTGATAGTTAGGAGTACTGATGAAAATAAAGTTACCTTATTTCGACAGGGACGGTTGGCGTGCTGCTTTTGTAATTTGGCTTGTCGCTTTTGTGATCGGACATGTCAGTGAACCTGTCTGGTGGATAGGTGTTGCCATAGGATTTGCGTGTTTGCTGTTCTTCAGAGATCCGGAAAGAATCCCTCCGAGCAAAAGTCATGTGGTGGTCAGTCCTGCCGACGGTATCATTTTGAAAATCGCAGATGTGGAACCTCCTTCTGAGTTAGGTTTAACGGGGCAAAGAAAAAAGATCAGTATTTTCATGAGCGTGCTAAACGTTCACGTAAACAGAACTCCTATTGCAGGTACGGTAGAAAAAATAATTTATACTCCGGGAAGGTTTTTCAACGTAACTCTGGACAAAGCCAATGAGTACAACGAGAGACAAGCTACTTTTGTACGGAATGACGACGGAATGAAGCTGGTATTTGTACAAATTGCCGGACTTATAGCTCGTCGGATCAGATGCGACATTAAAGAGGGAGACAAATTGGAAAGAGGTCAGCGTGTCGGAATCATTCGCTTCGGAAGTCGAGTTGATGTTTACTTGCCGTTGGATGTTTCGGTTCTGGTCGAGGAAGGACAGATTACTGTTGCGGGTGAAACGATTTTGGCTAACTACAACGTAGAGGAGAAGAAAAATGAAAAGAAACCAAGGAACAAGTAAAGGAGATCTGAAAGAAGTAAAACTTTCCGGGACTCCGAAAAATGTAAATCTCTCAAAAAAGGAAACCAAGCCGAAAAGCATCTTGGGGGGAGTTAAATCCGTAAAGTCAGGAAATTCAAAAGCCTCGAAAACGGAGTCACTTAAGACTTCGACCTTGGCGAAATTTCTGCCGAATGCTGTCACAATTACTGCGATGTGCTTTGGTTTATCGTCGATTCGATTTGCTCAATGCAACGAATGGGAGTATGCAGTTCTTTGCATCTTGGTCTCCGCCCTACTCGATATGTTCGATGGAAAGATTGCTCGATTCTTAGATCAATCCTCAACTTTCGGGCTTGAGTTAGATTCCCTATCAGATTTAGTTTGCTTCGGGGTAGCTCCTTCGGTGGTTTTATATCTCGCATCAATGCAGCAAATCGGCAAAATCGGCTGGGGCATTTGCATGTTCTATACCGTTTGCTGTGCTCTGAGATTGGCGAGGTTTAATATCGGTCACAGATGTGCAGAAGAGGTTTCGGACTTGGATCGCAAATATTTCACGGGAATTCCTGCTCCTGCCGGGGCTATTGTAGCGCTATTTCCGTTGATTTTATTTTTCGAAACTGAGACTTTTGCGTTTGTCAGGCCTTTTTTCATCGCATTCTTTCTAATGTTCTCAGGATGCCTAATGGTAAGTACCGTCAGAACTTTCTCTTCGAAAATAATCGAAATAAACAATACGAATTCCTGGATTGCATTAACTGTGATAGCGTTTCTGATTATCTGCTTAACCACCAGAATTTGGTTGTCCCTTTCTGTTTTGGTTGCCGCTTACGTCTTAACAATTCCGTGGGGAATTCATGAATATTCAAAAGCCTTGAGGTCCAAAAAAGAAAAAGAATGAAAAAGTACTTTCTGCTTATCATTAGCTTAAGCTTTTTGTATGTGTTTCGCTCTTCTGATTCGGAAGAGCGTAATTGTTATGTATCGTCTGTGTATGAAGAATTGACTAACGAAGACTTCGGTCCGTTTGACCGAGAAAAAAAGCTTAACATTATCATCGGAATAGATTATTTACCCTACGAATTCGTCGAAATGTTCGAGCATTTAACAGGGATAAAAGTTCACGTGGATATCTTCGATTCAAACGAAA
>CACXWU010000014.1 GCA_902771535.1 uncultured Pseudomonadota bacterium | reverse complement strand
TTTTGAAAGAACATGAAGATCAAAGGAAAAATGAGTTTGTCTTCGCGTTTATGGCTGAATCGTCAGATGCACGATCCTTACGTGAAGCGGGCGCATAAGGAAGGATATCGTTCTCGGGCGGCTTATAAGTTGCTGGAAATCGATGAAAAATTCAAACTCATAAAGGAATCGAAATATATTATCGATTTGGGAGCGGCTCCGGGCGGGTGGTCTCAGCTGTTGGCTCAAAAATCTCCCGAAGACGCAAAGATTGTCGCGATTGATCTTCTGAATTTCGATGAGCTCCCGAAGGTTCGGCAGTTTATCGGGGATTTCGAGGATGAAGCGAATCAGCAAAAAATCATAGAGGCATTGGGACAGAAAGCTGATTTAATTGTTTCCGACATGGCTCCGGCAACGGTGGGACATGCTCAAACCGATCACTTGCGCATCATGAATTTGGTGAATTCTGCTTATGATTTTGCACTGAATACACTGGCTCCAGGCGGATCGTTTGTCGCCAAAATATTCATGGGCGGAAAAGAAAAGCAGTTTTTTGAGCGCGTGAAGAAAGATTTCGCAAAGGCATATTTTTTCAAGCCGAAATCCAGTCGCAGTGTATCGGTAGAAATTTATATAGTGGGGATTTCATTAAAATGCAGTTAGAAGCGAGAGTAAAATCCGCAATAGATTTGTTGGAGATATTTTTTGCGTCGCGTGCGCCGTTCGATATCGTTATGTCGAAATATTTCAAAAATAACAGATGGATTGGGTCAAATGATCGGCGAGCGATCGCTGAGTTTTCCTACGAGATCTTTCGGAATTTCGAGAAACTGAAGTTTATAACTCAGAAAATCACAAATAATTTCGGCAGATTTTTCGTGTTAGCTCACATGAAGTTCAATCGCAAATTTTCGGATAAACAAATCGAGGAAATCTTTTCGGGGCGAAAATATGCTCCGGAGAAATTATCGGAATTCGAACGGAAATTTCTTCGAAGAGATTTTGGAAATCTTCCGACATACGCGCAGCTGAATTATCCCGAATGGCTGGATCCCTATCTGCTAAGAGTTTTTGACGAAAATCATTTTGCGGATGAGATGAACGCGCTGAACGGCAAGGCTTGCGTCGATCTTCGAGTGAACAGCTTAGTTGCGACAAAAGAACAGGCAAAAGAGTTATTGAAAGAATTCGAAATCGAAGATACCCGATATGCCGAGAACGGATTGCGGATTTTGAACGGAAGAATCAGTCGAAGTCATCCTGCGATTCGTAACGGAATTGTGGAAATTCAGGACGAAGGATCGCAGCTCATTGCGGAACTGTGCGGAGTTCGTCCCGGAGATACGGTCGTTGATTACTGCGCAGGGGCGGGCGGCAAAACCCTGGCTCTGGCGGCGTACATGGAGAACAAAGGTCGAATTTTCGCGATGGATAAATATCCCGAGCGTCTGGAAAATGCCAAAAAACGGTTGCGTCGAGCTAATGTTAACAACGTTTTCTGTCAGGAGATTAACGGTAAATGGATGAAGCGTCATCGGGAATCGGCAGATGTCGTGCTGGTTGATGTCCCCTGTTCCGGAACGGGTACTTGGCGAAGAAATCCCGATATGAGAGCAAAATTTTGCGAAAATGATCTGTTGGAGTTGCTTGAAGTCCAGGCTGAAATTCTCAGAATCGCTCAGAATTTGGTAAAGCCAGGAGGTCGTTTGGTTTACTCAACTTGTTCCATATTAAGGGAAGAAGACGAAGATCAAATCGAGAAATTTCTCGGAGAATTTGATAATTTCGAGTTACAAAAAGTTGAATCAAAAAATTACAGCGGCGATTTTCTGAGATTAACTCCGTTTCACGACGACACGGATGGATTTTTCGCGGCGGTGATGAAAAAGTCAGTAAGTGTTTAAAAAGGACCTACACCATCAGATTTTACAGTCAATAGAAAAAGAACACTGCAAGTCAGAAACTATCTCATGATCACAACCACAAAAAAGCCAGAACACTCCGTAGAATTTCTGGCTTCACGAATCTGTTTACATATCGCTATTGACGCTCTTTGTTGCCATAAAAACGCTTGGCTGCTGCGCTTACTCCCAGCCTCCCTATTGTGTAACAAGTACCGGAAAAATATGCCGCCAAGGATGAAATGCCTCCCGCCCAAAGAAAAGACTTAACTGTTCCTACACCCATAAATTTCAGTCCTTCGTACATCCCTATAGCACAGTATCCAGGCGCATAAGCCGCGGTCCATAAAGCAGCAGAAGCCCCACCCAACATTACCAATCCGGCTGTTTTTAAGATCTTCTTCCTTCTTTCGCTTTTCTTTTTTTTATCAAGCATTTTCTGTACTGCGATTCTTGATGGATCGTCATAACCGTCTCTGTTTAGCTGATATTTCTTAGTATACGCGGAAACATCGATCACTCTTTTGTTTAACGATAACGGCGAAGCATA
This sequence comes from uncultured Pseudomonadota bacterium, assembly GCA_902771535.1. Taxonomy (GTDB): domain Bacteria; phylum Pseudomonadota; class Alphaproteobacteria; order UBA3830; family UBA3830; genus UBA3830. The sequence goes on along the minus strand of CACXWU010000014.1, from coordinate 21,178 downwards.
TGAAGCATTTGGAGACATACACGAAGATATACGCTGAGCAGATAAATTTCCAGCACACAGCACCGCAACTACAACCATCATTACATATCTCATAAAATCTCCTCCCGATGTCTTATGTGCTACATGTATCCTTATATCTTAATTTTGTCAATAATAAATATTGTTTTCATAAAAATATTTTTGGCAATCTCCTGTTTTGTGATTTAACAAGCAAAGAAAATTTCTTGAAAAGTTTCGACAAAGTTAGTATAAAAATTATTTTACTGATTTATGGTATTGTGTTCCGATTAAATAGGATTCTGTTGTTGGAGTATTTCAAAATTTTCAAAAATTAACGAAAAATTTACAAATATTTGAAAGAATATACGCGGGAGAAAAAGGTTCAGAAAGCTTTAGAGGGAATGCAATGATTGATGAAACGAAAAAGAACGTGAAAAAGTCAAACAAAATAAAAATAGGGCTAAAACACTCGATTTTGGATAGAATTTTGCCAAGTTTTGCAACCGTTTGGCGTTTCCTGAAGCAGAAAATCGAACTTTCTTTGCGGTTTTTCCCGAATTCCAAAAACTCCCGTGGTTTCAGTCATTTTACCTCAGGCTATATGCAGATCCTTGCGGTGATAATTATTCCTGTTTTTCTTTTTGGTGCGAAATACTTGCTAGATCATCGGATATTAGGGGACCGACGGGCGACGATGGGATCAGGAGAGAGATTGGTAAAGGAATGTGCAGAAAAGGCTGCATTAGAGGTGGCAAAAAAGTGGAATCCTGCCTTAACCTACGCGCAGCAGAAGACCGCGATGTTGAGAATTGCCGACAATATTTACAATAAATCTCCGACATATGTAGGTACAACGATAAGTCAAGCCGTAGAACGAGTAGAGGTAACGAAAGAAGTTACAAAGAAAGGAGGTGTATATGAACCGTTAAAAGTAACAGAGTTACTAGAATCGTCTAAAACTAATTTGGGGAATGAAAAGAAGCAAATAAAGCAAGAGACGAAAACAACAAATATGAATAGGTATTATTCCTATTATTATTACGAAACAAATCACGCACCGATGGCGACACATCACTTTAATATTATATATAACTCGTTAACGCAAACAAATGCAAATTTATTTCCGCCGGATGAAGATTTATATCAGGACTACGCTTACTATTGCGATAATATCACTGATCCCTTTGGAAAAGAGGTAAGATGGTACCACTATGTGACATGGCCTAAAGTGGTAGGTATGTCTTCTAGTGATGGGTCATCAACTGTCGGGACAAAAAGCTATACAACCAGAAAGGATCTGGACGATAAAACTGTAAAAATAGAAATTGAGGGCGATAAGATAAAGGTAACAACGGACGACGATATCGGATATGCGATCCCGGCAAAGTGTAACGTGGATATAATTTTAACGGTTCCGACCAATAGCGCAGCCCTAAATCCGGACAATTTAGATAAGAACACCAAAAAAACAGGCACACCTTATATCTCGACATCGACAACACCGACAGACGAAGCTAAAGCGACACCGATCTACCAAATAACGCGAGCTTATCAGAAATTTTTGAAAGATAATTTTTTCTATACGCGAGGGGTAAATGTAGGAGTAATACCATATTCGGGGAAAGTGTCGCTGCGAAATAATCGATCAGACTGGGTAAAGGCGCCGGATCAATTTGTTGATGATGGCAATACAAATATAGTGGGAGCGGTTCTATACGGAACTAAGGGAGAAAAAGGCGAAAAATTGACAGAAATAGGATCATTTGCGGGAGGAGATGTATCCTACGGATTGCTGTGCCGAGGCGATACCGAAGATTATGGTACGAATAATAAGATAACAAAAGGAGATTTATTATCGACAGTAAGTCCAGTAGGTTATAAATTCAGAAAAATGGTATACAACCCGTGTTGTTCAACTGATGCGAATTTGCTGTCGATGAAGTGCGAAAATAATGGCAACAAATATTGGATGAACCCATATTTCATTCTGGAAATGAATCCTAATGTGAAATTTATTTACAACATGCTGGGCGCGTTTTATCCGTATTACGACGACCGCAATGTTTCAAATTTCATATTTATTCCGGTGACTTGGGCGAATAATTTGCTGCAAAGTTGGAGCACGACGGGGAAAAATTCGGCACAAAATACAAGCGCAAATTCAACGACTTTGGGCCGCCTATCGACGCCGTCTAAGGGAACGAAATCAGACGGAAGAAAGAAAGCACTGATTTTGATCGTGAACAAACCTGATTGGTTCGAACCGGGCGAGCTGACCTATCTGGGGTTCGATAATGACTATTCCGAGACCCTTGCCGTGGAATCAGACCTCATAAGATTCGATAAGGGAAAAACTAGTGGAGCCAAGGGAATTCTGACATATTCCAGTGATTCATCAGGAGGTGGTACATTCAAATTTCCGCGAAAGGGATTGCTGCGAATTGTTGTGGAGCCGACGAGTAGTGCGGGAAAAATAAAGCTTACTAATGTTTCCGGATCTTACCCAAGTGCTACGAAAGAGACTTCTGTAACGGAGCGGTCAGAATTTTTCATAACTTCGGAGCAAATGAGCGGAGATGATGACGGATATTCTGTTGGTATTACCCTGACAAGCACCAAGCTGATTTCGGCGGAAATTACAAACCGTCCTTTCAAGATAGAAAACAACAAGGTGGTATACACAGCACTAACCGCCCCTAATCGAAGCGTTTACATCGATTTGCTGAAGCAATCGAGTGACGGAAAGTTTGATTACAAAATATCCGGAGCCGATAATAACATTAAATCCGATGATTATCTTGTTTACGGAAGCAACGACGACGGAGATATATCAGACGTCGGAATCAAATATCAATCTCCAACTTATGTGCCGCCCGCGCAAACGACATCTGCTGTCAGCATTCCTACTATAAATCCTAACGCTAGAGAGAAGCCTGTTAATTGGATGTCGATTAAAATTGATGCAGGAGGGCCTTATTGTTGGAAGTCAGTGTGCTATGGAAATGTAAACGGTAAAGGAAGATTTGTTGCTGTGAGTGGCAATAACAGCGATGTTGCAGCTTACAGTGATGATGGTAAAAATTGGCATAGGTCTAAATTACCTTATTCTGCGGATTGGAAATCAGTCTGTTATGGAAACGGAACATTCGTTGCTATTCCTTCTGAGGGTAGTAGTGACACCCCGCCTATTTATAGCAGTGATGGTATAACTTGGAATAAAGGTACAATAGCATCATCGTATGGAACTGGAAACTGGCGTTCAGTGAATTATGTGAGTTTTAATACATGGAATGACAAAAAGAAAGAAGGTTTCTATGTTATTGGAAACAATCACAAATACATGCTTGAAAGTAGTGATGGTAAAAGAATATGGGGTAAAATAGATTTATATGATGATCATCCTGACTCTTTTACGAGAGGATTACATGTTGATAGAGTAACGAATTTTTTGGTGCTTGATACTGATAGATCCAGTTTTTACTTGTGTAAATACAAAAGTTCATCTAACCATGAGTGGATAGAATATGCAAGTGGTAATTCTCGTTTTTCTGAAATGATTGATATATCAGAAATTATATCTTTAGGTGGTAATGTGGGGGAAAATCCAGGGATGGGCATTTTGTTTTCAGATGGCGAATTTCATTATCGGATATTAACCCCAGGATCTTCTGACAAAGAGAAAACGGATTTTTCTAAAAATTGGAAAGTAGAAAAGTCACTTAAAGATAAGTCACTTAACGATAATATTGGTAATTGGGAATCAGTGTGTAGCGGTAAGGGGACATTTGCTGGTATAATTCCTTCTGATAAAACTGTCGTTGCAGTGGCCAAAAAGAAAAATGGTAAAATAGGTGCAGGAGCTTGTCGCAACAATACTAATGGTTGGACTCGGTCCGATCTTACAGACCATCCATGGACCTCAGTGTGTTGGGGAGAAGTAGACGGACAAGGAAGATTTGTTACTGTATCTGAGGATAATATGGTAGCTTACAGTGACGATGGTGAAAAATGGACAGAAACTGCTCTATTATCTCTTAATTTTAAATCAGTGTGTTACGGAAACGGAAGATTAGTTGCTGTAAGTGATGGATGTGCAGCCTACAGTGATGACGGTAAAAATTGGACTCTTGTTGATTTAGGGAGTGGAGATTGGAGATCAGTTTGTTATGGAGACGGAAAATTCGTGGCAGTTGGTGGTAAAAAGGTAATTTTCAGCTCTGATGGTATTGATTGGCAAGAAGATACGTCTCAAGTCAACACTTCCTTCGGAAAGAAATCAATGGCCAATGCCATGTACGGGGAGTGGCGATCAGTTTGTTACGGAAATGGAAAATTTGTCGCTATATCTAATACAGGTGACAAACTTTATGGTACGATTGAAGATTGGAATGTTAGTCCAGGGAATACTCCCGTCGAATTATCATCAATATGTTACGGAGATGGAAAATTTGTGATGGTTGCTGAAGAGAGTTCTACTTCGTGGTGTGTTACAGGTACAAATTTGAAAGGCGCTTGGTCAACAGCAACTCTTTATGGGAGCACAAAGTCTTGGCAATCAGTGTGTTACGGAAACGAAAAATTTGTTGCTGTAAGCAGAAGTGGGTATATAGTTTATAGTACCGACGGGAATAGTTGGGAAAAATCAACAGGTAATACGGGAGGATTATGGTCATCAGTATGTTATGGGAACGGAATATTCGTCGCCATATCCAAAAAAGAAGGCCATTTCGACGGATCATGTGTTTCTTATAGCACTGATGGTATAAATTGGAATCAGATTCAATTTTCATATAGCGGTTGGGAAAGCGTTTGTTACTGCGGAAAATTAGGCAGGTTTGTTGCCGTAGGTGACGATGGAGCGATAGCTTACTGCGACATAGAAGTAACAGTTAAATACGTTGCTGTTGGACAAAATAATGGTGCTTTCAGCTCCAATGGTATTGATTGGTATGAGATCGATACTTTGCCTGTATTCTGTCAATCGGTCTGTTATGGAAACGGAGAATTCGTGGCTGTTGGTAATGGGGCAGTCTATAGTAATAACGGTGTAAATTGGGACCATGGAGAAGGTTTGCCTACTTCTGGAATATGGAAATCAGTGTGTTATGGGGGGGAGAAATTTGTAGCAGTTGGAGATAAAAATGCGGCTTATAGCATTGACGGTAAAAATTGGACTAAAGTAGCTACAGAGCCTATGTCTAAAGAAGAGTGGCGATCAGTTTGTTACGGAAATGGAAAATTTGTCGCGGTTAGCACTGGAAGGGCAGCTTATAGCACTGATGGTGTAAATTGGACTGAAATTGATTCTACTCAAAGTAGTGATATATCTAAATACCGTTGGAATTCCGTGTGTTATGGAAATGGAAAATTTGTCGCTGTAGCTGAATGGGATGATGAAGAAAACAAGGCAGTTAAAAAAGTAGTTTATAGTTCCGATGGTGTAAATTGGATAAAAACTGGAGATATAACTAACAACAAAAATAGATATAAGTGGGGGGCTGTGTGTTATGGCGGAGGAAAGTTTTTGGCTGTAACTAAAGGTAATGCCTCAGAGGACAAGGGGAATGATTTTTCAGTTAGTTCCGATGGTATAAGTTGGTCTGAAAAAAACGATAAATGGGAGGCTGCAGCTTATAAATCAATTTGTTATGGAAACGAAAAATTCGTTATTGCTGGTGAAAATAAAATAGTTTGCGGTAAAGACGAAAATTGGACCAGCATTAATCTCTCCGGAAACTGGACATCAGTCTGCGCTGTGCGTGGTGAGGAACCGGAAGTGAAACCTATAGAAAGAGGATGGTATTTTTACAACAATAGCGGAAGTGACTCAATAAAACACCATTTTATATTTCCGGCCAATCCGGGAGATATGTATTTCGTGACGAATTCGGAAGAATTCACTTATAAAAACGGAAACATATATCCGATGGTGGATGCAAATGGATTTTTTATTGATGTCGATAATACCTATTTCGATGTGAATGGCGGAGCAGTAAAAAAATATTTAAGTTCAGGGTTATATCGATGGACTATGCCGGCAGAAAAAACGAAAAGTATAAGTCTTTCGTCGAATGCCAATGCACGTCAGTTTTATTGGAGCGTGGAAAATTTGGGAGATGTTTCGTTGCCAACTTTATATGCAGGCGCTACTTTGCCGATAAATGCGGCTTTGTTTACAGGGGGATGGCAGTCAAAAGACGGAAAATGGAACGGTGTGGACGCTACGACAGCCGTACAAGAAGTTACTGCAGCTGCCTGCAAAAAACTTAAAGATGATTGGAGCAACAATCTGAGGATATATCTGATAAAGTATCGAGCACAAACTAGTGACTATTCGTACTTAGATGATTGTACATCGTATATATACGATGTTTCTGATGAATCAGAATTAAATACTCAACTGAAAACTATTGCCGAAGATATTAAAAGTTGGACTGGCCGAACAGAGGCGAGGAATGTGTATTAACCAATGATATTGAAACAGGAGGAAGTATGGAAAAGATAAAATCAAAAGGATATGCGATGTTCAGTAAAGACGGTCCGTTTAGACCGTACGAATTTGAACGGCATGCTGTCGGAGACAACGATATTCTTATAAAAATTATGTACGCGGGAATTTGCCACAGCGATATTCATCAGGCGCGTTCAGAATGGAATGAAAAAGAGCATTATCCGATGGTTCCGGGACATGAAATTGTCGGACAAGTAATTCAAGTCGGGAAAAATGTCACGAAATTCAAAGTCGGAGATTATGCCGGAGTCGGATGTATGGTAAATTCATGCAAAGATCCGAATTGTGAAACTTGCCGTCACAACCGTGAGCAGGAATGTGTTGACGCCGTTTTCACCTATGCATCGAAAGATAAATTTCACGGCGGAGAAATTACTCAGGGCGGATATTCGAATAATATTGTAATTTCAGAGGAGTTTGCGATAAAAGTGCCTGCAGATGCCGATTTTGAAAAAGTTGCACCGTTGCTTTGTGCCGGAATAACAACCTATTCGCCAATTCAATTCTCAAAAGTCCGAAAAGGCGATAAAGTTGCGGTCGCGGGATTCGGCGGACTCGGACATATGGCGGTCCAATATCTCGTGAGGATCGGAGCTGATGTCACGGTATTTGACGTTTCCGAAGAGAAACGCGAAGTAGCGATGAAAATGGGCGCAAAGGAATTCGTAGATGTTTCTAAAAGTCCGAATTTTTACAAAGACCATTTGAATGAATTTTATTTCATCCTCAGCACGATCCCGGCAAAATATGACATGTCTGCATATTTAAGAATGCTTAAATTCGGAGGAGAATTTGCGATAGTCGGACTTCCTGCGACGAAAAATCTTCCGTCAATTAGCCTGAATTCATTCGTTTTTACACCGAATCGCAAGATTTACGGATCAATGATCGGCGGAATCAAAGAAACTCAGGAAATGCTTGATTATTCCGTGGAAAATAACATTTATCCGAAGGTGAAAATTATCAAAGGAACTCCGGATGAGGTTGCAAAACAGATAACCGAAGCTTACAATACAATTGTGAACGGAGAAGTTCAGTTCCGATTTGTTATTGATATGAGGAATTTGTAATTACTTTGCAGAATCTGTTAATCTGGGAGAGGACAAAATGAGGTTTCGAAAAACATACTTGATAAGTTTGGTCTTGCCTTTGGTATTAGGAGGATGCGGCATGAATTCGATTGAAAAACAAAATTGGGACAAAGTATTCGTAAAAAGCGATAAGGTTGAAGTGAAAAAAGTCAGTTTCAAAAATCGCTACGGAGTAACTTTGGTCGGAGATTTGTATATTCCAAAAAACAAATCGGGCGAAAAAATGCCATCCGTTGCCATCAGCGGACCTTTTGGAGCGGTAAAAGAGCAATCTTCAGGGCTTTATGCTCAAACAATTGCGGAAAACGGATTCGTAACTCTTGCTTTTGACCCTTCCTACACAGGAGAAAGCGGAGGAGAACCTCGAAATGTAGCCTCTCCCGATATAAACACGGAGGATTTCGGTGCGGCTGTTGATTTTCTGAGCAATCATCCGAATGTAGATCATGAAAAAATCGGAATTTTGGGAATTTGCGGTTTTGGAGGATTCGCGTTAAACGCTGCCGCAATTGATACTCGAATCAAAGCGACCGTTGCATCAACAATGTACGACATGACACGAGTTAGTGCACGCGGATACAATGACTCGGTCGACAAAAATGCTCGTTACGAGATGAAACAAAAATTGAACACCCAGCGCACAGATGATTTCAAGAATGGAACTTATGCGAAAGCGCCGGGACTTCCTGAAAAATTAACAGGCACCGAACCGCAGTTTATAAAGGATTATTTCGGATATTACAAAACGCCTCGTGGATTCCACTCTCGATCGATAAATTCGAATGGAAATTGGAACACGACATCGTCGCTTTCGATGATTAATATGCCGATATTATCCTACAGTGATGAAATTCGCAGTCCTGTGCTCATGATTCACGGAGAAAAAGCTCACAGCAGATATTTCAGCGAAGACGCCTTCAAAAAATTGAAGGGCAGCAATAAGGAATTGCTTATTGTAAAAGATGCGAATCATGTTGATTTGTATGATAATCTCGAAAAAATTCCGTTTGAAAAGATTGTTGAGTTTTTCAGAAATAATTTGAAGTAATCAGAAAACGAAGCGGAAAGTAATCCGTCTTCGTTTGTCTTGCTAATTGAATTGCCGAAAAGTACTGGTAGTACTCCAAATTGGTTGTGTTTATTTTCCATCTCGTCCCATATAAAACAACGTATCATTTCAACCGACATCGCTATTCGAGGTAAACGATACATTGATTAGTAATGTTCTATTCTTTGATGAATTTTTTATCTTGATCAGGAACACCGGATACATCTTCTATGTAACGTTCTACTTTCATGTGCAGATTGTATTTATTACGAAGTTCTGCGATTTTATTCATCATCGGAGAATTGTGATGCTTGTTCAAGGCTTCTTGGTTTTCCCAAGTATCTATAAGAAGCACTGTTTGCTCATCATTTTTTGGATAAAAATACTCATACCTCCTGTTCCCTGCTTCTTTTCGAATAGCAGCAACTGTGCCGCTTTGCTCCATTTCTTCAGCAAATTTGCGGGCATTATTATTTTCACCTGTGTAATAAATATTAATAGTTATTATCATATTCGAGGTTCCTTTTTTTACCTCAGTTGCAGAAGTTGAATGCATAATACAGGCTCCAAACAAAGTTAAAAACACCGATTCCAATAATTTCATGTTGCCCTCAATAATTACTTTAGTTTTATTTAAATTTTAAACAATTCTTATTTTATTATAACTATTCCGAGATAATAACACAAATAGTATGTTTGGAATTCCGATGCTACAGTAAGTGAGCAGTTTGTTTTACAATAAAAGGTTTGAAGTCTACAATAACCGACTACTTTGCTTCTCGCTATTTGAAAATTGTAGAGAGTGATACGTTAAGCACATGATAAAAAAATTAAAATTGTAGGATATTCATTCCTCAAAAAATTTGATTTAATTTTTATGATTAAAATAAGGAGAGAATTTTTATGGATAAAAAATATATATATTTAGGACTGATATTATTCGTATTAGCAGTGGTATTAATAGAACCGACATATTGTCAGAACATAAGCAACGAAGCAATTGCTGCGGTAACCCAACCTTTTTGCGCAATGATTAACAAGTGGGGGGCTATAGTGATCATAGCAGGATTGTGCGTTAGTGGTATCTTCCTGTTTATAAGCGATTATCGTACAGGGTTTAGAATATTAATGGGAACATTTTTTTTATGTATCGCTAAATCTTTTGCGGTACAGGGACAAGCTACTGTTCTCGGAGTGGCTGACCAAATTCTTCGAAGTATATAATGTTCGGAGAGATTTGTGTCTGAAAAGATTAATTAGATTTTTCTCAAAATCGATAAAAAATTTAGGCTGTTAAGTTGCTGATTAAAGATTGGAATCAGTAACTTTGCTGTTACATGAATCTCTGCAAAACTTGACAATTCCCTGATATTATGATAGACTTCCAAGCAGATAGAAGGATTTGAAGGAATGAAGAGTAGTTTCGTAAAAATTGGTACAAGTTGCCTTGTTTTGCCTTTGTTGTATGCGCAAGCTGTGGAACAAGTCGAACAATCTAAAATTCTAACCGGTGCTTTGGTTGGGGTTTCCCTGTTATATAGCCATTCAGATTTAAAAAGCGATCCATATGATTTTTCTCCACATTTCTCGCCTAATTTCTTATCCCATTCTAAATGCTGCTTTGGAGCGGATTTTGATAAGGCTTTGATAGATAGCCACAAATTCGAGTTACCGGCAGGAAGGAAACAATATTGCAAAATCGCTCCGGCAGTGAGTTTCGGATATTCTTTTCGTAGGGGAAACTGGTATTTTGGTGCGATTGGAGAAGTTTCTTTCGGGAAAAACAGCAAAAATTACGAAATTTTCAATAGAAGATTATCCTTGGAATCAGAAATTTCGGGATTTTCCGGCGCATTTAAATTTAAGGGAGGATATTATTTCTCTGATCCGAATATTTTGGGTTACGGAATAGCCGGAATGAAGTGGCGAAAAGTCAAAACACAATTCCATTATTCAGACGAAGAGAACCTGGTATTTTCGGGAACAAAGTCCAAATTGACGAATCCTCAATTTATTCTGGGGGTCGGCACGGAGTGCCCGATTTACGAAAAATTATCAGTTTTCGCGGAATATGAATACGCCTGGAGGACATCCACGGAAACAGATGTTATGACCGGAGTGAATGGAGTTTATGAACACCAGATGAAGCAAAAGCTTAAGGAGCACAGTTTCAAGCTGGGAGTCAATTATTACATTTAGTTATAAAACAACGAAAAGGAGAAGGAAATGACAATATCGAGGCTAAGATTCAGTATGCCGGTATTGATGATGCTGGCGATGGAGAGCGGAAGTGCAATGTATAACGCTGCGGATATAATATATTTGATGGAGCACAATCCGCCGAGAGCAGCAGATGTGTTGTTGGAAATCGATCCTAGCAGAGTTCACGTGGGAAATCCGAAAGATTTTTCGGGAGAAGAAAGGCTTCTGGCGGAAACGGTAAATTTTATGAAAGAAAAGAAGAAATCGCAGTGTGAGATTTTTCTTGAGGGAGCAAAATTTTTGCAGCAAAAGAAGAATGAGGGGGTAAAAGAAGTAACGGACTCTGCGGTTTTGGATTACCTGTCGGGCAAGAATATAAATGTCGACAAAAATACATTTCCGGACGAGTTCAGGGATTATGTAGAATATCTGAATGACTATTATCCGGAAGATAAAGCGGATGATCTGCCGGTGCCAATGAACAAGGATGTCGAGGAGAGGATCAAGGGAGAAATAAGCGAGTATGTGGACGAACCGCATACGATAGGAGATCTGACGCCGGAAGAAGCGAAAGAAGCGTTGTATGAAATAGTGATATATTTGAAGGAGAAGGACAGACACGGCTCGAAAGAGGTAACGAGCGATGATATTAAAGACGATTTGGATATAAAAATAACTTTCGACGAACTGGACGAGTTTGTGAAGGAATTTCAGGAGAAAGGAGAAATTTCGTCGGCAATAAAAGTGGAGATGACGGAAAAAGAAAGGATTTACGACGAGGTAGAGAAATACACGAGAACGATAGGGAATTTCACAGACGATGAAGCGTACGAGTTGGTGAAATATCTGAAAGGCTCGGGAATTACAGAGGTGACGAGCAAGAAGGTTTTGGAAGATTTGAAAGGAACCACACCACCGAAAATCTCGGCAGAGGCAACGATAAACTACAAGCAGCTGGACGATTTTGTGAAATATCTGCAGAGTGAGGCAGTACAGGAGATACCGAACACGATAAAAGTAGAGATGACGGACGCGGAGAGGATCCGAGTTGAGGTAGACGAGTATTATTCGGCGACAGATCCGCACACGGTAGGAGATCTGACAGTTGATCAAGCCTACGCGTTGGCGATATACATGAGGGATTTGACCGAAGAAACGACAATAACGAGCGAAAGTGTGAAAACGGCGGTACCGAGCCTGGCGGGAAGGACTTTAACATATGCCGATCTGGATGTTTTCGTAACACATCTGAACGCCAAGGAAGAGGAGGCGCAAAAGGAAGCGCTGAAGGTGAAGGTGGAGATGACGGACGCCGAGAAGATCGACTACGCGGTTGATACGTACATATCAGAATACTTGCCAGAGAACTCGATAACAGGTTTGCCGATAAGTACGGACGCCGAGAAAGCGGATACAAAGACGAAGCTCGAGGCGATCGTGGCATACATGGAAAATCCGGGCAAAGATTCGATAACAAGCGACGATGTAAAGTCGAATGTAGAAGGACTGATCGGATCAACGATAAACTACAAAGATCTGGAGCAATTGAAGACATATTTGCATGATCAGGGCAAGGATCTGGGGGTAACGATCGAAAGAACGATAGATGAAAAAATCGACGACGCGGTTGCGGCTTATATGCTGAATCACCAGGTAGCAGGCCAGACAGAAGAGGTACTCAAGGAAATAGTGAAGTATCTGCAAAATCCGGGCAAAAATACGATAGATAGAGACGATGTGAAGAATTACCTGGTGACCGCAGGAAAAATTCCGAGTGCGGATGCGCTGGCTTTGGGTTATCAGAATTTGCTTGATTTGAAGGCGTGTTCAGTGGCGGAGGATATCGAAATAACGGTAAAAATAGTCAAGACACGAGAAGAAATGTCCGATGATGAGCGAATCAGGGATGAGATTGACGAGTATTTGGATGATCCCACGATAGAAGATCCCACGATAGAAGGCCTGCCGACAGACAGAGAAGAGGCCAAAGACTTGCTGACCAGTGTTGTAGCATATCTGAAGAGACTGGGCGAGCCCGCGACGGTGAGGACCTCGGATATCTATGAACACGCGGCAGTGACCTTCACATATCTGGGATTGAGTGAGTTTGTGAACTATCTGAAGGGAATAAACGAAATACCATCCGGAATAGAGGTGAAGAGAACGACCGCGGAGAATGTGGGCGAATATCTGAAAGATACGAATCACACGGTAAACGGGGTGCACAAGGAAGATGAGGCGACCAAGACAGCGTTGTGTGATGCGATAACGATTTTGAACAACAAGGCCAAAGCGTCGCAAGAAGCAGAAGTAGTGGCGACGACGGACGACGTCAAAACTACGGTACCGCTTACCTTCGAAGAGCTGTGCGATTTCGTTGAATACATGCAGAAAGACGAGGTAGACGAGATCTCCGACAAGATAAAAGTGGAGATGACGACCGCGGAGAGGATCGAGAAAGAGGTGCATGAGTATTACGTGCCAACAGCTCCTGAAACACAGGCACAGACGGTAGGAAATCTGACGGAAGAGGAAGCCTACGCGCTGGCGATGTACATGAGGGGTCGGGACACTGAAACGACAATAACGAGCGACAGCGTGAAAGAAGATGTGGATGATCTGTCGGAGACAACTTTTTCCTATGATGATCTGGACGCCTTTGTGGATTATCTGAACACCAAAGAAGCAGCATCGGGAAAGGAAGCGCTGAAGGTAACCGTCAAGAGAACGACGAAAGAAAACGCGGGCGAGTACCTGAAAGTTAAGGATATAGCCTCACTGCCTGAGACGACCGCCGAGGAAATAGAAACGGCCAAAACGAAGCTGAGCGAAGTCGTAACGATTTTGAACAACAAGGCTGCCGCAAGCGAAGAGGCGACCGTACCTGCAACGACAGACGACGTCAAGAACAAGGTGGTCTTTACCTATCCAGAGCTCGACGGTTTTGTGAAATACATGCAGGGAGAGACTGTGGCAGAAGTATCCAAGAAGATAAAGGTTGAGATGACCTACAAAGAAGCGGTCACAGACAAGATCAGCAAATACACAGGTGCGGTCTGGGGTCTGAGCGCGGCCGAAGCGTACGCGATCGTGGAATTTTTGAATAGGCAGGACGAAGGCGCAAAAGTCAACAGCGATGATGTTGAGAAGGAATTAAAAACCAAGCTTGGGAAGGATGTGGACATAGAGTTCGCCAACCTGAATGCCTTCGTGGAATATCTGAAAGACGACCTGGAGAAGACGATAGAGGTGGTGAAAACCGACGCGGAGAAGATCGATTCCGCGATTGAGGCTTACTACAAGGGTGACCACGTGATCAGCGGATTGTCCGATGATGACGCGAAAGCCGCTCTGGTCGAGATCGCGAAGCACCTGAATACGCTGCCGCCGAACTGGAAGACCAATAGCTCGACCATCATGAATGAGCTGCAAAACGCAGGGAAAATCCCGAACACGGTCAACCTGAGCTACAACGACATGGTCGCCTACATCGAGGCCCTGGACGATCAAACATACTTCGAGAATAAGCCGATGATCGTCGAGGAGGAATTGACTCTGCGCCAGAGGATTGACGCGCTTCTCCTCCCTGAAACCCCTGAGGCCAAACTCGACGGCGTGGCCTACGACAGCTACCGTCTGGATTCGCTCTTGACAAAGGACGGCGATATCAACGCGAGCGACGTCAAAAACACCTGGGCGGACGCGATCACGGCCTCCTTCATGCCGGCCCTGTCCGACGCGAATTCGCGCATATTGAAGCAGGATTCAAACATCCAGCCTGCCATAGCTGCCGCGGCTGAAGCGGAGACTCAGAGCCGAATAGCCACAACCGATGGTGATGAGGTTCCTGATTCGTTGGCTTCCGACATTGATTACTATCTGAACGCTCTCTATGAGGCAGCGGATATGGATTCGGCGTTGAAGTCGATTCTCAGCAGCAACAATACCTTGAGCGCGTTAAATACAACCGAGAGTAGGTCCGAAATAAACAGCGGAATTCTTACAGATGTCACCGCCAATGGCGACGCGATGAATGCGAAAACCAATAGTATTTATGCGGATTTGCCGGAGATTGTCGAAGCAATCCGTCGGTATGCTGCGACTTATCATTTGACAGAGTCGGCTCAGGTAGACCAGATTATGTCGAAATATCCAAGCACTGAAGCGAGAGTGATCATACGAGAGTACCTGGCGAACAAAATATTTACCGAATCAGATGCCAATGCTAAAGGGTATTTGAAACAATATCTGAAAGATGAGTACGTTATGGATTCAGATGCCTCGTATGCTCCGTCAGGCGCGATAAATACAATTTACACTAATATAAAAACCGGGTCGACAGCATCCGATGTTACAAGCAGATTAGATAAAATAAATAACGGGATAATTCCAGTATTGAACAATAACTATATAAGAGCTTTTGCGGATACTGAAGCGAAAACAACAGATGGGACTGCGTATGGAATATTGAGGGATTCCATCCTTATAGCATTTTGGAATAAGAGTTATGAAGGAACAGATCTTAGTACTGATGGACTCAGGAGAGAATATGTGTATACAAAAACTTATTCAGGTAACAGCGGTTATGGTTATAATCATTATTGTTGTATTCCTCCTGAAAAAGGTGACTTAGTTAAAAATTATCTTGCATTAGGAAACAGAAGTGGTGTTTTATCCGAGATTGATAGTTATATTCCTCTGTCTTACCGTGGTAACGATGACTTTAAAAACTCCCTGTGTGATTATCTTTTTACTGCATACGAGAAATCAAGTGACATGGTTGTAATCAATGGGTCTATAGCACATATACTTATATACAATATAGGCGTATCCCCACATGTTTGGGTGCCATCTATAGATTTGCGAGATGCGAGACAAAGTTGGCTTGATTATTTAGGAAGCACATGGAATAACACAGTTGTTCCATCGCAAGACAGTATAACAACAAAAATCCAAAATGCTCTTAAGAATCTGGGCAGTGGCAAGACATTAAAGGAGGGTCTGAGATCTCAGCTTAACGTATCGGGAACGTCTGCATTGGTGAACGACGAGAACGAGTATCCTGTGGCGAACGGCACATCCGAGATTGATGGATACAAATATATGGACACCACCGATGGCAACAAGACGAAGGTAAACATGCTGAACTACACCTACGATAAGTTGATCGGCGATGTGCGCGCGATCGACGCGAAAACGGCCTATGAGGTGCTGAAAGCTCGGGCGAACGCGACGAACGACGCGGCGATCGACTCGCTGGTTTCTTCAGATTTGAAGGAGGCGCTGAGGAGTGCGATTGCCGATGCCAATGTCACAACCGCGAGCGGCGTGGAAAGCGCTGCGTCTCAGGTGCTGTCGAGCGAAATCGCATCTAAAAATAAGTCGACTTCGGATGCCGTTAAGGACAAATACGCGAAAATTTACCGAAGCGTGAACATCGACGAAAACACTGTGGCACTGGAGGGAGTCACGGATGCGGAGAGCGTGAACGCGGCCTTCGACCAGGCGATTTTCGGAACCATGAACGGCTATCTAGCTCCGAACGGAACGGCAGGGATTTTCGAAGGCGTGGAAGGCGGAGTGACAGGCTTTATCGACGCGATCTACGGCACGGATGCGGCTGCTAAAGCGGCGGCGGTCCGACAAGTCGCGATGAACTGGATAACCGCTCGCAAAGAGGAGTTCAAGGCGGCCGACATCGCCGAGATGCTCAACGATATAAAGGAAACTCGAAATCCGAGCGACCGCCTCAAATATCAGATCGAGGCCTACTTGTCGAGCCACGATATAGCTTCTCTGCCGGTGGAGGATGACGCGGCCAAGGCGAAGCTCGTTCAGGTGGTGGAGCATCTGCAAAATCTGGACGAAAACGCGACCGTGAAGACGACCGACATCGCTGACGTGAGCTTCACTTTCCCTGAGCTCAAGGCGTTTGTCGACTACTTCAAGGGCAAGGAGGGCATCCCGAGCACGATTTCCGCCGTCAAGACCGAGGACCAGAAGCTCGACAGCGCGGTTGCGGATTACATGAAAAATCACCAGATAGAAGGCCAGACGGAAGCGGTGATCAGAGGAATCGTTGCGTATCTGGAAAACCCTGACAAAGATCCGATAAACAGCGATGACGTCAAGAATCACCTGGCAACTGAGGGCATCATTGCAGATAAAGATGCACTGACTTTGGATTACCAGAATTTGATTGATCTGAAGGATTGTCTGGCGGCTCAGGACAGAAGCGTATCGACGAACATCGAGCGGACAACCGAGGAGCGTGTCCGATACGAGGTCGACGAGTATTTGCAGCCGACGAATCCTGGCGCAGAAGCGCACACGCTCGGTGATTTGACGCGCGAGCAGGCTTTCGATCTGGCGATGTATCTGAAGGGACTGGAGAACAAAACGGTGACAGGCGCGGGCTTGGTCACGACGGTGTCGAGCTTGAGCGGAAAAACCCTGCCTTATGAGGATTTGAAGGCTTTCGTCGAGTATCTGACGGATCTCGAAGGGCTGACCGTGACGGTTGTGAGAAACGAATCCGACCTGCGCGACGAGATTAATACGATTCTTGCTTCGAACTTCCGCCCTGACAGCGTGGCCGACGGCGTGGCTTTCGACGACACGGTGTTTGACGAACTTATCGGCGGCACAGAGGAGGTAAGCGGTGCCGACGTCGAGAATATCCTGCTGGCGAAAACCGCGAGCAACGTCTTCTCGGCCAACGCGGATTGGTGGAAGCAAGACGCCTCCGCCGTGAGCGATGCGGCGAGTTTGGACTCGCAGATAACAGCCGTTTTCCCGAACAGCGTTTTGGCGAGTGAGGGCGACGATGGCTACGACACGCTGCAAACGGGCATTCAGTCGTTTGTTGACGCATATAATTCCAGCTCGGCATCCGATGCTGGAAATACTGAATTGTCGAATATTTTGACCGAATCCAACAAATTGAGCGCGCTGAACTTGGATTCGACGCGAAGCACAATCAAAAATTCTCTCTCTAGCGACACCACCAAGGAGTCCAAGGTGGAGGCTTTCCAAGATGCTCTGCCGTCCTGTATTAAAAAAGTGCGCGATTACGCTTTGGCATTTGGTATAGAAGATAAAGATTCACGAGATTATATTATAGAGAATTACCCGTCATCGACTGTAGATGATTTTAAAAATACAATCTTACCTGAAAAAGTAACTGATTACGCGAATAAGATAGTATCGGCCGTTGCAAACAACAATCTTGCTGAAGCCAAAGGTTATTTGAGAAGCTATTTGAAAATTTCTGAGTTTTATAGAAGTCCTGATTCATCGCAGGTTCCATCAAATATATTAGATTCAATTTGTAATAAAATACGGACTAGTTCAGTCGGAGGTTCGAAAAATAGAGTAGACGCTGTAATTAAAGAAGTGTTAGTTGAACATTTAGGGTGTTTCCTATCGAAGGATCATAACACAGGCGTCAGTATTGGAGAAGAGTTGCTTGAACTGTTGGATAATGACAGCAAAGCAGGTACTCCCGAAGCATGGATAAATTTATCTCGTTTTGTGATTGATAGACTTGTTGATAACGCAGGTAATGATGAAGCTATTATAAAAGAGATAGCCACAGAATTCTCCAAGACCTCTCCTGATCAAAAAGTTATTGATGCAAAAATACGTTTACTGATGCCGTATAACCTTATGCATAACCAGCAATATCAAGGGGATATGGAAGGATTAATAACACAGATGAAAGACAATTATCCAGTTCAGCGTAATAGTGGAAAAGATTATCAAACGTCTGTTCGAGATGCGTATTCCGTTACATTCTCTGGCTACCTTTATAGAAACGCTTGGAGAGTACACAAACAAACATTCTACTGGCCAAATGTGCTTGCGGCTGTTTTTTATTGTACTCGTATTCCTACAATAAATGAAAGCAGAAAAGAGATAATTCGAAATTATATTAATAGCAGAGGAAGTGAAGAAGACAAAAAAGGCCTTCTGAGACAATCTTTAATTAATATATATACAGATAGCGATGGTGCTTTGAATTGCTTGATTTCAATATCTGGTTATAATTTAGATTGGACGGCGAGGAATGAATCAGGTGCGTGGTATCCAGACGGCTTTACATTGCGTCCTACGGAATATAACACAGATGGTAGTATTAAGCTGGAACAGGGGATAGTTACCCTAGGAGGTACCTACTTAGAGGTAAAAAAGGCGTTGGATGAAATTGATAAGTCAGCGACCTATGCCGCTTTGGGGGATGCCGTGAAAAATACGCGTGTCGAGGCGCTGACTACGGGCGACGTTTTGAACGCGACTCAGGCGACCGGGGTATTGACTGATAATCCTGATCTTGCTGAGCCTGAGGACGTGAAAAATGCTATATATTCGGCGCTGGCGGCGAATATATCTGATTCTGCTGTGCAAGAGGGATTCACGAAAATGTATCGAGGGCGACAGCTCGGAACTCATACCATCAGCGGGGACACGCAGTCGGATGTCCGAAATTCTGTCGACAGCCAGATAGCCGCCGGGATAATGAGATATCTCGGTAGGGACATGATTCTCAGCGACTATCAGAAATCAGGTTTGGTGACTGCGGTGGATGCGGCTGTGGGAGAGAGTTCGGCGGACCAGCAAAGCGCGATAGAGAATTATCTGCACTTTAGCGCGAGCAAAGCCGCAAAAATCGCCGCCATCCTGAACGAGCTGCGTATGGCCGTCAAAGATAAAGATTAATCGGGGGGGGGCCTCGGTTCAAAATTTCCCTCGCTCGGAGGAAGGGGATTTAGTTTCAAATCCTTCCCCCTTCCTCCCGACGGGGGATAATAACGGGGTTGATTAAAAAGTTGATTATCCAAAGAGATCGCTGTGAGAACCCGTTCGAATTAAATGAAGTTCGTTATTTTCGACCTTATATATCAGCAACCAATCAGGTGATATGTGACATTCTCTTACTCCCTTGTATTCTCTGGAGTTCAGCAACATATGATCTCGATTTTTTCAGGAAGGGAATCTCCATTACACAGAAAATTTAAAACTTTCTCCAATTTTTTTGCATCACAGCCCCTTTTGATAGCAAGCTTGTAGTCTTTCTTGAATTGATTGGTATAGAGAAGCTTAAGCATCCAGTGAATCCATTAAGTCAGAAACAGAATCAAAAGGGCCGTTAAGATTTTTATCAGACATCGCTTTCATCGTGGTTGTATTGGGTTTGCAAAGAGTTATATCAAAAGGAAGCCCCTGATGCTTTATTGCTTGTCTCAAAAATATATTGATGGCAGTCGACATATCCAATCCCAAACTTGAGAAAAGACGCTGAGCCTGCAATTTTACATCAGCATCAGTGCGTATAGTCATGCCAGTTTTCGTGCTCATTATATATTCTCCAATCAAAAACACCTTTCATTATAACATATTTGCAAAATTTGTCAATACAATATACATACATTGTATATACGTTATATTTTTTTTTAAGATGGCGCTTCCGGCCTTTACGTCGAGAGGTTATAGCTTTCCCCCTTCCTCCCGACGGGGGATAACAACGGGATTGATTAAAAAAGAGTGGTGCCGAAAAGAGGAGTCGAACCTCCGACCTACTGATTACGAATCAGTTGCTCTACCAACTGAGCTATTTCGGCAAGGAAAAAAGAGGAAGCCGAAACCTCCTCAAAAATTATCCGAAACTATCTTGAATAATACTCGATAACGATGTTTGGTTCCATTACAACCGGATAAGGAACATCCTCGAGCTTCGGAACATTCATAAAAGTTCCCTT
This sequence comes from uncultured Pseudomonadota bacterium, assembly GCA_902771535.1. GTDB lineage: Bacteria > Pseudomonadota > Alphaproteobacteria > UBA3830 > UBA3830 > UBA3830. Next base: position 568 of record CACXWU010000014.1, on the reverse strand, counting down.
CAAAGATTTAAGATCGACATCAATGTAAGCCGGGATATCTCTTTCCGCGGACTGAGTCGCCTCGATGATTACGGTGTTTTGCTTGGATTTCTCGCGAATCTCGACAATATCACCTTCTTTTACCAAGTATGAGGCAATATTCACCGATTTACCGTTTACGACGACGTGACCGTGATTGATCAGCTGACGAGCGGCAAAAACCGTACTTGCGAACTTCATGCGGTAAACAACCGCGTCCAGTCTGCGCTCCAACAGAGCAATAATGTTCTGGCTTGTGTCGCCTTTCATCTGAGATGCCTTCTGGTATACACGTCTGAACTGACGCTCCGTAAGATTTCCGTAATATCCTTTTAATTTCTGCTTGGCCAACAGCTGAATCCCATAGTCCGTCGGCTTTCTTCTGTTGTTGCCGTGCTGTCCCGGAGCATAATTCCTCTCATTTATGGGACTTTTTGAAACTCCCCACAAATTAACTCCGAGTCTTCTATCAATTTTATGCTTCGCTGCAATACGCTTGCTCATTAAACATACCTTTTCATATAACCCCCTAAAGGTTAATGGAAATTAA
>CACXWU010000013.1 GCA_902771535.1 uncultured Pseudomonadota bacterium | reverse complement strand
TTACATTGCTCGAATCCTGCAGATACTTCACGATCTCAATGAGCTTCTCTTCTCCCAGAGCTACCAGCTTCTCCAGCGCAGTCGAATCCTCTCGATAGTTCTTTACGTCCTTGCTGACTCGCTCGTCCGCCGTCATCTCTACCTTCACCTTCAGCGCTTCCTTTTGCGCCTCCTCTTCCTTGGTGTTCAGATGTGTTACAAATGCAGTCAGATCAGCATATGTTAAAGTTCTTCCCTCCAAGCTCGGTACCGCCGTTTTCACACTTTCGCTCGTTATTGTCGTTTCTTCGGTTAAACCCCTCATGTACATCGCCAGGTCGTAAGCTTGATCGGCTGTCAGGTTCCCTACTCGAGTTGCCTTATAGTACTCATTTACTTCAACTCGGATCCTCTCCGCGTCCGTCATCTCTACTTTTATCGTGTTCGGTATCTCCTGTACTGCCTCACTCTGCAGATATTTCACAAACTCTCTCAATTCCGAATATTTGAAGCTCACGTTCGTAATATCCGAAGTCTTCACCGTCGCGTCAGCAGCAAGACCTTTCAGCTGCATCACCACCGCGCAGAGCTTCTCTTTATCCGCGTCTGTCTCTTCCGATAGCGACTCTATGTTATGAGTCTTTAAATATTCGTTTACCTCATACGATATCTTTTCCTCCGGAGTTCCCGCCACCGTCACATGTAGTTTTTCCTTTCCGGCTGCTACTTCTTTCTCATTCAAATCTTCTACGAATGCGGCCAAATCAGCATAGGTTAAAGTTGTTCCCTCCAAGCTCGGTACCGCCGTTTTCACACTTTCGCTTGTTATTGTCGTTTCAGTGGTCAATCCTCTCATGTATATCGCCAGGTCGTAAGCTTGATCTTCTGTTAGGTTTCCTACTCGAGTTGCCTTATAGTACTCATTTACTTCATATGCTATCCTTTCGTCATCTCCCGGCTCTGATATATCAGGATCCACATCCTTCAGACGATTTATGAACTCGACCAAATCATCAAAATACAAAGTCACTCCCAACGCGGTTGCACCTGCCGCTACAATAGCGAAAGCCTTTATTACAGTCATCGGATCTTCTTTCACCTTTTCCACCAGTTTTTGGAGTGGTATTCTTATAAATTCTTTTACAAGTTCACTTTCTATTTTTATTCCCATATATTCTTTTATGTATTCATCTATTACGTTGCCTTCGGTCTTTTTCACCTGTATTTTTTCCGATATAACTCTTTTCTCTTTGAAATATTTTTCCTGGAAATATTCCACAAAATCTTTCAGTTCCTCAAACGTCCAATCATACGGAATATCCTCGGTTGTCATCTCCACCGTTTCCGCTTGACTGTCGTCAGCGAGATCATTCGCTATCATTGTTACATGATAAAGAGATATCTCAGAGGGCTTGAGATCTCTACGCGATATCGGATGAGTTTTATCCGCTAAATATATATCTATCTCACTCAGAATCCATTCTTGTTCTGTCATCTCCACCTTCACCTTCAGCGCTTCCTTTTCCGCCGCTGCTTCTTTGGTGTTCAGGTGTGTTACGAAAGCATCCAAATCGGCATAAGTTAAAATTGTTCCCTTCAAACTTGGTACCGCCGTTTTCACACTTGCGCTCGTTATTGTCGTTTCTGTGTCCAGGCCTCTCATGTATATCGCCAGGTCGTAGGCTTGGTCGACATCCAAATCTCCTACCGTGTGCGGATCTGTCGCCGAATAATACTCGTCTACCTCAACTCGGATCCTCTCCGCGTCCGTCATCTCTACTTTTATCTTTTTCGATACTTCTGCCACTGTTGCTTGCTGCATGTATTCGACGAAATCGCACAGCTCTTTGAAAGTGAACACCACCTTGTTCTTGACGTCATCTGTCGTCGCTGGCACGGTCGCCTCTTCGCTTGCTGCGGCCTTGTTGTTCAAAATCGTTATGACTTCGCTCAGCTTCGTTTTGGCCGTTTCTATTTCCTCGTCTGTTTCCTTCGGCAGCGTGGCTATCTCATGATCTTTCAGATACTCGCCCACGTTTTCTTTCGTCGTTCTTTTTAAATTCCCCGATGGCTTCATGTCCTGAGCGTCCAGACATTTCTTTAACGCTTCCAGATGATCGTAACTCAGGTTTGTTGAAAAATCTGGATCGTCCTTATAGAACATATCCTTAACATATTTTATGACATCCGAACTATATACATCATCGGTACCCTTTCCCACCAAATATTCTGCTATTTTTTCGAGTTTTTTGTCCTCATTTGGCGATAAACCTGTTATTGGATTACTCGGCCAATACCCTGATATATATGCAGCTACTGCGTCTCTTATCTTGTCTTGATCTGTTTTAGTATCATCGTCTTGCAAAATTTTCAAAATTTCCTCAGGGACTTGTTCTTTATCGGTTATGTATAACGACTTCCTATTGCTGTCTGTTTTCAAAGATTCCTTTACGTCTTCTATTATTTCATGTAGGGGTTTTGTTTGTCGTTCAAGCATATAAGAATGATTGTCAAGCCCCCAAATCCCTGTTCCGTCAGCGGATTGGATCATCATCATTAAAACAGGTATGCTGACTTTCGTCATCGTTAATTTCATTCAAATCCTCCTACAAAAAATGAAAGAATTCCTATCGAATTCTCTCTGGCAACGAATCAAATATGGTATTTAACTCCCAATCTGAAACTGTGCTCTTTAAAGTGTTCCTTCATCTTAAATTTATAAATTCCAAACCTCTTTGCTTCGGCAGTACCTTTTGAATTCCTCCATGTATATTCATATTCCGCAAAAACCGATAATTTTTCACAAATCAAGCTTTCCACTCCGGTCCCTATAATGAACAACGGACATGCTAATTTTTCTTTAGGACCAGAAAAAGAAACCACTCCGTCATCGTAATTGACTTGAGTTTCAATATTTCGCCACTTCATTCCGGCGATTCCGTAAATTAAGGTATTTATATCGTTAAAATAATAACCGCCCATGGCTTTAATCCCCCCGGAAAATCCGGAAGTTGAGAATGTTGCATTAAAATAACGGCTAATAGCTGCTGATTTTTTGCGAGATTTACCGAAAGAAAGTTCTCCGACTGCGCCAAAATACCAATTATTTTTAAAAAAGGAGTAGCCGAAGTTTATTGACGGATTGATGCTGCAATATTTTTGTTTAAAAAGTATATGTCGATCTTCTTTTATCCAAAGACCTGTCCAAGGATCGGGAAAGACCGTATAATCACAGCGATAAAGATCATGCTTTACATATAAACAATCATATGCTAGATTGAAACCAATGGAGCTGCCTGATAGAGGATTCTTTGCGCAGGTAGGGTTTTGTGCGTAGCTCAGCAGCAAGGCAAAGCAGGGCAGAGTAACCCAGTCCAAGCAGGTTTTTACAGAAACACATCTCACTTTCTCAAATCCTTCTATCTCATGTTACTTTATCATATCCTTCGTTCAATGTCAAGTTTTGCAGGGTTTTAAAGAGCATCAAATTTACTAATTTTGCAACTTGATCAATAGGTTAATAATCTAAAAATTTTAACAATTTTATAATAAGTTAATTTCAATCCCAAATTTAACTTGAATATCCAAATGGCGAACATATTTTTTCAAAATATATGGAAATTCTTAACTTTTTCCAGATATTTTTAAAGAAGATAGAAGAGTCAAGGAAATGAAAAACCAGTTGATATTGGGCGACAACCTGGAAGTATTAAAGGACATCCCTAGCGAATCGGTCGATTTGTGCTATGTTGACCCGCCGTTCTTTTCGAATCGGCACTACGAGGTGATCTGGGGCGACGAAGGAGAAGTTGCGTCATTCAACGATCGCTGGGCGGGCGGAATAAATCACTACATCGATTGGCTTTGCAAGCGAGTTGAGCAGATATACCGCGTTTTGAAACCGACAGGCTCCTTCTATCTCCACTGCGACTGGCACGCCAATGCATACATCCGAGTACACATTCTCGATAAAATTTTCGGGGATAAAAATTTTGTGAATGAGATTATTTGGCATTACAGTGGATGGAACAAAAAACTAAAACTAGGTTTAGAAAAACGATGTGATACCATATTTTTCTATACAAAGAGCAAACAAGCAGTGTTTAATGGTGTAGCCCGTCCCTGGAAAAATGAAGCAGAATATATAGAAACTAGAAACAAGAAAGTATACATCGACGAAAAAGGAGATCGATATTTGTGGAGCGATGGAGGAAAAGGAAAAAGAGTTCGCCGATACATAAAGGATGCTATGGCTTATGGTAGACCATTGGATAACGTATGGTTAGATATTGATAAAATAAACAATAAATCCAAAGAACGCATCGGCTACCCGACGCAGAAGCCCGAGGCACTGCTTGAGAGAATTATCAAAGCCAGTTCGAATCCCGGGGACATTGTGCTCGATGCATTCTGCGGCGGCGGCACGACTCCGGCGGTCGCGCGCAGGCTGGGTCGGAAATTCATTGGCATCGATCAATCGGTGCGTGCTATTGCGGTCTCAAACGCTCGGCTGGAGAGGCAAACTGATCTGCTGATCAACGACATCTACGAGGTGAAAACCAAGGCGTACGACTACGACAAGCTGCGCAACATGGATTCGTTTAAGTTTGAAAGCTTGATGGTCGAGTTGTACGGCGGGATTCCGAATACCAAACAGCGCTCGGACGGAGGCAAGGATGGCGTCATCAAAATAGACGGAGAAACGCTGCCGATTCAAGTAAAGCAGATGGACAATGTCGGGCGTCCGTTGATTCAGAATTTCGTCGGGCATTTGGTTCAAAATAAGCAAACCAAAGGATTTTTTATCGCCTTCGATTTCGCGAAAACAGCCTATGAATACGCAGCTGAAGTGAAGCAAAATGTCGGGATAGAAATCGAATTAGTAAAAGTCGAAAGTTTCATTCCGCTGGTCCGAAAAACTCCGATAAAATTGGATTGGAGCTACGAAACCGTTGACGGAAAACAAGTCGTGACTCTCGTGGCTTCCGGAGAGGATATATCGCTGTGGCTGTGGGATTTTGATTATGATGAGTCACGAGGATTTGTCGCCGAAATTTTCCAGGATAAAACCGGAACACAAAAAATAAGTCTAACAGCCGGAAAACACGTAATCGCAGTGCGCGGAACCGACAGCAATGGAATCGAATCAACCGAAACAATCACCCTCTATTCTAACGGAAGTGTGCATGAGTAAGAACAAAAAACCTCCGAGAAATCGAGTCGCGATTTTCAAATTAATCTTTTGTCTTTATTGAAGCCGAAATGGTGCGGTCGGCGAGATTCGAACTCACGACACCAGGATTAGGAATCCTGTGCTCTATCCACCTGAGCTACGACCGCGCGAGTCTGAGAATACAAGAAAAACTGCGAATTCTCAAGCTGAAAATTGGATCTCGTTATTAACTCTATTTAAATTGACACTCGATTCAAATTTTATCTTTTCATCCCTATTCGAGTTTTTTGTTATTGCTCAAAATACCCGGAATCTTGTCTTTTCAATTGCTGTTGCATCCCTGACATATCAACTCCGGAATCTTGTGATTGACTCATTGCGCCTTTTGCAGAATCAATAATTCCTCCTTTATCCAGACGTTCCGGATAAGCAGGTAGATCGTTTTCATTATCTTCAGAATCAGCTTCTTTTAAGTTTGTAGCATCAATAACTCTTCCTTTATCCAAACTTAAATCTTCAGGATAAATAGCCAAATCTTCTTCACCAAAAACAACTCTAACCTCTTTATATTTAGGAACTTTTGCTCGATGTGCAAATCTATTATTACTGTAATCCGCGAACACATAACCGCCATATACACTCATGGTATCTATATATGTTTCAACTTTAAAACTATCTAACCCGAGATTATCTGAAGCAATCAAATCCCACTTAATCACCTTAAGTTTATCCGGATGATCTTTGTGTAATTGATCAATCAGATTAAAATAACGACGTGCAGATATTTTTCCCAATTCATCAAATACAGATTTATCGTATACTAAGATCAGATGCACTTTCATAGCGCCACCGTTGTTTGTGTTACTCTTTGTAGTGATCCACACTTTTTCTAAGGGGAAATCTCCATCTCCACTTTTTCCAGAAAAGAAATCACCAATTCCACCGAAAACACCTGAAAAAAGACCGTCAGCACAAACATCAGAAAAACTTAGAAATATAACAAAAACTACAAAAAACTTCATAACATACTCCCGTCATTTCAGTCGGTATACAATCCGTAAACCGAAAGCAAAAATTTCCGTCGTTTTAATTTCGCATACAATTTATTAACCAAAAGTAAAGCTTTTTCAAAAAATCTTGATTTTTCACTTAAATAAGTTAGAATTCCGCTAAAAGAATAAGAGGTAATTCAAATGAATGACACTACTAAAAAAAGCAGTTGCTTTGCCATTGTGATATGGTCGACACTCGCTGCGTTTTATTTTTATCAATTTATCGCGCGCTCGTCGTTTATCACTGTATTATCAAATGAATTCATGCAATATTTCGGCATCGATGCAACCGGCCTCGGCTTTTTGGGTAGCTGTTATTACTGGATTTATACATTAATGCAGATACCAGCCGGTATTATCGTTGATAAATACAGTACAAAATTAGTTGCGGTGCTGGCAACTTTAATCTGCTCTCTCGGTTTATTTATTTTGATATTAACGTCCAACAGCTACGTAGCAGGATTCGGTGAAATGTTGATCGGATTCGGATCTGCTTTTGCCTTCGTGTTGGTTGTCAAAGCAATTACCCAGTGGTTTCACGCCGGTAAGGTTGCAATTATGACTTCCCTTACCATGTCCATAGGATGCTTAGGACCTGTACTGGGAGGACCGGGAGTTGCCTATATAGTCAGATCTCATAATTGGATTGATGTTATAAAAGTTTACTGCCTCGTCGGATTCGGTTTGGCAGCACTGATTTGGTTTATAGTTAAAGATAAAAAATCAGAAGATAAAAATGAGCATGTTTCAAAATCTGATGATGCCGAACTGAGTCTGATGGAATCTGTGAAACTTGTTCTTTGCTCGAAACAGGCTTGGGTTCTGGGATTGATGACAATGGCAGTTTACGCTCCGCTGAGTGCTCTGGGAGATATGTGGGGTGTAATGTTCATCAAAGTCGCTTACGGTCTTTCGCCTGAAATGTCTGCGCTGGCGAATAATATGCTTTATCTCGGGGTCGTGATCGGTTCTCCGGTTTTTGCTTACGCTGCAACCGTTTGCGGAAGCTTTAAAAAACCGATGATTATCGGGGTAATCGGCGCATTTTTGTCGTTGTTTGTAATCGTATATCTCAGTAACTACGTGAACACTTGCGCATTATTCGTCCTTTTCTTCGCTACCGGGGTTTTCTGCGGATCGATGCTTGCCTATCCTTTGGGGTTGGCACTTTTCCCGAAATCCATCGGAGCAACTATAACCGGATTCATAAACATGATGAGCATGGTTAGCGGAATCATACTAATGCCGGCTGTTGGGGGTACCGTAAAATATTTCTGGAATGGGATCACAGAAAACGGACTTCCGGTCTATACGATCAGCGACTTCAGATGGGGACTGGCTTGGGTATTGGCCTTCTTGGGATTTGGAATCATCCTATCCTACTTCATCAAAGATCGTTCTCCAAACAGAAATTAGAAGTGTCTCTGACTTAGTCGGAGTTCTTCGGCCGCAACGGCTCCGGACTGCTCGGTTCGGAGCCGTTGTTTAAAATCTAAAAATCACAACAAAAGAAAACCTTTCTGAAAAGCAGTTATTTTTTGATAAACATTATTACTATTTTGCTTGTATCTGATACTTTTTGTTCTGCATCAGATTTTATTCTTTCAAGAGGAATTGTGTTTTGAATAAGGATATCCGGAGACCAAATCTTTTCTAATTCCGTCGCTAAAACTTCTATATTCGAAGTCGAATTCCAAAAGCCGTTGTATTCTTTCCAAAATTCATCGTCGGAATCATTACTATCGGAAATGATATCTTCCAATTTATCTTTTTTATAAGATAAATATGACTTGAGATACTTGTCTTTTTCAAACCTGAAAAAGATTTCATCGTTATATTTCAAAATTTTTTCAGCACTATCCTTAACATAATTTTTTATCATTTCGAGTTGGCTTTGTAGTACGGCTAGTCTCCTCTCACTGGCAGCCAATTGGTTCTTTTTTTCTTCCAACTGTTTTTGCAAATCTTCAGATTTATCACTATCTTTTTCTGTAGTCTCTGACGTCTCATCTGTTACCGAAGAATCTTCTTCTTTTTGAACCCCCATTAAATAGTCCACCCCTTTATCGACTGTATCGACAACTTTGAAACCTCTCTTTAATCCCTTTTTTACGACACCTGATAACTCCACCAGCTTAGTAAAATTATCAATATCTTTTTTAAGGGACTCTATCTCCTGTTTTTCTTTCTCAACAACTTCCTCGGTTTGTCTTTCTCTATCCGAATCATCTTTATAGGCCTGTATTACTTGCCTTAACCAAGCTGAATCAACAACATCTCTTACCAATTTCTTTATTGTATCGCTACCGATCAAGAAAAACCGAATGCGAAGACCTAATGTGATATCAGGAATTATTTTTTTCTTATCTTCGAAATTCGCTGCTGATAAACGCAAAATCATCATTTCGAGTCCTTTGAACATATCGATCTTCTCGTTTGCACTTTGATCGCTGGTATACGGAAGCGCAGAAATATATCCGTCCCAGTAGGCGTATTTTATATCAAAATCTTTAGATAATTGCTGAAAATCCTTATCCGTAAAATGCTGAAACTGCTTCTTATGATTGTCATAGACATCCTCTATACAAAATACTCCTCCCGAATTAAGAATATTTTTAGCAGCATTAATAATTCTGTTTCTTTTTGGATCATTTACCAAGTCATTGAAATCAACCGCGATATAATTTACCGATCTGGGAAGTAACTTTGAAACCTGCTTCCAATTTTTCGGATCCAAGAAATTTCCAGATATACCTATACCGTCAGGAACCGAACAATCATCCCAAAAAATCCAATTTTTGGAAAATCTTTCCCTGTAATAGTTCGTCGTTCCGCGATTTCCCAAGACAAGCCATATATCGTTTTTATCCTTAAATTGCTCAGAAAAAGCTTTATCAAAATTTCCATATTGCTCATTAAAAGTAACCTGAATATCCGGAGATATTTCTTTCTCTTTTGCTAACGCATATAAAACAATTAGAAGAATCGCGACAATCGCGTAGCTTTTTCTCACATTAATACTCCTCAATCAGTAAGACGATATCAGAAAATCATTAAGAACAAATTAATTTCGAGGAAAATACGGATATTAACTGCAAAGATGAATACGGACAAACTCCGTTAATGTGGGCTACAGCTATCGAAAATAAAAAAATCGTTCAATATTTGCTAAACCACGGTGCAGATGTAAACTATGAAGATGAAAATGGTGACTCCGCATTAACAATTGCAAAAAGTTTCGGACATGATGAAATAGTTAACATTTTAAAACAGGCCGGTACAAAATAATTTTTCCTTTTACATTCATGAAACAGCGCTCTTCAGGGCGCTTTTTTATGTCTATCCAGTGATAAAAATAAATTTGCGAAGGAAAACTTGGCACTGGTAAAAAGGGAATGGTCTTCGTTTCTTCAAAAATCCAATTTTATTTACAAAATTTAACCGAATATTATAATAATTCTGAGACAATCGTAGCAGTGTTGCAGAATGGAATAAAATATGAAGGAAACTATTACTCGAAGAATTGATTTTTGTGACGTTGATATGACCGGAGTTATGTGGCACGGAAATTACTGTAGATATTATGAAGACGCGCGCTGTCAGCTCCTGAAGAAATTGGGACTTTCTTATCAAGAAATTTACGAAAGAAATTATCAAATTCCATTAGTACATTTGGAAATAAAATATTCCCGCCCCTGCCGTTTTGATCAGGAGATTATCATAACCGCGGAGCTTGTAAGGGCCGATCATTTTCTGGTGATAAAGTACGTAATCAAAGATAAAGAAACAGAGAAAGTGATGTCCACGGCCGAAACTAAGCACGCATTTTACAATGGACAGAAAGGACGAGCTCTCATCAACGCGCCGAAATTTATTATTGAAAAATTAAAGGAAAAATGGAATTAAAGACTCCATTTACTTCACACGACATTATTGGGATTCCGGGTTAAAAAATCCGCCTGCCTCCTCTTAAAATTATTGAGATTCCAAAGTAAAAGTTGTAAAATGCCGTCGAGAGTAATGAGTGGATTTTATTATGACAACAGCACCTATTATGCCGAAAGGTACGGCGGTTTGGTTGATTGAAAATACTGCGTTGACGTTCGAACAGATAGCACAGTTTTGTGGCTTGCACGTTCTGGAGGTTCAAGCCCTTGCCGATGATCAGGCTTCTGTCGGAATGATCGGCGTTGATCCTATTAAAATGGGACAATTAACCCTGGAGGAAATAGAAAGGTGTTCTAAAAATCCGAACGCTCGGTTGTTTTTGTCCTCGCCAGCAATTAACGCACTGAGAAAGAAAAGCAAGAAGAAATACGTTCCGCTCAGAAAAAGGCAGGAACGCCCGGACGCTGTTGCATGGTTACTCAAATATTATCCGGATATGTCTGATTCGGTTATTTGCTCTTTGCTGTCGACCACAAAAAGTACTGTCGCATCCATTCGGGAAAGAACCCATGCGCGCATGAATGAGTTGAAGCCAAGAGATCCTGTGCTACTGGGGTTTTGTTCGCAAATTGAGCTCGATGCAGCCATTGCTTCTCTCGAGAAATCCAAGGGAGAAACTAATCAGGAATGATCACTCTCATTTTTGCAATACTTACCTTTGTTTTATTGATTAAGCTGAACGAAGTTCTAGGAGTTAACATCGGATTCAAAATAAAAAGGGAAAACCTCAATAGTCCGACTGAGGAAAGTGCAGAAATTCGAGAGATTTCAGAACAAGAAAGAATTTGGAAAACCATTTCTCGTAGCTGCCCAAAATTTGATGAAAAAGATTTTCTGAGAAAGGCCGAAAAGGTTTTTGAGTTGGTTTTCAAAGCTTATGCCGACGGAGATAAGTCCACTTTGAAAGATTTGCTGTCCCCAAGGACTTTTAAGGCTTTTTCTATGGCAATTGATGATCGCAAAGAACGAGGTGAGACTCTTGAGGGAAGTATCCTGCAATTCGCCGAAACGGAGTTGGTAGATGTTAACGTGGACAACGGAAACATTTACATCACGGTGAAGTTTGTTACCGACCAAACCACAGCGTTAAGATCAACGGACGGAACTATTTTGGAGGGAAGTCCCGATTACGTCGAAAGCAGAACTGATATTTGGGTTTTCTCCAGAAAGGAAAATTCCACTGATTCGCGCTGGTTTCTACATGAAATAAAATCAGAAGATTAACGTCGCGTCTATGCTAAGTCTGGCAGTTTATCATCCGCAAATTCCGCAAAATACGGGAACCCTGTTGCGATTGGCGTCTTGTCTCGGAATTCACGTCGATCTGATCAGACCTTTTGGGTTTGTTTTTAATGATGCAAAACTAAAACGTGCCGGCATGGACTATATTCAGACGGCGGATTATGAAATTCATGATTCTTTCGAAAATTTTCTCGAAAAATCAAAAAATCGAAGAATAATCGCAATGGAGGCGAACGAAGTTTCCGTTGCTCACCATGAGTTTCGATACCAAGACGGAGATATTTTGATGGTCGGCTCGGAGCATTACGGATTTCTTCCAGAAGATTTGAAAAAATGCACTGCAATGGTAAAAATTCCGATGTTAAAAGGACGTCGATCAATAAATATGGCTATCTCAGCAGCAATTGTTTTGTCGGAAGCTATGTCCCAATTAAATATTTTTCCGAAACTTTAGCAAAAATTAAGTCTTTACTTACTAATATTCGATAAAATTTCAGAAATGAGCTTGTATGGATTTTTTTACGGTTTTTTTGGGCGGATTGTGAGATGAGAAAAAACAAAGTTATCGGAGAAATTTTCCTGGAACGAGGACTTGTTTCCCAAGAACAAATTTCAGCAATCGCAAATAAAAAGTCAAATCGTTTGTTCGGACAAAGAGCCGTGGAATCAGGATTAATCTCCGAAGAAGATCTGATAGATATTCTTTCGGAAATTTATCGCATCGAAATCATTAGTTTGGAATTTTTGTATATAAAGGAAGAAACCCTAAAATTACTGAAAACCGAAACTGCCGTCGAATGCTGCGCCATAGCGTTTTTCGAAGATCAACACACGGTGAAAATCGCGATATCTGACCCGGGAAATATCATCGCCATAGATAAAATCCGATCACAAATAAAAGATCGCTATGTGAAATTTTTCATAGCCAAGGAAAGTGAAATTCTGCGATTTCTCGAAATCATGAAAAGCGACAACGAGTTGATAGAATCCAATCCTATGATACTTCTCAACAAAATACTCTTCAAAGCGTCCGAGCAAAAAGCCAGTGACATACATTTCGAACCAATGGAAAATATAGTCCGAGTCAGATTCAGAATTGACGGAATTTTGAAATCTTTTCAGATAATCGAAAAAGAAGCTTGGACTCGGATACAATCACGCTTGAAACTCATAGCGAACTTGGATATCACGGAAAATCGTCGTCCACAAAGCGGACATACTCGTATTCATCTCGCCGGAAAAACAATCGATTTGAGAATTTCAACTCATCCGGGAATTTTCGGAGAAAACTTTGTAATCAGGATCTTTGATCTGTCTTCCGGAATAAAATCCTTAGCCGAATTGAATTTTGATTATGATGACTTTTGTTGGCTGAAAAAAGCGATTTCTTATCCCAACGGAATCCTCCTTATCATCGGTCCGACGGGCGCGGGAAAAACCACCACTTTGTACTCGTTGTTGCAAAATTTAAATTCATCCAACCTGAACATAATGACATTGGAAGATCCCGTCGAATATCAAATCGAGGGCATTCGCCAATTGGATATCCAAGAGGAAGGCATAGTTACTTTTGCCGACGGTATAAAATCAATTTTGCGACAAGATCCCGATATTATTTTGATCGGAGAAATTCGAGATGAAGCCACCGCAGCTATGGCCATAAGAGCCTCTCTTACCGGACGATTAGTAATTGCAACTTTGCATGCTGCAACGCCTCTCGAAGGCATTCGTCGCTTGCAAGATTTCAGATTAAATCTGTCTGATTTTATTCCTTCTCTAATCGGAATTTTTTCGCAAAGACTCATCAGATATAAAAAAGGAGATGGTTATAAGGGACGCTTTCCGATTAGTGAGTACGTTTTCTTTTCGGAACAGCTCAAAAACAAAATTTTGGCGGGTGATTTCGGATTTGAGTTGGATAAAACATTCAAAACCTCCGCTCAAAATGCAATTGATAAAAATCTAACGGACATTCAAGAAATAAAAAGGGTGCTGGGACATGAAAACTTTTGAAAATGAACCTTCTTCAAAAAAAGAAAACAAAAAGATTTTCAAGTACGAAGCTCTCTCCAAAAAAGGAAATAAAGAATCCGGAATTGTATTGGCCGACAGCGACCATGTAGCCTACAAAACCATTTGCAAAAAAGAATTAATCCCAATTGAAATTACAAAAGTAAACAGAATCTCGTCGAAAATATCGCTGGAAGAACTGCTGATGTTTTTCATGCATATAGATTTTCAATTAAAATGCGGACTGAAAATAAATGAAGCCATTGATACCTTCATCGATTCGCAAAATAATAAAATTCTGAACGCCAAATTGTTGGAAATTTCCGACGCGCTGAAAAACGGACAATCGCTGAACGAAGCCTTTAAAAATTCCATTTTCGATAATGTTGTTTCCGGACTCCTAAATTCAGCAGAAAAAACCGGAAACTTGTCCGAAATCATCGCCAATATCTTGGCTTTTCTGAAATTAAAAAATGAATGGAAAGAAAAAGCAAAAGCCGCCCTCGCCTATCCTGTATTCATCTCACTGATTGCAATAATTATAATGTGGGTTTGTATAGTATTTTTAGGTCCTCAGGTAATTTCACTTTTGAAAAACAATAATGGCGGAGAAATTCCGATACTGACTAATTTTGCCGTAAATTATCTTCCAAAGATCGGAGCAAGTTTTTCTATAATTGTTACCGTGATTTTCTTTTGTTTAATTTGCTTTTCGGCTTTAAAAAAATATAGAAGAAAATTACAAAACTATTTATTATCGATCCCCAAAATCGGCAGCATTTTAAAGAAAATCACATTATGGAATTTTTTCAAAATTTTGCAAATCGCGTTGAACTCAAAACTTGATTTTATTAAGTCTTTGGAACTCGGAATTGAATCGATTGAAATTGAAGATATCAAAAGTGATCTCGAAAAAATTAAATCAAAAATCCTTTCGGGGCACAAAATTTTCGAAACCTTTTCATCGTCAAAATACATTACCCAGTCCATATCAACAGCTCTTTATGTCGGAGAGTCAGGAAATAATCTGCCGGACAGCATGCGGCATATATCTGATGAACTATACAAGGAAATTTTGCGTGAATTGGAGATTTTCGGACGGTCTCTCAGCATCGGACTGACTCTTTTCGCGGGAGGAATCTTCATCTTTATCTTAAGCAGTTTGTTCCTTCCTCTCTATAATTATATAGGAGTGATGCATCAATGAATATCATCGGCGAAAAGAACAATCATCAGAAATTTTCTCGAAATGATCTTATCGTTCTCGATAAAAATGTCACAGAGTTTTCGGCGGAACGACTTCAAAATTGTTCAATATTTGAAGCGTTAAAAATTCTTCGTTATAAAAGAAAATACGGAACGGATTTTTATCATCTTTATTGGCGCGACATTTTCAACAATTCACCGAAATACCTGCAAAAAATTACCCTCCACGATCGCTGGAAAAATTGCGTATTAATCGAAAATATAATCGCGGATTATTTGATTCGAAAAGAAATAAATTTTGCGGACGATTGGATATACGTGGGTTGCCATAATTGGTCCGGTTACAGAATAATCGTCGGCTGCGGTCCAGCGATCGTGCTAAGTCGATTCATTCCCAAAAATATCGCACAAGAATTGGAATGTACAAAACTGTATCTGAAAAGGTTGCATATAAATTCTTTCAAAATTTTTTCTACCATTGATGAGTTTGAAGATGCGAAACTTTTGAATATCGATAAAATCCTAAACTTCGCAGAAAAAAACAGCAACATAAAACCCATTTTTCAAAAAAAATGCAATTTTCTTTGTTATTTTGCGTGGATCATTATTTTTATTATGACTACGGTAGTGATTCATAATTCCTACAAAATTTACAACCAAGATTACTCTCCGAAAAATCTGAATAATAAAATCAAAACTGAAGATTTTTCTGTTTATATGTCATCGAAAAATTATGATTCACTGATGAATTTACTCATCGAGCTAAACGATACTCCGAATTGGAATAAAATTTCGGAATTTTGTAAGAAAAATGATATAAAAATTCAAGCTTTAAAATTGAATAGCGATGTTGCAAAAATCAAGGCAGAGCTGTCCTTGAAAAAAATCAAAGAACTGACAAATATAAAAATAGATTATGTAACAAATTCGTCTTATGAAAAATTAGGATCCGATCAAATTGTGGAGGCTGTGTTGTGGCTAAAATTAAATTGAGAGATCTTTTCCTAATCATATTTGCATTGATTCTGATTTGCTGTTATCAGAATTTTAAAATCCGAAATTACAATGAAATTTTGGCCGCAGAGAAAATTCGAAAAGCGAAAATCGATGAACTTCAAAAAAACGCAAATCTGAAAAAATTTCTAAAGCCGAAAGAAAAAATGTTCGGAAAAAATGAAAATTTAAAGCAAGATATTTTCGAGATTTTCAAGAAATTTTCCCTCACATCTGTTCTTTTTAAAGAAATTTCCGCAGAAAAATTTGAATTAAAATTCAAAATTAACAGTGAAAAAGATTTTTACACCTTGCTCGATAAACTGCGAACCGAGCTCGGCGGAATAATCTCCTTCGATGAAATAAAAATTAAAAATTTGAAAAAACTTTTACAAGTTTCTCTCCTTTGCCGTATTTTCTATCCACCGCAAAATCTGCAAAAATATTTCTATGTAAATAAAACTTACACAAATAATGTTGATGATGAGAAATATCCTGAATTATTCGACCTGCCAAAAATAACGAAATATCAGCTCAATGGAATAATGCACTACGACATAGCATATATAAACGGAAAACCTTTCCACGAAGGTGATTCTGTCGGCGGATATGAAATTTTAAAAATATATGACGAATTTATTACCGCAAAAAACAAGAAAAATTTAGTAAAAATAAAATTAGATGAAACTTGGTAAAAATTATTAACTTTATGTTAACCTATATTTGGTAAGATATAACCTAGTTGGGAGTACATAAATATGGAAGAAATTTCTAAAGACCTGAAAAAAAAAGCTCTGCGGTATGCTTTTATTACCGTGATTATACTGGTAGCTTTGATCGTTGCGATTTCTTGTTACCGAAAGCAATGCAAAACCATTCTTGACAACGCTTCGTCTGATCTGCAAAACGTACAGGAAAAAGTTATTTTCGATGACATAAAAATAAAGGTAAACCGTGATATTTTCTCATACGATCAAATAAATAATGAAGTTAGAGAAAAAGATATAATTACGTATTTCAGGAAAAATCTGAAAGAGGGCGATACAGTGCTATACGTAAGTCAGGACATTGGCGTACAACAGCTTTTGATCGCGAAATTAATTTCTCGGTCGGGTCGAATATACATATTGAATCCTTTCGAAAAATATAACGACACAATAAAACTGAGCGCAAAGTCCAATGGATTCGAAAGCAGAGTACTTACAAAAACCGTCGCGATATCCGACAAACCTTCCGAGGGTCTTTTGATCTATGGAAATGAAGAATCGCCGGAATATGGAATAATTAGACCTTCCGATTATAAGTCAGAAAAAGGGTTTAACGCCTTGAAAGTAGAGGTATCGACCTTAGATGAAATTTATCCGAATCTACAAAACATAAACCTGTTGAGAATCAGTAAAAAGAAAAATATCGTCAATGCTATTAATGGGGCACAGAAAATTATCAAACGCTCTCCGGAAATCAAAATCGTTTTGGACTATGGAAAAGACGAACTTCAAACTTCGGAGTTTATGAGTAGTATAAATGAATTTGGGTTTAAAATTTACGCCATCAATGAAGACGGGGAAATTTACCCGGCGGACCTAAACAAAATGGTCAGCGGACACATTCTGTTAAGGAGGAATTAATATCTTTTGTTCTGCGCTCGGAAATAATTTCGGGCGCAAATATTTTTCACACAGAATTCTTATTTTTTTGCTCTCCTATTAATATTGCGAGCGATTTATGCTTAAATCTCGAAAACAATGAAAAAACTGGAAAAGCTATGACGGACGGATGGATTTGTCTCGATAAACCAAAAGGAATTTCTTCAAATTTCGCTATGGTAAAGGTTCGCAAACTTCTCAAAGAAAAAACAGGATATGTCGGAACCCTTGATCCGTTCGCGACAGGAGTACTTCCTATCGCGATAGGGCGCGCTCGAAAATTTATTCAATTTATCGAAGATGTCGAAAAAATATACGAATTTGAAGTCGTTTTCGGAGCAAACACTGATTCTTATGACGAAACCGGCGAAACTACAGAAACCACAAAAACCATTCCTACACAGGATCAAATTAAAAAAATTCTTCCGAAATTTTTAGGAGAAATAGAGCAGATTCCTCCGAAATTTTCCGCCATAAAGATTAACGGACGGCGAGCCTGCGATCTGGTCCGACAAAACAAGTCCATAGAAATTCCTTCCCGAAAAGTTTTCATCCATGATTTAAAATTGTTACAGTTTTTCGAAAATAGCCATGCAAAATTTCAAGTTTGCTGTTCAAAAGGAACTTATGTTCGCACTTTGGCCGTTGATATCGCTCAAAAATTAGGTAGTTTGTGCTATGTAAAGGAACTAAGAAGACTAAAATCCGGTTTTTTTTCAATAGAGCGAGCGATTTCACTGGAAAAATTAGCTGAAATAGTAGATACTAGCGAGTTGGATGGTAATTTGATTCCATTGGAGAGTCCGCTGGACGACATCCCGGCCTTGTTTTTGGGAAAAAATTACGTATCCAAGTTGCAGAATGGGTTGTCGGTTCAGCTCGCAGAATCTGAAATTCTTTCGTCGAATGTAAGATTGTTCGACAGCGAGAGCAGGGAGTTTTGTGGGGTCTGCTTTGTTTCTGCGGATGGCATAATTAGTGCCGTCAGAATGTATTTAAATTAGGAGATAAAAGATGTCGATTGAAAAAAAAGACCTTATTGAGAAATTTGCAAGGCACGAGGGAGACACGGGGTCGCCTGAGGTTCAGGTAGCAATTTTAACCTCAAGAATTAATTCTCTTGGTGAGCACATGATTGTGCATCCGAAAGATTTCCACTCAAGGCGCGGACTTTTGGCGATGGTTAGCAAGAGAAGAAAATTATTGGATTACCTCAAAAGTGAAAGCGTCGAAAGATACGCTACTCTCATTAAGTCATTAGGTTTGAGAAGATAATTTGAACAGGGAAAAAGTCATGATAACGAAAAAAGAAATTGCCTGGGGTGATGGAGTATTATCCGTAGAAACGGGCCGCTGGGCAAATCAGGCGGACGGATCTGTTGTTGTAAGGTACGGAGATACAACGGTTTTGTGCACCGTTGTTGCAGCCAAGAAAGCCAATTCCGAAGTCGACTTTTTCCCTTTGACGGTTAACTATATAGAAAAGGCCTACGCTGCCGGAAAAATTCCGGGTGGCTTCATAAAAAGAGAGGGACGTCCATCTGAGCACGAAACTTTGGTTTCTCGATTGATTGACCGTCCGATCAGGCCATTGTTCCACAAGAATTTCAAAAATGAAACTCAGGTCATTTGTACGGTTTTGAGTTTCGATGGAGAAAATGATCCCGATATTCTTTCCATCATCGGAGCATCCGCAGCACTGACAATTTCGGGAATTCCATTTCTCGGACCTATCGCTGCAGCTCGTATCGGATACGAAAACGGCGAATTTATTTTGAATCCGAAAATCGGGCACAATTCGAACTTAAACTTGATTATCGCGGGATCTTCCGAAGGTGTACTGATGGTTGAGTCGGGTTCCAATCAGCTTACCGAAAAAGAAATGCTTGCGGCCCTGAAGTTTGGACATGAGTCTTATCAGCCGATTATCGAAATGATCACAGAATTGGCGGAAGAAGTTGCGAAAGATCCTTGGGAAGTGTCAGAAGAATCGAACTCCGACGCTGTTATAGAAGAGATTACTGCAAACTTTTTGTCGGACATTGAAGATGCCTACGCGCAGGGTTCGAAACACGAAAGATTGGAAGCCATGGCGAAGGTTCGCGAGGCGGCAGTCGCTCATTTTGCGGATCGCGAAGAGGAATTTACGGAGAACTTCATCGAAGAAATGTTCAAGGAAGTTTGTTCGCGGTTCATACGAGATAAGTTGTTGTCCACGGGAAAGAGAATTGACGATCGTTCCTCGGTCGATATTCGCCCGATTAGCACTGAAATTTCAGTGTTACCGAGAGTACACGGATCCGCGGTATTCAACAGAGGAGAAACCCAGGCCCTAGCAATCACGACTCTGGGAACGTCTCAGGACGAGCAATTGGTAGACGGATTGGCCGGGGAATATACCGAAAGATTTTTGTTGCACTACAACTTTCCTCCGTTCTCGGTCGGAGAAATCAGCCGTTTAGGATCGCCTGGACGCCGTGAAATCGGTCACGGGAGATTGGCATGGCGCGCGGTCAGTCAGGTTTTGCCGACAAAAGAGGAATTTCCTTACGCAGTCCGAGTTGTTTCGGAAGTTTTGTCCTGCAACGGGTCTTCTTCAATGGCAACGATCTGTGGAGCGTCCCTGTCTTTGATGGATGCAGGAGTTCCGCTGAAAAGTGCAGTTGCCGGAATTGCAATGGGTTTGGTAATTGATTCCGACGGCAATTATGTAATTCTCAGCGACATCATGGCGGAAGAAGATCATTTGGGCGACATGGATTTCAAAGTTGCGGGAACGGAAAACGGAATTACCGCTCTGCAGATGGACATCAAAGTCACCAGCGTCACTTTTGATATTCTCGAAAAGGCATTAAAGCAGGCGAGAGACGGCCGTTTGTACATCTTGGGAGAAATGTCCAAAGGCATCAGTGAACCGAGAAAAGAATTGAATGAAAATGCGCCGAGACTGGTGACTTTCGCGATCGCTAAGGACAAAATTCGTGAAGTAATCGGCAGCGGAGGAAAGGTAATTCGCGAAATTATCGACTCTACAGGCGCAAAAATCGATATCGATGACGACGGGAATGTCACTGTGGCGTCCGCTTGTGGAGCCTCGCTGGAGAAAGCCGTAAACATGATTAAAGAAATCGCTTACGATCCCGAGCCGGGAACTGTTTACAACGCGAAGGTCGTCAAAATCATGGAATTCGGTGCTTTCGTCAACTTCTACGGAACTCGCGAAGGATTGGTTCACGTCAGCGAGATCGCAGAAGACCGCGTTGAAGATGTTTCGGATGTGCTGTCCGAAGGCGATGAAGTTCGAGTCCTGTTCAAGGGATACGACAACAAAGGTCGCGCGAGGTTGACTATGCGCATCGACCGCGAAAACTCTTGCGACTCGGATGAAAAAACCGGCGAAAGTCCGAAAAAAGGGTGCAAAAGAAAAAGATCATCGAAAGAATCCGAAAGCAGAGAGTCTCCTGACACAAAAAGAAGAAAAAAGTCAGACTCCGAGGAAGAAAAGCCGAAGAAAACTTCGAAAAGGAAAAGAGAGGCGTTGAGATAATTCAAAAATTCTCAGAAACTTTAGCTCCTCGGCAGAAGTGTTGAGGAGTTTTTTGGAAGCAGTTTCACAGATTAAGAACCGAGGTTCATCGGAAACTATTTTTCAAAATCCTGAATCCTGGATTTTTCACGATTCCATTCGCGCTCTTTGATGGTTTCGCGTTTGTCTATATTTTTTTTACCTTTTCCGAGACCGAGAGAAATTTTTACAAACCCTTTTTCATTGAAGTATATTTTCAACGGAACACGCCTCCATGTTCCAACAATAACTCCATCATCTCACCTCGAACTTTTGCGGGTTTTTCTTTTTCTATACACAACCATAAGGGAGTATACCATTTTTTGTTTCTCAAATTAACGTCAGCCCCCGAGTTGATTAATTTTTCGACTGCGCTAACATTGGAACTATCTACTGCCCAGTGCAATGCGGTATTGCCTTCATTATCTTCAATATCTACAAAATCTGAGTCTATTGCTTCTCTCTTAATAAAAAGGTCGATGATATCGTCCCATCCTTTCATCACTGCGATCATAAGGGAAGTTTTTCCTTTCTCATCTCTTACCTCTATATTTTTCTCCAATAACTCTTTCATTAAAGACGCATCTTCCTTTGATAAATAATCTATGCTAATTATCAATTTCTTTAAATTTGGAATTTCGAAAATCACATCCGATATTTTGTTAAAACCATTTTTGCTTATATCCAGTACCTTCAATTTCGTCAGTTTGCTCAACGAATCCGGAAAAGAATGCAATCGACAGTCCCGAAGATTTAATTCTTCCAGATTTTCTAAATTTCCTATATCTTCTGAAGGCCCTCTTATTACAAAGCCATTTTGGCTTACGTCCAATGTTCTCAATTTCGTCAGTTTGCTCAATGAATCCGGAAAAGAATGTAATCGACAGTCCCGAAGATTTAATTCTTCTAGATTTTTTAAATTTCCTATATCTTTGGAAAGATCGTTTATTGTTAATTTTTTTGATTCATCTGAATGCGACCGCCAGACCGGATTTATTATTAATTTTTTTAATTTATCTAAATGCAACCAAGAAATTGCTTTTATAAGAGAAAGGTCAAAAATTTTCAACACTTCCAAATCCGGAAAACGAACTGAGCTTCCAGAATCAGAATAATTGGTTGATTCTAAAGCTTTTTCTTCTTTATAATCTGGTTCCCTTTGCTCGATTTTTAAATGTGTTATATTTTTATGCTCTCCGCCCATATGCGAAAAATCGCGGTAATCAAAGGTCACGAAATCATCACAAGCGGAATCTAAGCTTCCAGAAGATGCCTGATTAGATAAACTCGAACTCTGAGAAAAACTTGACTCGGAATCAGAAACATTCCGCCACGAGTCGATTTTTTCTAATATTTCAATATCTCCTATCATCACTGCCAGTTCACCTGCAGTAATACCCTGTTTATTTTGCAAATTAACATCAGCACCGTTTTCTATTAATAAGTCTATTATATCCCCATGACCGTATACTATCGCCCATAATAACGCAGATAACTCGTTACCTTGGACCTCGTCAACATCTACTCTATCTACAAAAGACTTCATCAGCTCGTAATTACCTTCCTTTGCGGCATCAACCCACTGTTTATATTCATCTGGTTCCATTGTTTTCTGAGCAATTTTATCACTTTGTGAACCTTCATTCGAAGAAGATACAAAATTACTCGAACTCCGAGAAAGACTAGACTCAGAATCCGAACAATACATCGCCATCACATCTCCTGCATACGCCAGTGCCAAAAGCGAACAGCTAATCATCCATTTATTGTTGACAAATAAGCAGTTTTTCATGTCAAACTCTCCATTTCTACCATGAGTTTACTCGTTATACAAAAATATCTAACCATTTGCAAGTTTTTTGATTTTTTCAAGTAAAGAATTTTATTTTCAATTCATCGGAAACTATTTTTCAAAATCCTGGATTTTTCACGATTCCATAATCCTGGATTTTTCACGATTCCATTCGCGCTCTTTGATGGTTTCGCGTTTGTCTATATTTTTTTTACCTTTTCCGAGACCGAGAGAAATTTTTACAAAACCTTTTTCATTGAAGTATATTTTCAAAGGTATCAACGAGTAGCCGCTTTTTTTCAACGCGCCGATTAATTTTTGTATTTCTCTCTTTTTCAGAAGGAGTTTTCGATTTCTTTTCGGCTCGTGGTTCGTCAGATTCGCCATGGAATATTTCGGAATTCCCATTTGATAAAGAAAAACCTCGTTATCGGCCGTCAATCCGGCATAGGAATCGGTAAGATTTACCTTGTTGCTGCGCAGGGATTTCACCTCCGTGCCGAAAAGCACAATCCCCGCCTCTAAAGTGTCGATTATTTCGTAATCATAATGTGCTTTTCGATTTACGCCGATTTCCTTATATTTCGACATTGTTTTCTCTCTTCAAAAACTATCTTTTCCAAAAATTCGTCTATCTTTCTTCCGAGATTTGTACTGATCGGAGTCAATGGTTCGCGGACTTCCTCTGACGCAATGATTTTCAATCTACTCAGAGCGTATTTCGCAGGTGCCGGACTCGGCTCAGCAAACATTAACGAAGTCAATATCGCTAAATCATCTCGGTACTTTGCAAAAGCTGCTATATCTCCTTGTATAAACGAATTATAAGCCGCAACGCAAAGTTTCGGACAGACATTCGCGCTCACAGAGATAACTCCAACTGCTCCCATCGCCAAAGCGCCAAACGCACTGTCGTCGTTACCCGTAAGAAAATCGAAATCTCTGCTTAAATCCTTTCGCCACAGAGTGAATCTGGATAAGTCGCCGGCACATTCTTTGATCGCAATGATATTTTTAAATTTCACAAGTGAATCAAAAGCTTCCTTACCTAGGTTTGTCCCAACGCGCGCCGGATTATTATATAAAATGATTGGCTTCAATGTATTCGCGCTTAACTTTGAAAAATGCGTAACAATCTGCTCCTGACTCGGCTTTATGTAAGGCGGACAAATACACAGAAATCCGTCGACAAATTCCTCAGAATTTCTCATAAGATTCAAGCAAGTTTCAGTCGATGAGGAAATCACCCCTCCGATCAATTTTATTTTATTCGAAGCAATCTTGCTTGAAACGACTTTGCTCGCGAACTGAATTAGTTCTTTCTGTTCTTGTGAGGTTAACGCAAGGGATTCGCCTGTAGACCCACAAACGACAATCCCAGAAATTCCGGAATCCGACAGCCATTCGATATATCTTCCGAATGACTCAAAATCTACCTTGCCGCCCCTAAACGGAGTTACTACCGCAGCAATATACCCCTTAAACATTACTTCCTCTACAAAATTATCATGTTCTAGTATAGAAAAATCGCCTCAGTTTGCAATCTATTTTTGGGGATAACGCACGCCCCTCAACAAAAATCCGTTATTTTCTCGAAATTCTATCTGTTTTTCAGCAAATTTATGGTCAACGAATTACCTTCTATACAGCCATCCGCATTATAAACCAACGGAAAATTATTTTTTCCGTGCCCGAACTGATCGGTAATAAACACGGGAATATCTACCTCGCTCGCGAAATGCTCCAAATATTCTTTGCATTTAGGAATTCCCTCAAAATGTCCAAAGACTATGGCCTTAGCCTTGGATAATTTCCCCGCTTCCTTCAAATGATACATGGACCGATATATGCTTGGCGCAGTTTCATGACAATCCTCGATGAACAAAATTTTACCGTCGGTGTCTATTTCCCAACTTGTTTTCAAGCTGGACTCGATCAGCGTCAAATTGCCGCCAGTAAGCTTACCGCAAACTTTACCCTTTCTCGCCTTTTTACCTGCTTCATTCAAAGGAGTCAAAACTGTCATTTTGTACTGCGTAATCTTATTCTCAAGAATATCTAATAACAAAGCCCAACTTGGATGATGGTACTTATCATTGGCAAGATGAACTGTCATCGGAGCGTGTATCACCGTCCAATCCTTCCAATTTTGCGAAATGAAAAGATTTAACGCAGTTATATCGCTGAATCCTATCAAAATTTTCTTTTTTTCGGGATGAGGAAGATTTTTCAAGGCCCTAATCAGCTTGTAACAACCAAACCCTCCGCGAGTTGCCCAGACTATGTCAGAATCAGGTGAATATATATTCTGCTTGAGCCGATTAAATCTGTTGCTGTCAGTATCAGAAAATCTGCAAATATTTTTATCGATAAACGCTTCGTCCGGTATTCGTATTCCGAACTTTTGGATGTCTTTTTGGTATTCTTTTTGAAATTCCTTAACTATTCCTGTGGCAGGAGATACATAGCCCACTTTCAGCTTCGCAAGTCTTTTTAAAATTTCCTGTCTTTCCCTATTCTGAGACATATCCCCAGAACACCTAGTGTCACTTTGCTGTCTCGCGACCGTTTGATCGAAACATAAAATCAAAAAAACAAGCCCCGCTAACAAACATCTCGCGTGTTTAAAATTCATTATTTGTAAAGCTCCGTGTTAACTTTTCTAAATCTTGAGAATAAAAAGTAAACTATCGGCACTATAAACAACGTAAACAGAGTTCCGATTGACATACCGCCAACTATAGACCATCCTATCTGACGGCGAGCTGCCGCTCCCGCTCCCGTAGCCAAAGCCAAAGGAATATTTCCGATCACCATAGCGAATGTCGTCATTAAAATCGGACGCAATCTCATATAAGAAGCTTCCCTCACTGCATCAAAAGCGTTTTTACCAGCCGCACGCGCTCGGTTCGCGAAATCGACGATCAAAATTCCGTGCTTTGTTATGAGACCTATCAGCGTAACAAGTCCTATCTTAGAATAAATGTTCAAAGTACCATCAGGAATGATCCACAGGACAATTAATGCCCCCGTAATTGAAAAAGGAACACTGAACATAATGATAAACGGATCAACAAAACTCTCGAACTGTGCCGCCAAAATCAAGTAAACGAAAATCAACGCCAGCATATAGATAAATATCACCAAAGAACTTTCCTCCAGATAAGTCTTGGTCGAGCCCGAGAAACTCAATTGAATTGTCGATGGCAATTTTGTACTTTTCAACTTATTTAGCCCTTCAATCGCCTCGCTTAAACTCACTCCATCAGCCAAATGCCCTTCGGCACTAGCCGCAAGCATTTTATTGTAGTGGGACAGATTATTCGGAGAGAAATTTTCCTGGAAAGAAACCAAATCAATTAACGGAACCATCCTTTGCTCGTCCTTTTGAGACCCGGTGTTTAGCTTAGACTTTACGAAGATATTTGAAAGATCCTCGATCGACCGTCGCTGATCCTGATCTACTTGAATGAACATCTCATCACGCTTGGACTCTCTCGTAACCCATCCGACCTTTTCACCTCTAATAAGATAGCCTATGGTATTCGCAATATCGTTGGCCGTAACTCCCAACGAAGACGCTTTGTCACGATCTATTTTTATTATATACTCCTGTTGTCTCGGAACCAATGTAGTCAACATCGCTGAAAACCAAGGATATTGATTCTTTACGTGGTATAAAAAGGCATTTCCGTATTTTTCAAGATATTCGTAATCCTGATTAGTTTGAAGAACAAAACGAACAACAGGTTTATCGGCACTACTTGCCCCTGCAGAAACCCGACAAGAAATTCCCGGAACCTCCTTCAACAGAGGATTCATCTTAGCAGAAATTTGTCTGGTATCCAGATCCCTCTCGCTCCAATCCTTAAGAAAAATTCCTCCTTCAATTTTTGCCGGATCCGCATTTATATATCGGTTTTCGGCATAAGGAGTTTCTTTTAGGACTTCATCAATCCTCATAGCGTTCTCTTTAACAAACTCGAAGCTTGCCCCCACTGGTGCTTCACCAGAGACACTGAGAGAACACTGATCTTCTAGGGGTTTACTTTCGGATGGCATATAACAAACGGCCAAAATTCCAATCAACGAAACCACAAACCCAACAGATAATGCAATAACTTTGTGATCTAAAGTCCAAGTCAGAGCGTCATAGTATTTTTTGTCGATGGTTTTTAAAATTTCGTCCTGCTTATCAGACAATTTCTTGAAATATCCTGTCGCCTTTTCTTTTCTGCTACGACTTAAAAGTCGCGAACACATCATCGGAGACAAGGTTAATGCCACAAATCCGGAAATAATGACCGCCCCAGACAAAGTCAAAGCAAATTCACGGAAACTTCTTCCCAAATTTCCAGGAGTCAAAGCAATCGGAATATAAGCCGACGCCAAAGTCAAGGTCATGGCAACAATCGAAAAAAAGATTTCATTCGACCCAACAAGCGACGCTTTCATCTTATCGAGCCCTTTTTCCATATGTTTGTGAATATTCTCGAGAACAACGATTGCATCATCCACAACCAAACCCACCGCCAGCACCATAGCTAACAAAGTGAAAGTGTTTATCGAAAAGCCAAACAAAGCGAGTAACGCAAATGTTCCGAGCAAAGAAACAGGTATGGTAACAATAGGAATCAGGGTTGCTCGGAAAGACCAAAGAAAAAGGAATACCACAACAATAACCAAGAAAGTCGCCTCAAAAATCGCGCGATATACATTTCTCATGGAAGCACTGATATCTCGGGCCTCGTCCATTGCTATCACCATCTTAGTTCCACTCGGAAGAAATTCCTCGACCTCCGGCATGGCTTTTTTTACCCGCGAACTCAAATCAACAGGATTTGCATTCGCCTGTTTTGTTATGGTCAAAACAACACATTCCCTGCCGTTAAACCACGACCCCGATCTCTTGTCCTCAGGAACCAGCTCCGAATGTCCGATATCTTTTACTTTTATAATGCTTTCCTTACCATTCAGACTCGGAATAATGACTTCATCCATCTCTTTGGCATTATAAAATTCTCCGTCAAAAATAAGCATATACTCGCGATCTCGACTTACCAATCGACCGCAAGGTCTCTGAACATGCTGATTTCTCAAGGCTTCTAAAACATCTGCAGGAGTATATCCGTAAACCGCCAGACGCTGCGGATCGAGGAACACCTTCATTTTCTTAACATTTCCTCCGGTCAGCACCACCTTACCGACACCCGGAATAACCTCGAACTTCGACTTAACATAGCGATCAACATAGTCGTGAAGATCATCTACACTGATTTTATCGCTGGTGAAAGCTATAACTATTCCACCCTGATCATCAGGATCTTCGCGGCTAATTGTTGGTTCAGGATTTCCCCATGGCAAATACACTTTCGCCATTGATAATCGGTCCCTCACGTCAGATGCCGCTGCATCAGGATCTCTTGTAGACTCAAATTCTAAAGTTATTTCACATTCATCATTCTTGCTGCTGGACGTCATAGTTTCGACTCCAGCAATCGTTGAAAAATGCTCCTCCAACACTTTTGTAATCTGATTTTCCACAGCCTGCGGACTTGCACCACGATACTCTGCTTTAACCGTAACCATGGACTTTTCAATTTTCGGATCCTTACGAACGGGCAACTGCCATTGGCATACTAATCCGATAATGACTATCAACAAGGTCAAAACCGTAGAAAACACAGGCCTTTTAATACAAACTTCCGTTAGCCCCATATGCCAATCCCCTCTCTCCGAAAATTAATTCTTACTTACCGCCGTTTTTCCTGCTTTGTTTTTTTTCACGATATGCTTTGTAATCATTTATGATTTCAGAAGCACTGAATTCATCGCGAACCTTTACGGCACGACCGTCACTAACTCCTTCTTTTCCTTTGATAATTACAAGGTCCCCCTCATTAACCCCGGTAATAATTTCAACATTGCCGTCCTTTCTCATACCCGTGGTAACCAAACGTCTAATCGCCATACCATCCGACACAATGTACAACATGCTCTCGTTACCAGACTTTTCAATGGCGCTTTCAGGAACAACAATTCCCTGTTCTCCCTCATTAACGGTAATACGCACCTTCACAAACCGCCCCGGCTTCAAAATCTGAGAATTTACGGCAATCTCTTCAGGTATATCAAGAATTGCGCGAACCTTGAAAGAATGGCTGACTTTATCGCTCTCTGGCTCTATGGCACTGATCTTGGCCGAATAGCTCTGCAACGCGTCTCCGCCTACATAAACTTCTATTTCCTGGCTTACATAAATTTTATCTACATCGACCTCAGCCACAGAAAAATCAACTTTCAACGGATGATTATCCACTAACTTCACCAAATCCGTACCTGACTGGATAAACTGTCCTGCACTTATATGTTTTATTCCGATCATTCCCCCAAAAGGAGCTAAAATCTTATGTTTCTCCAAATTTACCTTTGCTGAATTCAGTTTGGCCGACGCCACCTGCATGTCCGAATAGGCTTGCTCCTTCTTTATTTTCGCGGCGGCACCTCGACCGGCTAACTTGTTCAACAATTCGTATTCAATTTTTTCTTTGCGATAGCGAGCTTCTGCTTCTCTGACTTCCGCCTGAGCAAGAGATTCGTCGAACTGAATCAACAAATCGCCTTTTTCGACGATGGAACCGTCGCTGAAGAAAATTTCATCCACCTTAGCGTTAACTTCCGATTTCAAATCAACAGAATCACACGGAACCAAAGTACCGATCGTATTTATATATCTTTCCACAGAACCAAATGCAGCTTTACTGACTATAACGCTCTGCGGCCCCTCTTTTATCTCAGGATCCGAAGTTGAAAAAATGCTGTAACCCAAAATTCCTAATATTACAATTGTAACACCGGCAATTATTATTTTTACTTTTTTAGATTCAAAGGATATATTCATGCTCTCTGTTCTCTCTGTCTAACTGGTCGGAGTGAGAGGATTCGAACCTCCGACCCCAGCCTCCCGAAGGCTGTGCTCTACCAGGCTGAGCCACACTCCGCAAACTCCAGACCCGGTAATAATCGCACAAACCACTAAAAATATCAAACTCTAACTAACATTTTTTTTATCTACAATTTTTGGTTTCCTATTAAACATCATATACAAATCTTCAAGTTTTATTTTATTTTTTTCTTCTCCCGAAATATTTGCAACCACCTGTCCGTAATTCAAAACGACCAATCTGTCGGAATGTTTCAAGGCAAACTCCGGATCATTGACAACCATAATCGTCGTCATTTTTTTTGATCTGATTATCTTGCTTGTGGCCTCCAGCAACGCGAGAGAAGCTTCTTCATCCAATCCCGTTGAATGCTCATCAATGACCAGAACTTTCGCTCCCTTGATTACGGCAATCAACAATGCCAACACTTGCTTATAAGGTTTCGGAATATTATCCACCTTTTCATGCAGTAAATTCTCCATCTCCATAAAATTCAGATTTCTCAACTGAGCGTAAAATCTTTCTTCCATATCATCTCGAATAGCTTCTCTTACGCAGCTTTTCGGCTGATGGCTCAGCGTTGCCAGGATCAAATTCTCCAGTACGGTCAAACTTCCCGCTGTGCAAACATTGTTATTAAAAAACACCGAGGAAACTATCTTTGATCTGGAATATAAAGATTGTGCGGTAATATCAACTTTGTTGTACCACAATCTTCCGAAATTCAACTGAATGTGTCCGGCCAAAAACCTCAATAAAGTACTTCTGCCGCTTCCATTATTTCCTAAAATAGAAACAACTTCTCCATCTTGAACAGAAAACTTCACTCCTCTCAAAGCGACTCTTTCTAACGGAGTCCCTGCATAAAATACAACGAATGCATCTTCTATATCTATCATAGCTCACTCCTTCTAATTCTCTCTGGTCTTATCGACATAACTGCTTCGTTTCAACGCAACTAGTAAAACCAAGATTACGGCCATCACTACGTTGGTATATTCTTCACCTACACCAATCAACTCTCTGGATACCAGTATCTTTAATGCAGCCTGATAACAAATTGCTCCCACAAATGTCCCGATAATTGCCGTTTTTATATTCACATGACTGAATATTCTGCCACCTAGAATAACGGCTGTTATACCGAAAATAATACATCCGCTTCCCATGTTGACTGAGAATTCTCCTGTTATTTGAGCAACAAGAGCTCCTGCCAAAGCGAAAAGCAAATTTTCCAATCCCAATCCGCAAGACAAAATCTGCGCGCCGTTAACCCCCATGGATTCGGTAATTATTTCCCCGTCGCCGTAAATCCTCATGGAAAGTCCATATTCCGAGATCATCAATTTATAGAATAAATATATAACTGGACAGACAATAACCAAAGCGAGAATAAAATTGCTGATTGGAGATAAATTCCCAAACACGGAAGACGGAACAAACCTTTTAAATTCAACTAATTTCGTCAGCAAAGATTGCAAACCTCCCACAGTCAGTAAGCTCGCTATAATTGCATCCAGTTTTATGTAGTTAATGAAAGAAGCTGTAATAGCTCCCGCCACGTATCCTATAAACATCGCAATTATTATTGCAAATAACGGATTCATTCCCGCCAGCACCATAACACCGTAGATACAACCTCCCAATGCAAAACTGGCCTCACAGGTTAAATCTATTAGTTTAAAGACCTTATTCGATAAAAAAATGCCCAGCCCTACTAGCGAAAAGGCCAGACCAAAAGCCAAAATGAAAAAAATACTATCAAAAACAGACATACTCATCTCCACCAAACAATAAAGGAAAAATTACGTTCCTTTAAACAACAGCTACTTCCGACATTTATTTGTCGATCTCCCACCAATTCACAAACGAAATGCTTAAACGTCTATTCTCTCTTGACGGAATTTTCCCTTTCTCCATCTTCTTACTTTTCTCTTCAGACATAGTCATTCCTTACAATTCCAAAACTTTTATTTCATGCTAACATCATTAGGTTAAAATTTAGTTAATTATTAGCCCTTTATTTATGGGGCAAATTAAAATTGGATAGAACCGTGCTTTTTAAGTTTTTTGAAGAAAAAACAGGGACAATTACTGATTCATAAAAATCGCAACTATCCCTTATAGAAAGTTTTTATATTCCCAAATCAAGGGTATTTACTCCGTGCTCTTTCTTCCAAATCTTAAGTTTATTTCTTTCTTTTATCTGCTGATGTTCACTGAGCCCCGTAAAATCATTTCCTTCCCAGTTAACAACCTCCAATTTTGTTTCACTAGGAATCGTCTCCATAAATCCTATAATGTCGGATAATGTTATTTTGTTGTCAGCAAAGTTAACTGCAATCAGGTTTTTCATTTGCGAAACCGGCATTGATTTCACGGCTCCGGCAATATTATTGCCGCTGAAATAAGCGTATCGCAACGAATCGTTCTGTAGTCCCGAGCACAAAGATGAAAAAGCTGAATCACTCATTTCACAGTTATTAGCAATAAACGAAATCAAACTATTCATTCCCTTAAGAGATGCCGCCAAAACTCTGGCTGTTTGCTCGTTAATCGGATCTCCCGAAACATTTAGTGTCTTCAATTTGGTCAATCTTTCCAAAGCACTGGAAACCGTTTGTAATACGGAATCCGGAAGATTCATATCCGAAATATCCAAATTCTCAAGATGCTTCAGTTTCTCCAACGCAGTATTAAAGGCTTTGGAATTATGGTACGACTCCACTCCGTCATGTGAATTAAAGTCATCAAAACATATTTTCAAATCCCTGAGTTCTTTCAAATTCGCCAGCGAACTAAAGAATTCCCTAACCTGATTTTCGGTGCTTTCAAGAACAGAATACTCTAATCTTTTCAATTTTTTCAGTTCTCCCAAAAATCTTAACAAATTATCATAGACCTGGCTGTCCTTGACTCTCATGAACCCAAGATTCAGCTCCGACATAGAATCTTTTGATTTCTCAAGAATTTTTTGTAATATGGTGCACCCTTCATCACCTAATTCACCTAATGTAAGTCTTAGGTATTTGATAACTTCCAAATCGCCTACGGCCGCAAGTAATTTGGCAGACTCAGCCCGCGCCATATTAGGATCCATAATAGTTAGGTATTCTAACTGCTTGTGACGTGTAATAATGTCCGTAAATTCCTCGAAATCCTTATTCGCAACGGCACAGGAATTTATTATCAAATTTTTCACGGTCATCGGTAAAAACTTTCGGATACCCTCCAAAATTTCTCTGGTTAAATTCAAATTACATATTTCTACACTGAGCAATTCCGGATATTTCGAAAAGCAGTCCGCTTCCATAAAATCCTCGTTCTTCCACTGTTCCTCGGAGTAAGTTCTGTCTTTTCCGAGCAGTATTATTTTATTTCCGGATATCCTGACTCCAATGACATTTTCCCTTACCATACCTCCCTTACTCTTGATGAAGGGATAATAATCTATCTCTTGAACTTCTTCGTCATCGCTGCTTCTTTCGTCGATATAACTGCTATCTAGATAGCTTTTCTTTGTCGGCTCGTAATCCTTAGCGAGAACGCTACCACCAAATAACGCAATAATACAGGACAAAGATAAAAACTTATACAAACAACTCCTCATTAGTAACTCCACATAACTATCTTTCCCCATCAAATCACAAAAAAGTAAATAACTTATGAAAATTTATATATTTTCTCGATCTTTTATAAAAAATATTGTGTATAATTGAAGTCTATGGTTTTTTTTACAACATTTTGGAACGAAATATGAAATTTTCAGCGAAACTGAGAGAAATGCTTTGTTTGAACGATGAAGAACAGAAAGAATTTGAGCATCCTTTACCTAAGGAAATTTTCAGAGATTACGATATTAGAGGAATTTTCGGAAAAACTCTCTTTCCTGAGCATGCCTATTATATAGGAAGAGCTTTCGGAACCTTTCTCTATAGAAAAAATCTGAAAAAAATATGCGTCGGAAATGATTGCCGAAATTCCTCGGACACCCTAACAGACCAGCTGATTCGAGGGCTAATGAAATCAGGAATGGAAGTGATCGAACTGAGCATTTGCCATACTCCGATGATGTATTACACGGTAAATAAATTCGATATGGACGCCGGCATTATGATAACAGGGTCACACAATCCCGCAGAATATAACGGTTTCAAATTTATGCTGGGAAAAGATCCGTTTTACGGGGATGACATAAAAGAAATTGAACAAATGATACGTCAACGGGACTTTATTGAATCCTACGGACGTGAGGTAATCCTGAATGATATTTTTGTGAATTACGTAAAGGATATTTTAGACGGATTCAAGTTTTCAGATGATTTACGCGTCGCCTGGGACATCGGAAACGGAGCGACAAGCAACGCTATCAGAGAAATCGTGACTAGAATTCCCGGTCGACATCACGTTCTGTTTGAAGATATGGATGGAAATTTTCCCAATCGTCAGCCGGATCCGACAGTCGCCGAAAACATCTCTTATCTGAGGAAATTTGTGAGTTATAATAAATTCGACATAGGTTTCGCTTTCGACAGTGATGGCGACCGCCTTTGCGTAGTGAATTCTGATGGGGAAACGCTATACAGCGATCAGGTGTTGGAGATTTTTGCAGCCGATTTCTTGAAAAAAAACCCCGGGGCCCAAGTCATCTCAGACGTAAAATCCTGCAACAGATTGTTCCAGAGAATCAAAGAATTGGGAGGATCTCCGATCATGGAAAAAGTCGGACATACGTTCATAAAGGCGAGAATGAAGTCATCGGGAGCGTTGTTAGCCGGAGAAATGAGCGGTCATTTTTTCTTCAAAGACAGATGGTATGGATTTGATGACGGAATTTACGCCGCACTGCGTTGTTTGGAGATTCTCGGCGAAAATAAGGAGGTTTTCAACAATTTACCGTACGGTTTCGTAACTCCCGAAATCCGAATTAGCTGCCCGGAGGATAAAAAATTTCGGATAATAGAAAAAACAAAAGAAAAACTTCAGAGCCGAGGAATAAATTTCGCGGACATCGACGGAGTCAGGGTCTCCGGTGAAAAAGGATGGTGGCTCATAAGAGCTTCCAACACTCAGAACGCAATTTCTTTAAGGGTGGAAGCTGAAAAAAAAGAATATATGAAGCATCTGTTGAACGAGGTGACGTCATATTTGAAACCTTTCATAAAAGATATAGGACAGACCTTGAAAGAGTACGAAACAGAGGAAACTTTGGCGGAACATGAATAGATAAATATGAATAAAGATTTCGTTGAATATCTGAAAAGTCGAATTTCTATTGTGGATATAATCTCCGCTCGCATACGCTTACATAAAGTCGGAAATGTATGGAAGGCGCTTTGCCCTTTCCATAAGGAAAAAACCGGATCATTTCACGTAGACGAAGCCAAAGGGCTGTACCATTGTTTCGGATGCGATGCGGGAGGCGACTCAATAAAGTTCGTTATGAATTACGAAAAAGTCTCTTTTTGGGAAGCAATCGAAATTATTGCAAATCAATACGGAATCGAAATTCCGAAAAACGACTCCGCACAAAAAGAGGATCCTTTGGCGAGGCTTTTCGAAATCATGAATTATTCAAAAAATTATTTCGCAGAAAGTTTAAACTCGAAAAGCAATTCGACCGCCAGAGATTATTTGAATTTGAGAAAAATCAGCGAAGAACAGATTGAAAAATTTCAACTGGGTTTTGCTCCTGCCAACTCAGATCTTTACAACTTATTGAAGAAGAAAGGTTTTTCCAACGACGAATTGGTTCGAACGGGGATTTTCATAAAATCCGATTACAAAAATGAATTTATTAATCGATACAGAGGTCGCCTGATCTTCCCGATAGTTGATTCTCGCGACAAATGCGTTGGATTCGGCGGAAGAATTTTAGAAAAATCGGAAAAAGCGAAATACATAAATTCCCCGGAAACGGAAATCTACAGAAAAAGCCAGCAATTATACGGATATAATCTCGCTCGCAAGGGAAAATCTCGCCAAATAATTATTTCGGAAGGATATTTGGACGTAATTTCACTGCATCAAGCGGGATTTGATGGTGCGGTTGCACCGCTCGGGACAGCCATCAGCGCTGCGCAAATAGGCATGTGTTGGCGTGTTTGTGACAATCCTGTTATCGCTCTGGACGGAGACTCTGCCGGAGTTAAAGCCTCTTACCGTTGGATCGACAGGATTTTAACTTGTCTTGAGCCGGGAAAATCTTTTAAATTCGCAACTCTTCCCCAAGGAGCCGACCCCGACCTTTTGGTCTATAACAATCAAATTTCAACAATCACAGAAGCAATAAACAACGCCATACCACTCTCGCAATGGCTTTGGGATGGCGGGTTTTCTCTATTCCCGTCAGAAACTCCCGAACAAAAGGCTGAGCTTATCGAAATGCTGATTCGAAAAGCCGAATCCATAAAAAATATTTCCGTAAGAAATTTTTACATTCAAGATATCAAAAATCGTCAAAGATCCTTGTACAAAAGCAAAACACGCGTCACAAAAAAGGAAAATTTACGGTCCGCGACCTCTGCAAAAGAAAAAATTGAGAAAATACTAGTTGTGACTCTTATAAATCACCCTTATATTATTGATAGGGTTGCGGAAGATTTTATAAAACTCGAATTCGAGAACACCGAGATGAAGGTTTTGAAAGATAAAATTTTGAAAAATTATGCGGATTTTGCCGAAGAGAGTCCTGAAAAGTTTGTTGAGTCGGTAATACGCCTGCAGGATATTGTTGACGAAAATTTCGGTGATATAGCGATGCACGCGAATTTCGCCGATAAAAATGTGGCCGATGATATCGCTTTCGCCGGCTGGTCGGAGCTGTTGAAAAGACATTTATCTGAGCCTTTGTTGGATAGAGATCTGCAAAAAGCATCGTCTAACTTTGTTTTTTCAGAGGATAGTTGGCAAAAATTAAAAGCATTGAAGAGTGAAGTCTTAAATCGCAGGAAAAGATAGGAGCAAAAAATGAGTGCAGTTTCAAATTCGAAGATAAACGAGAATATAGAGGACAAAGAAGAGAATCAGAAAAAGGAGAACTCTTCTGAAACTCAGTTCGCCACTTTGATATCTTTGGGAAAAGAACGCGGATACATAACTTACGATGAGTTGAATGACGCTCTGCCGAAAGAAAAATTTTCTTCGGAAAAAATCGACATTGCCGTGTCCAGCCTCTCCGGAATGGGAATTCAGCTGATTGAAACAGAAGAAGCAGAAACTTTCCATCGCGAAAAAAATCATGTACATCACGTAGCACCAACAAAAGTCGAACAGAATAACGATCTCCTTAGAACGGACGATCCGGTACGTATGTATCTCAGGGAAATGGGAAATGTGGAGTTGCTTTCCCGTGATGGTGAAATCGAACTTGCGAAAAAAATCGAGCAGGGATATGCAGAGGTTCTCAGTGGATTGAGCGAAAGTCCGAAAACTTTCGACAGATTCGCCGAATGGATAGAAGCCCTGAAGGAACACAAAATTATGCTGAGAGAAATTCTTCAGTTGGACAATGGAATGAAGGACGAAGAGGAAGAATCAGCGGATTCTGAGAGCGATGATGAAGACTTGGAAGATGACGAAAATTCATCTGAAGACTCGGATGAACCGAAAGAAATCAGCACCGAAGATGACAACCTGATCCCCGGCATTATCGACAACTTGCAAAAAGTTATAGAGATGCACAAGGCAATTCTCAAAAAGAAAAATCCGTCAACCAAACAAAAACGCGAATTGGTAGACGCCGTCGCAGAGCTGGGAATCAATCAAAAGACGATAGAAGCAATGTGCGAGGAACTTTATGCCCTAAATCGCAAACTGATTAAGAGCGAAAGCGCGCTTTTGAAATTAGCCCAGGACAATGGCATTAGTCGAGAGGGATTCCTGAAAAACTATCTCGGGAACGAAACAAATTCCGATTGGGAAAATTCCATGCTGAAGTTCTCAAATTGGAACAAATTTTTCAAAAATTGTACAAAGGAAATCTCCGAACATCAGGCATTGGCAAAAGAAATCGAAGAAGAATCCAAATTGCCGCTCGGAGTGTTCAAAAAATTGGTTGCCTGCATTCAAAAAGGCGAGAGATGTGCAACTCGAGCCAAAAAGGACATGATTGAGGCCAACCTGCGTCTGGTTATCTCCATCGCGAAAAAATACACCAATCGCGGTCTGCAATTTTTGGATCTGATTCAGGAGGGCAACATCGGACTGATGAAGGCGGTGGACAAGTTTGAATACCGCCGCGGATACAAATTCTCGACCTACGCCACTTGGTGGATTCGCCAGGCGATCACTCGCTCTATCGCGGATCAGGCGCGGACCATCAGAATCCCGGTCCACATGATCGAAACCATCAACAAAATCGTGAGATCGTCCAGGCAGATGCTGAATGAGACAGGGAAAGAGCCGACTCCGGAAGAATTGGCTGAACGTCTGCATATGCCGCTGGAAAAGGTTCGAAAGGTTTTGAAAATTTCGAAAGAGCCTGTCAGTCTGGAAGCTCCGATTGGAGATGAGGACGATTCGCATCTCGGAGATTTTATCGAGGACAAGAATATCGCGCAGCCGGTGGAGTCTGCAGTTAATGAGAACCTGCGTGAAACCACGACCTTAGTGCTGGCCAGCCTTACTCCGAGAGAGGAGCGCGTTCTGAGAATGAGATTCGGAATAGGTATGAATTCCGACCACACTTTGGAGGAAGTCGGACAGCAGTTCTCGGTCACCCGCGAACGCATCCGACAGATCGAGGCGAAAGCTCTCAGAAAACTGAAGCACCCGAGCCGTTCGAGGAAACTGAAAACGTTTTTGGATTCGTAATTCAGGGTGTTTTTTATTTAAAGATTTAGTGTGCGTTTGACTGTAAAACATTTGAACTAATTCAGCAACTCGCGCAGTAGATTATCGGAAATAATTCAGGCAGCCAAAGACTGCCGCTTGTGTTTTGTCTTTACAAAAGCCAGGAAGATAACTGAATTTATTTCCTTGAGTTCTACTTGTAAGTTTTCACATTTAAATCTTTTTTATTAGAAAGCTTATATGTTTTTTCACTCGATAGTTCGAGTCTCCCCCAGAAATTTTCTACCGGGGAAGAATAAGTAACGTACCATGGAGTTTCCTTCTTCGAAGCCGTTCCATATACTCCGGAAATATAACTAGATTCTTTTTCCAAAGTATCCGCCTTAACCTTAATTCTTACGTGAAAATATTCTCCGTGCCCCACTGTTGCTCCCATACATATAACCGGAGGAATAGAAACGGATAACCCAAATGTTTCGATACCGAATGAATCTGTTTTAGTATTCAATAACTCTTCTTTAGGTAAATCTACACTCTTCATATGGTGACACTTCAATGCATAACCAAACGCCATTGCGTGCATAGGTTCCGCGATAATCCCGCTAAACATTCCATCGCTAAAAGAACTGGAATGATTATCATCTCGACCTTCTAAAATATCCTGTTCCACCTGCTCTCCTGTATAGATTCTATAAGTATTTTCTGGAGCTTTACTTTCTTCTACAATAAGATCTGCAACTATGTCATTATATTCGCTTTTCAAAAACTCCAACAAAACACCTATTTGCCCATCGAAATGTACTTTTCTTATACCCTCGAATTTTTTCGGAAGATCTTTCAATAATTTTTTCGTTATTTTTCGTAAATTAATTTCGCTATAAACCTCTTCCGTCGAAATATCGTCCAAAAAAGGAATTATACTGTCAT
Source organism: uncultured Pseudomonadota bacterium (assembly GCA_902771535.1). Taxonomy (GTDB): domain Bacteria; phylum Pseudomonadota; class Alphaproteobacteria; order UBA3830; family UBA3830; genus UBA3830. The sequence goes on along the minus strand of CACXWU010000013.1, from coordinate 8,674 downwards.
TAATCTTCCAAAAGTATGACTTAACAGCATCCCTATTCATGTAACCAAAGCAAGAACCTTGTCCAGGACCGTAACTGTTTGCTTTCAGGGCAATACCATTGTTATATTCGGTAGCGTCTCTATTCCATCCTTCAGTCCAAAAAAACTTTAGACGCTCCTCAGAACTCTCTTTTTGATTTAATTCATCCAAAAATAAATTCCATATAAAAAGCTGATACAAACTTTTCGGAATAAAAGCTACTTTTGCAGATGGATCCACTGATTGAATCTTCTTTTTCAGGAATTCGCTTTCATCGTTTATTATCTCATTTTTATCTTCTTCCGACAAATTTGCGGCTTTCTTTGAATCTAGCTGTGTTACAAAACTATTTTTCACAACCGCATCATAAACCGCCGCTTTTCGATCGTCTCCGACATTTAAACAAACAGGGACAAAATTACCTGCTAGCAACTCAAACGAACTTAATAAACTTCCAACAACCAACGCTAATTTTTTCATGTTTTTGACTCTCTCTTCTGAAATCAAACAACTATTCAAACACCTAAGCTTTTACCATATGTCTAGCTTGTTTGCAATACAATTTTGACTCTTAACAAAAAAGACCCCCGAAGGAGCCTTTACAGAAAGGATAAACTTTGTTCTGATTACTCAGAAATTACTGATACAGTGCAGCGTCCCTGAGCATTCTTGGAAAACTTCACAATTCCGTCTGCTGTCGCGAAGATTGTGTGATCTTTTCCTAAACCGACATTTTCCCCGGCCTTCATTTTTGTTCCGCGTTGTCTGACGATAATGTTACCCGCCTTTACCGCCTGACCGCCAAAACGCTTCACACCTAACCTTTTACTTTCCGAATCGCGCCCGTTCTTAGAACTTCCACCGGCTTTTTTTGTTGACATTTGCTGACTCCTTAACCTTTGATACTATCGATCTTCAAAATGGTCGAAATCTGGCGATGACCATTTTTTCTGCGATAGTTTTTACGACGACTCTTTTTGAAAACCATAACTGTCTTGTGCTTCTTATGTTCAATAACGCTCGCGGACACGGAGGCATTCTTAACATAAGGTGTTCCGACTTTTACATCTCCGTCTTTTTCGATCATCAGAACGTCACTGATTTCCAACTTCGCGCCCAAATCAAGAGACAACTTCTCGACAGAAATGAAATCGCCTTCTTTTACTTTGTACTGTTTACCGCCTGTTTTCATAACTGCAAGCATAACTTAATTCCTTTTAACTTATACGAGACTTACTATTAATTCATTTTGTTAAAAATTTCAAGAGGGCAATAAAAACTTGCATAAAAACTTTTTTACAAATAGAATCGCTTCAGGATTGCATAGACTCAGAATTATGACTGGGAAAAATCAAGGAAGGATTTATGTTCGATTTTTTGTTTAACAAATCGCGTTCGGATTTTAAGATTCACGCGGGGTTTGCTCCCAATTCTGTCGGAGCTTTTTTAGTAAATCTTGACAGAGCGACGGAACGTTTGGAATTCGTTAAACCGAACATCGATCAGTTAGGATTTCCAGTTGAAAGAATTTCCGCAATCGATGGGAAGCAGCTCTCGGAAGAAGAACTTCACAAAGTTTGTGATTACAAAAAATTCAAAAGCTATTTTAAAATGCTGCCGGAACGGGGAACTATCGGTTGTTCTCTGAGTCACGAAAAAGCACTGGAAAGGTTTTTGGAATCCGAATATGAGTTCGCGCTAATATTTGAGGATGATGTAACATTTAATCCGCATGAGTTGAGAGAGTGCGTCAACAGAGCCATAGAAAAAAAAGATCTCTGGGATATTCTCAATTTTGAAACATTTCATGATGGATTTCCTTTTAAAATTGAGGATCTTTATGAAGATAAGCACATGTCTCTCTATTTTACACCCATAACTCACGCAGGTTGTTATTTGATAAATCGATACGCTGCAAAAAAACTTTTGGAAAAATTTTATCCGATCATTATGCCTTTTGATCATTATTTTGCTGCATCGTGGGAATTCGACATAAAATTCGTCGGAGTCGAACCTCGCGTAGTAAAACAGAATTTCGGAAGTTCACAAATTAAGTCTGAGACAACTAAAAAATTCAACGATAAGAAAATAAAGCTCAGCAATACCGTGTTTAACACTCGCAGGGTAGTTGTCGGTTTTGTATATAATCTATACTTGTTTATAAAAAATTTGATAAACTGAAAGTGGTGATTTAGCATTAAAAGTTTTAGAATTTTTTTGTGGTCGTAAATAATTCGTTAACAAATATTGGTTATGGTGTTAGTATATGGTCCGTGTTGTGGGTAATATGAAGATATATTTAGTCGGTGGCGCAGTAAGGGATCAAATAATGGGGGTCGTTCCGAACGACAGGGATTATGTCGTAGTCGGAGCTACTATCGAGGACATGCTTATGAGAGGCTTTCGTCCCGTGGGGAAGAGTTTTCCTGTTTTTATCCGCAAAGGTTCAAATGAAGAATATGCCCTCGCCCGTAAAGAGGTAAAGACAGGCCCTAAGCATACCGATTTCGGCTTTTTTTTCGATAAGTCGATAACGTTGAAAGATGATTTGATCAGGCGCGATTTTAGCTGTAATGCGATTGCCTACGACATCGAGGAAGATAAGATCATCGATTATCACGGGGGAGTTGAAGATATCCATAACAAAATTCTTCGGCATATCAGTCCCCATTTCGTTGAAGATCCTCTGCGAGTTATAAGACTATGTCGATTCGCTGCCCAACTGAACTTTTCAGTTGCCAGGGAAACCATGAATTTGGCGCGGGATATGGTACTTCAAAATCAGTTGGAAAATCTTTCCGCTGAAAGGATTTGGGGCGAGATAAAAAAGGCTTTGCGCTACCCGAATTTCTACAGATTCGTTGAAGTCGCCCACGAATGTTTTGCTCTTAAGAAAATTCTATCCGCCGTCGAAAGGCTTTGGTTCGTAAAGAAAGATTCTCGGAAAGGAACTCTCGCGGAACACACTATAGACTGCCTGAAGAATGTAAGTAAAGACAATGAAATTGTAAAGTTTGCGACTTTGTTGCACGATATCGGTGAAACAAAATCTTCCGACACAAGCCCCTCTTGCGAAAACTCCGCACAACGAGGAGTTCAAATAATTAAGGATATTTGTCATACGCTAAAAATTCCGAATGATTTTCGGAGTTTTGCGGTGTTTGTATGTAAAAATTACAAAAAGTTTCAGCAAATAGATAAAATGGACATCGAACAGTTACTGGATCTGACGGACGATTACATAAAAAGAACGCCGGCAGATTTCGAGAATTTCTTGGCCATTTGTAAAGCAGCGGTACCTAACGCGAACTTCAAGGGTTCCGAACGAAAAATTCGAGATATCTACAAAATTCTGTCACGAGTTAAAGCAAATCAAATGCCGAACTTCGAATCCATAAAAAAAGACTCCGCATTTAAGGATAAATATCGCAAATTTAAACTGGAAATCTTACAAAAACACGGATTTTAGCAGAATTCGAACGATTTTTTGAGATTTTTGCAAAATTCTAACGAGTTATTAACTTTATTCTAGAACAATTTACTTTGTAAGGAATTGTATTGCATAATGGATGGGTAGAAATGAATAGCGCCAGAAAATTAGCATTACGAACATATGGGGAGTTATAAGGGGAAAATGCCGAGAATTTCCAGGAAAATTTCCAATATAATAAATAACGAAATCTGCAATGATGAAATGAAGATCAAAAAAATCTCTCATATATTAAACAACAAGCATCCTGCGGACATTTCAGATGTTATTGAAGATTTGGACTCCGACTCTCGACAAATATTTTTTAAACTCGTACCACAACTTGTGGATTCCCGTGTTTTGGTAAATCTCGTAAATCCCTACCGTACAAAAACCATAGCTTTCTTCGGATTAGATCATTTCAAAAATTCTATTCATCTTTTGAAAAAAGACGAACTGATCGAATTAGTTGAACAACTGAATGTGAAGGATCGCAAACAATTCTTCGAGATGATGCCGAAAAAGATGAAAGCCATCGTCAAGTTCCTTATGGCGTATCCGGAAAATTCGGTCGGACGAAACATGTCCTTTGATTTTATATTAATTTCGGAAAATCTTTCGGTAGAAGAAACTCTCAAATATATCAAGAAAAAAAAGGATGCACCCGATAGCTGTTCGGAAATTTTTATTGAAGATGACAATCATAAACTTACGGGACTGATATCGCTTACTCGCTTATTAAAATCGCACAAAAAGAAAAAGCTCAAAGATATAGAAAGTCCGGACATCATTGAAATTGCCGCAACAGATGATCAGGAAATAGCATATAATCTGTTCAATAAATATCATTTCGTAAGACTTCCTGTGGTGGACAGAAACAACCACATGATCGGATTGATCAGATCCGCAGACCTTATAGATATCGCTCAGGAAGAAATCACCGAAGATTTTAATCAATTAACAGGAACTTCTGAAGATGACGAAGCAAATACGTCTCTGATAATGAACTGTTTTAAAAGGTTGCGCTGGTTGTCATTTGCGGTAATCAACACTTTGCTATCCCCTTTTATTATTTCACTGTTTCAAAATATTATTCAGCAAACTGTGGCACTGGCGGTATTAATGCCTATTGCGGGAGCTTTGGGCGGAAACATCGGAATTCAAACGGCAAGCGTCGTTATTAAAGCATTTTCTGCTAAAGAGTTTCGCGAAGCACAATATTCCAAAGTAGTTAAAAAAGAAACTCTTATGGGAGTTTTTAACGGACTGATGATTGGTCTGTTCCTGGGAGCTACCGTTCTTTTTTGGTTTAACGATATCAGATTATCTCTGTTGCTTTTGGGAACCATGGTCTTTTGCGCAACCTGGGCCTCATTTATCGGAGTTGCCCTTCCTATTATTTTTTATCGCTTTGGATACGATTCATCTCTAAGCTCTGGTCCATTGATCACCACAATAACAGACGTTTCCGGATACATTGCATTTCTGGGATTGGCTCACATATTTCTAAGTTAAAAATCATCGTCACGGATTGACATTTTGGTTAAAACTGATACAATTCAACTCCATTAGTTGAGAGAAATTACAATGAACACTAAAGAGAGAGTTTTAGTTTCGAGAACGATTGCGGTGCCGGCGGATACCAATCCATGGGGAGATATTTTCGGCGGGTGGATCATGTCTCTGATGGATATTGCTGCGGGAAGTATTGCTGCTCGTTTGGCTCGCGGGTCTATTGCTACGAAGGCGATCAATAATGTTACTTTTGATACCCCTATCTTTGTAGGAGACGAAGTTTCAGTTTATGCAGAAATCGAAAAAATCGGAAATACATCCATGACTTTGAATGTTTACGTGGATATCTGCAGAAAGGGAAACAGTGAAGTGTTGAACGCTGTTAAGGGAACCTTCGTAATGGTGGCACTGGATGAAAATCGCAGACCGCGTCCTGTAAAGGCATTCTGGGACAAGTCGGAAAAATAATTTTAGGAAAAGGTCGGGTTATGAAAGATAGGAAAGAAAACATTAACCAAGAAGAAGTTGAATCTGAAGAAAAGATTGAAGTTTCGGAAAAGTCTGATAAAAATTCAGAGTCCGAAAAAGAATCACAGGAGAATTTGCTTGATCAGATCAACACGCTGAAGGACGCACTTCTTCGGAAAACTGCTGAGTCTGAGAACCTAAGAAAGCGCCTAGAGAAAGAGAAAGACGACGCTGTAAAATACGCCAACAAGAATTTTGCTCGCGATCTTTTGGCTGTCTTGGACAATTTTGAAAGAATCAATGGTAGTATCGATTCCGTAAAGGATAAAATCGACGCCGACCCTAATTTGAAGGCCTATTTTGACGGAATTGCGATCTGCGAAAAGGAACTATTATCGACTTTCCAAAAGTATGGTATTTCCCGCATAGAGGTTTCCGCGGGCAATCCGTTTAATCATGAATTACATCAGGCGATGTGCGAGGTCGAGAACGATCAACAACCGGCAGGAACTGTGGTAAAAGTGTTTCAGACTGGGTATAAGTACCACGACAGACTGTTGCGCCCGGTAATGGTGAGTGTATCCAAGAAAAAATGAGTAGAAGGTTAGAGGTAATCGATGGCAGACAATGACGAAATAATCTGCGTCGATTTGGACGGTACCTTGATAAGATCCGATTTGTCTTGGGACTCCGCAAAAAAATTCGTAAAGAAAAATCTTCTCAATGTCTTCAAGCTGGTTTTCTGGTACTTTAAGGGGGTTCCCTATCTTAAATACAGAGTAGCGAAGGAAGTTGAAGTCGATCCCTCCGCCTTGCCCTACAATTCTGATTTTCTGTCCTATCTTATTCAGAGAAAATCGGAGGGAAGCAAAATATATTTGGCAACTGGCTCTACGGAAAAATACGCAAAACAAGTTGCTGACTACCTTCAGATTTTCGACGGAGTTTTCGCCAGTGATTTAAAAACCAATCTCGTCGGAAAAAACAAAGCTCAGAAACTTGCGAAACTGTTTACAAACGGATTTACTTATGCCGGAAACAGTACCGACGATCTTCATGTCTGGAAAAAATCTTCAAAAAAAATTTTGGTTAATCCAAGTGAAAAGGCTCGAAAAGCGATGCGCTCCGTGAAACACACGTTATATAAGTCCTAAATTTTAAACATTTTTAGCACAAAGCTCTAATATATTTTAAATTTTTGCAATATAAGCAGTTAATAAACTTCAATTTATAGTCTCTCTATTGCAAATGCGAACAAATTAGTGTTAGAGTTGAGCATTGTAGTACTAGAGGTTAAAAAATGAACAAGACAGAGTTAATTCACAAAGTCGCGGGAAACTGCGGTTTATCCCAAAAAAGTGTGGGAGATTGCCTAAATTCTATTATTGAGGTAATCCAAAAAGAATTGAAGTCCGGTGGAGACGTTGTCATTCCGGGATTTGGTTCTTTTTCAGTCGGAAAGAGAGCTGCCAGAACAGCACGTAACTTCCAGACAGGAAAAATGATGGATATTCCGGCGACAAAGACAGTAAAGTTCAAGGTCGGAAAAACATTAAAAGAGTCAGTTAAATAATTTTGGGAGAGATCTCTTCTCTCCTTTTTTTCATTATATTTGCGTAGACTTACTTGTTTGCAGTTTGCAGGCAGGTGTTGTTGTTTTTGGTACGTATCGATAAAAAAAGCCCCGATCGAGACCGAGGCTTGGTTGATCTGTAAAAGAAATCAGTACTTTACATTACACTTCGCCAGGGCGCGAATGGACCATCCTTTGTTTGCTCTGACTTTATTTACACCAATTCCGCCATCATCTGTCTTAAATCCGAAATTATAGTCAGCTTCTATTGCTGCGGAAACATCTGGAAAAAAAGATTTTTCCGCACCTACTCCCAACACGAAGGAGGTTTTATTTTTCGAATGATTATCTTTACCGTCGAAGAAAGATATTTTCGACCAAGCACATCCCATTTTTCCGTAACCCAACACATCTTTACGCATATTGTAACCTAATTTCACGCTAACTTGGGGGGAAAAACCTTTCATTTGAAGATTGGCACCTGGAGCATAATCTTCGTAAAACTTCTTTTTATTCTGCATAAAGTTGATCAAAAACTCTCCGCCCATGTATGACCTGTTTTCGAAAACTTTTCCGCCACCGAGTACGAAAGTCCCCATAAAATTAGTGGTTTTCATGTCTTTCATCCCATCTATGGAGGACTTCAAAAAGCTTCCGCCAATTCCCAAACCGCCATAAAAACTACTGAAAACACTTTCCGAAACAGCCTCAGCAACTGCTGATTCGTTTGCTACATCTGCGTTTGCTGAAAACGCCATCGCGCAAACCGCCGCGCTTAATACTACTTTTTTCATTTCAACTCCTATAACACAAAACTTGTTCAAGGCTACAACAGGGAGAGGTTTTTCTCAACAGCTCGAAAGATTTTCCAAGCAAGCGGTGATTTTTTTATCACATTCGGGACTAATAATATTTACGAAATTTTAACGAAACGCCGAACGACACTCTTCACAAAAAATTTTCAAATAAAAAAGCCCCGACCTAAGCCGAGGCTAACTAAATACCCCGGACAAACCGAGGCCCTGTCAATATATGACGATGGATTAGTACTTCACGTTGTACTTAACCAAAGCGCGAACAGTCCAACCCTTGTTGTTGCGCACATCGTTCCACTTCCATCCGAAGTTGTAATCACCTTCAACGGCAGCAGAAAACTTCTTGCAGAAAGCTTTTTCCGCTCCCAAACCCAACACGAAAGAAGCTTTTGTCTTAGATTCCGATTCATCTTCAGACTTGTCATATAAGGACACCTTCGACCACGCACATCCCAATTTTCCGTAAACCAGAGAATTATTCTTGAACGCATAACCAACTTTCAAATCGATCTGCGGCATAAATCCCTTGCTCTCAGCATTGCCCTTGTTATCTTCCCATTTCTTATTCTTCATGAAGTCGGCCAGGAACTCACCACCAACGTATACGTTGTTATTGAACACTTTTCCGCCACCGAGGACGAAAGAACCCATGAAACGATTGGCCTTCAAGTCTCCGTCGGCAAACTTCAAGAAACTTCCGCCGATTCCCAAACCGCCGTAGATGCTGCTGAAAGCACTCGTTTGAGCGGCTTCAATAACCTCTACTTCACTCGCTACATCCGCGTTCGCCGAGAACGCCATCGCGCAAACCGCTG
>CACXWU010000012.1 GCA_902771535.1 uncultured Pseudomonadota bacterium | reverse complement strand
TTAATTGAAAAAGGAGCCGATGTTAATGCAAGAGACAATGATGACAAAACCGCTTTGATGTTTGCAGCAAGTTCCGGAAAGGAGGATATAGTGCGATCTTTGCTCGAAAAGAAGAAAAAGAAGAGCGCGATAAAGAAGATGGTATCCAAGATAACGAGGAAAAAGGAAGAGGGTATTGATATTAACGCAAAGGATAAAGACGGGAAGACTGCCATGGATTACGCGGAAGAGGCGGATCATAATAAAATAATCGAGATGTTAAAGGTTGCCGCAGAAGCGAAGAAAAAGAAATAATCCAAGCTAATTTTTCTTGAATCACGAATGAGGCGATCACTGCGGTTGCCCCTTCGATTTTTTATTCGGCGCATTAGAGAGCATTTTCTGAGGTTGGTGTCATTTTTTGTTCCAACAGTTCCACCAATTCTTGATATTTCTGCCTATCCTCGTTTCTGGATTTTTTTAATCGTTCTTGAGCGAAATACAGTGCGGTGTTGCCGTTGTTGTCAGTTATACCGATGTCTGCGCCACTTTCTGCCAGGCATTTTGCGACTTTTAATTGTTCCTCTTTAATAGCTACCATTAATGCTGTTTCGCCGTATTTATTTTGGTCGTTGATATTCACACCGCTACTAATTAAAAATTTTACTATATTTATTTGTCCTTCCAGGACGGCCCGCATTAGCACTGTATTTCCGCCGTTGTCCCGGGTATTGATATCCGCGCCGTGTTTAACCAGATGTTTTACGATACTTAAAGATCCGCGATATGCTCCTTTTATCAATGCCGTATCACCGAATCTATCCATCGCGTTAATGTTGGCACCGTTTTGGATCAAATGTTTTACAATGCTCAGATATTTTTGTCCCGCGGCTCTCATTAATGCCGTTTCTCCCCCCACATTATAACCGTTAACATTTGCTCCCTGATCAACTAAGTATTTCACGATGTCCAAATAGCCAAATAGAGATGCGCTCATTAACGCCGTATTTTTAAACTTGGTTTGTGAATGAATGTCGGCACCGTGTTCAACCAGATATTGCACTACTTTCAAATGTCCGCTTTCAGCTGCCTTTACTAACAGCGGAATTCCGTATTTGTCCGGAGAATTGACCTCCTCGGTTTTGATATTAACGTTGTGAGTTATCAATTTTGTTACTGCGGTCCAATGCTCTTTCCCTTTAATGTAATTAACTAATGCATTTTCGATCGACATGTTTTTTAACTTCACGACTTTTGATGAATTCTTGGAGGAAACTTTAATCCAAGAGCGGGTTTCATCATTCCAATGACATCCGATGATAGAAATCACTTTGCAAAAATGAAGATTGTTTATCGTAGCTTCTATTTGGGAGTTGCTCAATTTATGCTTGTTTTTGTACGAATTGAGAAAGGTTATAATTTCTTCATTTTTTAACATATCGATGTATTCGGGGACCTGATTTGAAGATATTAAGTCGGCATTTATTATTACTTTCTGCAGATTGGGGAATTTCCATAGAGATTTCGGCAGTTTTTTTATCTGGGGGTTTTTGCTGAGATCCAATGTCTCCAATTTTTTCAATTTATATATTGCATGGGGAAAAGACTTCAATTTATTCTCGGAGAGAAACAGTTCTTTTAATTGTGAAGTTTTGGATAGCAAATCATTCAAATTTCTCAGTATTGTTTTGTTTTCTCCCACGTTTCCGACTAATTTCAGGCTTCGTAATTGAGGGAAAGGTATAGCGGATAATTTTAGAAGTAAATTAGTCTTATTCCCGTATAAGTATTCGACATTCATTTCCAGATTTTTTATGTTATGAAATGATTCATATTGGATAAGTTCTTGGTTGGATATTTTGTTCAAATTTAAGAGTGATTCATTGCAGATATCCGACGCATTTCTTGATTCTTGTTGTGATACGAGGAGTTGTCTGTGCGACTCTGTTCGACGCAATTGATGGCGATTTTCTTCGGCGTTCATCGCGAAAGAACACTCATTACACAGTAACGCCCCGATTGAACATATGTTTAAAAATTTCGACTTCATACTTCCTCCTATTTTGTTTCCCGATCGGAATGTTGCGGTGGCGTGAAAAAACACCTCTACATCTCGATCTGCTCAACATACATTCAACATATTGCGCGAATATTAACTCGGAGTTAAGATGTAAATATAAAATTTTATCAAAATAAGTTGCTGTTTATGCGGTTTTGTTTTTCAAAAATGCTTGTTTTGTGAATTTAATCAAAAGTAGCAGATAATTTATAAAAAAGGTCCCAAAGATCTTGGGATGCGGTTTGAGCTTGTTCGTTAATGGTGTCCAAAATTTTGCATACTTTTGTGGTATATTTAAGAATTACTTGTAATTGAAGAAATGAAAATTTATTCAGCTTTAAGCACTCTGTTAGGGTATAAATTAGAGTTTGGGACCAAGCAGTGATTTGCGGATATTGTGCTCCATAAGTATCTCGTATTTTAGTTGCTAGGGTAATCATGTCTAGAAGAATTGGTTTAACGGTCGCTGAATCTACTATTTCGGCATTGTATTGCATTTGGTTGCTAACCTGTTGCATTGTATTCCCCACGTTGGTTCTAAGTTGATTTATTCCCGTTGCTGTAGTATTTACTAGTTGATTTATCCCCGCTGCTGCAGTATTTCCCATGGGGTAGAAAGCGTTGGTGCCAAATTGATTTGAATTATTTCCCATGGGGTAAAAAGCGTTGTTGCTAACCGGTTGCGTATTGTAGGGGTACGGCATTTGGTTGCCGACCATTTGTTGCTGTGTTCCGTTGATTCCCATGTTTTGCTGCATCATTCCGTTAGGGGTGAGTTGCTGCATCACTTTTGCCGTGGTGTTTAAAATACCTCCCCAAAGACCATAAGTCTCTGTGGTACAAAAACTCAGTATTGCAGCGAAAACCAATAATTTCTTCATTTTACTTTCTCGTACTCTCAACTCTAAGCTTAATTTTCTCATATAAAGTTTAAGGTAAAGTTAATACCGAGCGAATATATCCCAAAAAGCTTAAACGTCAGGAGATAATGGAACGATTTTCTCGGAAACTAAGCGGCATAAGGCTCTGCTGACTGATTCTGCGCCGCGAAAGATTGCGGAGATTTGAGGTTTCGTTTGTGACATTTTCAGCCATAGAGGTTTTTTTGCTGCAATCACCGGTTCAAATGTATCCGACGGGGAAGGTTTTTCGGTTCGTTACCTTACCGTTCTCTATCGATTTACTCAGAAAGAAAAATACCAATCGTCATATCTTTCGGATTGGTATATTTCTCATTGTTCAGTCTGCGCATTTAACTACAAACACGGTTGGTTTTTTACTTTGTAGTATTATTTTTAAGTGCTTCTTCTACATTATCCTGGGTAGTCTGAATTTCACTAACGCCTTTACCAAATCTCTCTGTCGCATCAACCGCTTGTTTTGTTGTATTATTCAACTTGTTGCTCAATCTATTTAGGAAAGGCAGAGCCATCTCATCGCTTTGTTTTTTGTATTTTGCGTGATTCTTTAAGTACGTTACTCCCTCGGTTAATATTTTTATATCCTTGTGCTCCTTCCCAGACTTGTTGCTCAACTCAGAGATAAGGTTGTTGATTTCCGTTAATTCTGTATCGTTAATAACTTTAGTTACGTCATAACCAATTAATTTAGATTCTAGCTTCTCTGCTGCGTTCTTCGTAGGTACATCACTTTCCCAGCCTTTTTTTATTTCTGCAACAGCTGTTTTCATACTTGCCAGATTACCATTATATTTGTTTTCATATTCTTTGGTTACTTTCATTAACTTACCGTAGTTAGTTGTATCGTCAGTTGAAAATTTGGAAACGTTGCCTCCAAGGTTCTTAATCTCTGCGACATACATTTCCATTATTCCCGTGCTACTCATAATTTTAAACGGATTTTTTTTACAATCCTCCAGTACCTTTTTAAAACCATCGGCATTAGATTTTAACTTATCAGCATTAGATATTTCTTTGCTATCAGTCGTATTATTTCTCTTACTTGTTGCGCTTGCAGATATTTCCTGAACATCCGGAATTACATTGGAAATAAGAGTTTTTAAATTTTTTAGCCAAGTTTTGATTTCCTTATTTTCACTACTTGATTTTGATATAGAGTTTTTTACTTTTGATGCAGTATTCTTTACTTTGTCTTTTATTCCTGATATCAGACCGGCTTCTACCGTTGTTGTGCAAAAACCCAAAGCTAAAACGCAAGCTAATATTTTTTTCATTTTCGTCTCCTATAATCTTACTTGCCCTAATTCTTTCACAAAAAATTTAACAAAAAGTTAATTTTTAAAAAAATTATGTTTACGATTTATTAATAATTTGTGCGCTACTATGGGCGCAAGTAGGAGTGTTTTTGTAATGAATCAGTTCTTTTTGAAAGATGATCCTGAGCTGTTTGAGGAGAAATTCGAGGAAAAAATTCGAGACTATAAGTGGCTGATTTCTGCCGACAAGATTTTTTCCAGCAAGATTGATAAATTTACGGATTTTGCAGAGCTGTATCACATAGAGTACGTGATTTATAAGTCGTTTTTGTATGATCAGACCAAAACGGCGGAAAGCTCTGTCTATGCGAAAGAGGTGCATGTATATATGTCTCCGGGAATTCATTGTGCGATGTTGCAAGGGCGAATGGCAAAGTCGGTAATTATTCCTCAAATTACAATACATAAAGTCCAGAATGTTAACGGGAAACTTTTTACCTTGGAGAAGAAGGAGTTCAAGCAATGCATAATTAATGCTTTCGGATTGCGAGATAATACAATCGGGTTTTCGTTTAGGTATACGTCGTTAAATGATTCGTATAACAAATTTAATCCGGACAATACATCGGCAGGAAATGCCGGCGTTCAAATTGATTTTGTTAAGTGGGAGGTGAAATCCTATTGAGGAAAGTTGCTGTTCTGCCTATATTTGACCGTCTTGTGGACGACAATCCGAAAGAATCTTTTGAGATTGAGGCGAAACATTATATTTCGATTGATGAACTGCACGAATCTATTTCTAAGGATTTGACGCTATTGCTTAACACGAAAATATCTCCGGTTTGGATAGATTATTCAAAAACAATAAAGTTTCCGTTTTCTTACGGGGTTACTTGTACTGCGCCGAGTTCTGCCGAAACTGTTTTCGAAATCCAGGATTTGGAAAATCGGGTAAAACGGGTGATTACGGAATTCGAGTCACGGTTAACTAATGTCCAAGTGCATGTAGTTAGTTACGGAGTCGATCCGGGTAAAGCTTATTTGCAAATTGACGCCGATATAGTAGAGGGAAATAAAAGAGTCCCTCTGTCCTTTCCTATTGTTATGGAGACGCAATGATTAGATCTGCACTAGACACACTCGCTGAATATTACCGACATGAATTGACTTATTTGCGGTCGTCGGGAGAGGATTTCGCCAGACATTTTCCCAAGATAGCGCGACGGTTGGATTTATCTCATGAAGAATCTTCCGATCCGCACGTGGAAAGATTGATAGAGAGTGTCGCTTTTCTGACAGGGAAGTTGCAGAAGCAAATCGATGATCAATATCCGGAGATAGCCAATGCTTTGCTGGGGGTAATGTACAAGCCGCTGGCCTTGCCGACGCCATCGTCGGTCATGGTGAATTTCGACATAGATATATCGCGAGCAATAAAAAATGCCGGAATGGTTGTTCCTCGTCACACGATTTTGAGAGCGACGAGTCGTGATGGAACTGTCTGCTCTTTCAGAACGGCTCACGACCTAAAAATCTGGCCAATTGAACTCAAGCATGCGGAAATAGTCGCGAAGGAGCATTTGAATCATTATTCGGTAAAGGCCTCGACATTTTTGAAAATGCAATTTCATTGTGCGGAAGAAGGAATTGCTCCCGACAAACTGCGATTTTATATTATGTCGGATGCTTTGCTGCGCGGAAGAATTTTTGCGGGAATTTTTTCTACCGAAGAGTCTGCTATTCTGGAGCATGCGGGAGTTTACAAAAATCTGGGAAAAATATCTCCCGTGGGGTTGGAAGATGACGAGGCATTGTTCGTTTATCCGAGTAATGTTCTCAAAAGTTTTCGGTATCTGCAGGAGTATTTCGCTTTTCCTGATAAATTCTACGGATTTGATATTCCGATTAATCATAATCTGCCTGAGAATTTTACACTGTATATTCCGATCGGTGAGGACATTCAGATGCAAGTCTCGGCCCGAGATTTTTCTATGTCGACGGTACCGGCGGCGAATCTGTTCCCGAAAGTTACCGAGCCATTGCGATTGGATTATAAGCAGGTCGAATATCTACTAATCCCGGACTATCGTCTTTACACAAGTCATGAGATCTACATGATAGAAAAAATGGTGGAGGTTGATCCGGAAACTAACGACGAAATATTTGTTCCCGAGTTTTACTCCTGTAATCATTTTTCATCCACATCAAAATTAGATATAGCATGGGTTGCCAGAAGGAGAGAGTCCATGTTTCAAGAGGCAATGGGAGACGACGCGTATATTTCGTTCGTAGATGAAAATTTCAATCCGCAACAACACGTGGATCGGGTATTTTACGCATATACTATCTGCACCAATCGACATGCCGCCGAGGATATTCCCGTTCATGGAGAATTACAAGTGGATATATCTCTTCCCGTGAAGCAGATCTATTGCGTTAATCGTCCGACTCCGCAAAAAAATGCGCTGAAAAACGGAGCTGTTCTTTGGAAATTAATTTCGATACTTTCCATGAATTCCATGTCTTTTTCGAATCATGGAATATTAAAGCTGAAGGAAATTTTACGGCTGTTTTTAGATCTGACCAATTCATCTTTGGAGAGAGAGATCAACGCGATTACGGAAATGTATAGCCATACCGGGGTTAAAAGAATCTCTACTCAGACTTGGAATGGATTGATAAGCGGAACGAATATAGAAATACATTTCGATGACAATCTATACAACAAGGGAATGCCTTTGAGCTTGGTTATCAGTAAATTTTTGTCCAGTTACACCGCAATAAATACTTTCACGAATGTTACTGTTAAAAATCGGAACGGAACGTTAAGAAAATGGGAAACACAGTTCGGAAACAAAAAATATCTTTAGAAGAGGATTTGCTGAAAAATCCTCGCAAATATTCATTCGAAATGGCCGCCAAAATTTTGTGCTGGCATTCTCATCATGATTACGGCAAGGAAATTTCTGTCCTAGATGCTCCCATGAAGACCGTCAGCATAAATTCGTTTCATTTGCGCGGGACGGAGATTGAAAAGATTACCAACGACAATAACAAAAAAGTTGTTCATGTCGAAAGATTATCGCTTGCAGGATTGAACGCCCCGTTGCCGACTCCCTATGCCGAGATGGTCTACAATCAAACGAGGAAAAGAGATTATGCCTTCGCGAAATTTCTCAACTCGTTCAACGCGCGAATTTTAGGGATTTCCTATCAGGTCAGCAAAAGAAGACATCTTTGTCTGCAGGCTAATCCGAAGCAAGATTACATGGTGATGCGAACCATAGCAAAATTTTTCGGAGAAGATAACCTTGATAGAAAATATGCCAGACTCGCTTACTTATTCTGGAAAAAGGAAAAAAGTGCGGTCGGACTTGAGTCGATAATAAAATATCTGTATCCCGTCGATGTGAAGGTTGAGCAATTTGTTCCCATGCGTATTCCGAACACCAGTTATAACAGGTTGGGACATATGCACTTAGGCGTCAATTTTGATTTGGGCTCACATTTTTCGGTAGCAAATATGGGAATTAGAGTACATCTCTCGGGAGAAAGTCATTTGATTTCCCAACTAATGTTTAAAAAAGGGAAACGCGAAGAATTGAAGCGAGTTGTAAAAAAATACCTTGGTGATTTTATGAAATTTTCGATTTTCGCAAAACCGAACGATGTTCCGCCACTGAAAATGAAGCAACTTCTCGGTCGTAACACATGGCTTCCCGGAAAATCGTTGGATGAATCAAGAGTTTGCTGATTTTCGTTTTCAGAGCCGACGTGGCCAATATGCTCCTCTCAATTTGCTAACACATATTGGATATCATCGAAAGTGGATTCGATTTTTTGCAATCTGGGGTTGAACAGTATTTTAGAAACTGAAAATGAATAAATTTAGAAGTATTTTCCAAATTGATTTAATCTTACCAGATTGTTTCGTTTATAATTCCTAAATATCCCTTTGGATTTGCTGAAAAGTTTTTATTTTTAAAAACCCAAATTTTCATCATTTCTTGTACGTTTAGCGGATCTCCCAGAGCATCTTCTCCGTATTGTTTGAATTTTTTCTCAGTGTCAGTTGGAGTTCCTTCAGTGCAGACAATATTCGAGTTATCTTCGACCTGTTCATTATTCAAAAAAGATTTCACTAAAAATGCTTTGTGTTTTTCTTTTGCTTCTTCATCTCTGCTGTTATCGAGATATGATCTTGAGATTTCTCCCTTTACCGCCCTGCTCCATTTGAATATCATAGAATTGCTTCCATAATAGAAGTAGCAAGCTTCGCCGAAATTTTCAGAAAGACTTTTCAGTTTGGAATTATCCGTCAAATACTGATCAGACAAGCTCGGGCTCATAATAAAAACCCATTCGTTTTGAGGTTCAGACACGAAAATTTTATTCTTCTCTTTGGACGCGTCAATTAAATGAGGGGACCAGAAACTTTGTTTCGAATTTTCGATTTGCAAATAAAATATAACTTTTTGCGAATCAACGCTTTTTACGGATAAGAAATCCATAATATGCAATAAGTTGCCGTCATTTTCGGTTTCAAAAGCGTAAACATGGGAAAAATCCATCGGCCAAAGACGAGTCTTTAAGTGTCTTAAAGCGTAATCTGTAAATATATCGCGAACAAATGGCCACATTTTTTTGTCTCCTATCTTTATATTAACTGCATATTATCTGGAAAGAGTTAAATTCTTATTAAATCTCAGCAAAAAACCGCACAAGTCTTTCTGATACACAGATAAAAAAAAGGAGCATACAGCTCCCAAAAATTTAATGAAATTAATATGAAAAAACTAATTCGCCGCAGGCTGAGAAGCAACTTCTTCCTTGTTTGCCTTAGTGTAGTCGTTTCTTTCGGCGATTCGGGCCGCTTTTCCGAGTCTTCCGCGTAAGTAATACAATTTAGAACGTCTCACGACACCGTGACGCACAACCTCAAATTTGAAATTCGGCGAGTACAAAGGAAACACTCTCTCGACACCCTCTCCGAAAGACATTTTTCTGACAGTTACGGATGATCCCATTCCGCGATTGCGGCGAGCAATACAGACTCCCTCGAAGGACTGAATACGCTCTTTGTCGCCATCCATGACTTTCGCCAAAACTTTTACCGTGTCACCCGGAGCAAACTCAGGTATTTTGGATCCGTTTAGTAGTTTCTCCTGCTGTTTCTTTTCAAAATTCTCTAAAATATTCATTTCTATATTCCTAAAGTAGGTAGCACAACTATTATCACATTGTCCGTATAAATTCAAACGCAAAACAACTGCGGGAATAAAAATATCAAGATTTCGACAAAAATTCAATCAGATACTGGACTTTTTTCGATCATGCTGTTAAATATATGGTACTAAAAAGAATATTGGAGATTTTTGTGGCTTTAAAAATTCGTTTAGCTCGTGGTGGAGCGAAAAAAAATCCTTATTACAGAATCGTTGTTGCCGAGTCTCGTCGTGCCAGAGACGGTGCGTTTATCGAAAAAGTCGGGACGTACAATCCGCTTTTAGATCAGGCCGATGAGAATCGTGTTACCGCAAAGGCGGACAGAATTAAGTACTGGATTTCAGTCGGAGCGAAACCATCTGACAGAGTTGCTTTATTGCTGAGTGGTCTGGGGTTGTGCGAGAAGCCGGCGATTACCGAGACTCCGAAAAAATCTGCTCCGAAGAAAAAGGCTCAGGAGAGATTGAAAGCCGCCTCCGAGGCTGCTGCCGCAAGCGAATCCGCTGAAGTTGCCGCAGAGTAGTTTTTCAGGAAAGTATTTTGATAGAGATTTTGCGCGTCACCGCTGCCTTTGGAATAAAAGGAGCGGTGCGTGTTTTTTTGTACACCGACAATATCAATCATTACAAAAAAATTTATGATCGAGACGGGAATGAGTTTCGGTTTAAACTTTTGAACCAAAAAGGAGATACCGCTGTCATAAAAATCGATTTCGTCGACGATCGAAACGAAGCGGAAAAATTAAAAGGGATGTCTTTTTTCGTAAAAAAGGAAGACCTGCCGAAATTAGACGAAAATCAATTTTTCATTTGTGACTTGATCGGACAGAAAGTTTCGGTGATTGGAGAAGATATCAATCTCAAAATA
The DNA here is from genome assembly GCA_902771535.1 of uncultured Pseudomonadota bacterium. GTDB lineage: Bacteria > Pseudomonadota > Alphaproteobacteria > UBA3830 > UBA3830 > UBA3830. Next base: position 17,860 of record CACXWU010000012.1, on the reverse strand, counting down.
GTTGATGTGAAAAATTTTGGGGCAGGGGATTTGATAGAGATTTCTGAAGTGGGGTCGAAGGATTCATTTTTCATTCCGTTTACGAAAGAAAACTTTCCCGAAACCGACGAGCAAATCGTGATTACCGCCGAAACATATCGGAATTTCAAAAATTGAAGATGCTGCTATGCGGCGAAATTTTGTCATGGAAATCCGTCAATATTAATAAAGCCAGGCGGGCAGGAGAGGTTCCTGCGCTGATGTTTCCTGTAAGTACTCTATGCCCCAGAAAGTTTCTGGAGCTCGTGTTTTGTGTACATTTGTATTACGGTATTCAGGGAAATCGAAAAAATCGATTTAGATACACCGAGCAAACTGTCGGTTAGATGTAGTTTTAACGCCTCCTCCGAGCGTTGCTCGGTTAACCAAAAATTAATTGTTATTCAATAGAATTACCCGAAAGAAAGGGAGTTTATGAAAAGATCGAATTTAAAAGAACTTTTGATTTTTACGTTGTGGCTTTTGGTCGGAGGATTTGGATATTTTTTCTTGGCAAAACACTATGGGGTCGCAATTCAAAAAATCTTTTATCTGTCCGTTGCCGTGATTTTCGAAACATACATGTTTTTCCAGCTGCCGGGAGCGGAATATTTCTGCGACGCTGCCAAGTATGCCGAAAACCCGAGCCACGGAAAAATTCGCCTGATGGTGATGTCCTGCCTTGTCGCATTTTTGATTTTCGTTTTCAAATGGGCTTATTTCTCAGAATTCTATTTCATCGCAACGATCAGAATCGACGTAATTATCAACTTCTTCCGAGTTTCTCATGAAGAGAGGCATCAAATTCTTGAAAAAGAAGGAATTCCCGAGCTGAAAACTTATTTGTATATATTGGTTGTGGCCCCGATAATTTTGGTGCTTGTCGTAGCTGCATTTCTTTGGTACATCTTTCACACGCCGGTGAAATCATCCGGTGGGAAAACCCAGACTGTAAGTTTTTATGAGCTAGAAGACTCCAAACCCTTTCAAAATAATACGCTTTTGTAGAAGGAATTGAAAAATGGAAGAGGAAACAAAAACAAAAATCAGGGCGGCGATGAAATTTGTTCTCGGAGATCCCGATCCGACGACAAAAGATCGCGAAAGGATAAAAAAAGATCCCGACATCAAAAATCAGATGCAAAAAATTATGGGCTGGCGTTATCCGGGGCAACGGCAAATAAATGCATCTGTTGCGAGGCCTGTGGGAATTCTCGGATTTGTTGTTTTTATCGCGATAATCGGTGTGTTGATTTGGTTAAGCTGAGAAAAAACAGGGAGAAATTTCATGAAAGATCGTTGGAAAAAATCCTGGTATGTCTGGATATGGCTTGTTCTGGAAATCCTTGGAAAGAGGCTGATCGGAGGAAACTCATCGATTTATCCTTTTTTCGCAGCGGGAGTTGTCGCGGTTTTTGAGTTGTATATTCTGCTGAAACTTCCGTATTTCGAGAAACTTTTGGTATATGAAGAAAGCGCGAATAATCCGAAATACACGCAAATTCGATGGATTGGGCTAATTCCGATTTTGGCCTTGACTTGTTTTTCTCGAACTTTAATGTGGTATTTCGTGTTTTATTATCCGCTGACAGAAATGGCTGTCTTATATTTTTTCGGAACTGAAGAGGAGAAAAACAAAGTGCGCGCGGATATCTTCGTTGATATGAAAGGACTCGCGATAGTGGTGATTGTTCTTATCGCAATTTTGGTACCTTATTCCATATATCATTTCAAATGGATGCACGCTCAGTTCGATAAAATCAGCGCTTCTGTTAACAATCCTCATCCCTCTGCACAACCTTCGCGCTGACGGAGGTTAAAATTTAGTCGGCGCAAAATTACCAAATCCAGCGTTACGCTGGTTCTCCAGAATGAGCTTGAAGGATACAGCTCATTTAAAATTAACCGAATCCTAACTTTTTTCCCTGTTTTGATAAAAGAATATCTTTAAGTTGAAATTTTAGTTCTTGCAAAAACTCTCGAAAACCTTGAAAATCAACAAAAAAGAGGAAAAATATGTGGCAGGCGAATGTTTTTACGATTTTCCCGGAGGCTTTTCCCGGAACTCTCGGAGTATCTTTAATCGGCGACGCGTTGGCTCAGAAAAAGTGGAATCTCAACCTGATTGACCTGAAAAAATATCCCGTAAAGTCTGACCGCATCGACTCTATTCCCTACGGAGGAGGTGCCGGCATGATATTGTCTCCGCTGACTTTCGAAAAAGCGTTCAACTCCCTTTCTGCCGATCAAAAAAGGGCGAAGAGAATTTATTTTTCGCCACGCGGAAGGCAGATGACCCAAGACGATCTGCAAAAATTAAGCCAATCGGAAGGTGCCACGTTTTTGTGCGGCCGCTACGAGGGAGTCGATCAGCGCATTCTCGATTATTACGAATTCGAGGAGATCTCCATCGGTGATTTCGTGTTGCTCGGAGGGGAATCCGCGGCGATGACAATTATCGAAGGTATAGTTAGATTGCTGCCGGAAGTAGTCGGAAATAACGAGTCAATTTATACAGATTCTTTTCAGGAACCGTTGCTGGAATATCATCAGTATACGCGCCCGAAAGAATTTCATTATTTAGAAGTACCGGAGATTTTACGGTCGGGCGATCACGAAAAAATCAATGAGTTTCGACTTAAACAATCGATCGAGATAACCAAAAAACGCCGCCCTGATGTTTGGGCGAAGTACATTGCGAAAAAACTAAAGAACAAATAAACGCTGATAATGATCATCCGATTGTTTTGTAATTACTGCTCGGTCCTGTGTCTATTACATAATTAAATCCAAAAGTTTCTGTATAAGGTCCGGTCTGACTTTATGGACAAAATAAAATACGACGATTATCAATACCATCCATGTTTCGAATAGTAAAAGTCTATTTGGCTTTGCTACAGAAGACTCTTCTCTATATCTGCCTGGCATATCAAAACCATAATCTTCGACTACTCCTCCATTACGTTGCTTTTGTTCCCTTGATAATTGAGTATAGTGATCTGCTAATTTCAAATTTTTGAAATCAGGTGCGATTTCATAAATTTCTGCCAAAATTGCAGATGCATCACTGTGTCCTCGTGAGGAACATCCCTCGAAAAATTCGATAGCTTTTTTTAAATTTTTTGAAACTCCTAATCCGTTGTAGTACATAGTTCCCAGCATATATATTGCTTGAGTACATTCATATTCAACGGCACGACTAAACATCTTAAGTGCCTTACGGTAATTTTTCTCTACATATGTACCATTCATATACATCGTACCTAATTCTACAAAAGCGTCGATCCATTCATTTTTGGCCGCTAGGTCGAGAAAATACAGTCCCTTCTTTGTATCAGCCTGTACTCCTATCCCTTTTAAATATAGTTTACCTAATTGATATTGAGCCATAGGATCTTTAGAATCAGCAACCTTTTTGATATATTCAAATCCAAGCTGAGTGTTTTTGGTTGTGCCTAAACCGTTTATATACATCATTCCCAAATCATACTTGGCACAGATACACCCGCTATCACTTGCCATATTGAAGTATTTAAATGCTTTTTGATAATCCTTTTGGCAACCAATTCCGAAGAGATACATCAACCCTAGATTCTCTTGAGCTTTAACAAAACCTTGATCGGCCGATTTTTGAAAAATTTTAAAGGCTTTCTGCTTATCTCTGTATACGTTGTCTCCGTGTAGATACTCTAATCCGAGGTCATTTTGAGCAGAAACATCATTTTTTATTTCAGCATTTGTCTCTAACTGATCTAAAGGGGTTTTCCCCAGGGTCTCCATTTTTTCAGGTGTCCAGAATCTAATCATATTTTATTTCTCACGACTTGAACTTGCATACTTAATGCATCACTACAATCACGGTTATATTATAAGAGATTTGAAACAAATTTGTCCATATGGTGTTAACCAAAATTTGCTAATAGTTGTCTGTAGATGGCAAAATTATTGTCGGATATATTGTAAGATCATCCAAAAAACGCCGCCCCGATATTTGGGCGAAATATATCGCGAAGAAAATTGCGGAATGACCAGAAATTGTGCTTATCGTAAATTTTACGGGAAAGATGCTTTCGTAACTCGTTCATATAAGTAATAATTTCTGGTTTTGAGTTGTATTTTGGTTTAAACTGATTTCGGGAAGGTTGTGGATTAAGCGATGTTGGATAATTGGATTAACAAAATCAGAGAAAGTTTTAAAGCAGAGAATGTCTCAAAGTTTACAAATGCTGCAACGAGATTTTTGCGGACGAAGAAGATTTCGCAAAATTATCGCTGTCACGCAACAAACCTTTCAATTTTGATCGGGTCGTATTTGTTGGGAAGTTTGTTGATCTATCCGAAAATGAGTTTTTCGGTGTTTTTTAAAGAATTGTTTTCCATTGTCTGCATTTACGGAGCGCTTTTGTGTTGGTTTACTGAAAAATTTTCCGGCAACAATGTTTTGCGAATTTGTTTGGCGGTGACAACCTGCTTCGCTCCGGTAATTTTTATAAATAATTCTTTTTCTGTCGCTGTGGTCTACCTTCTGTTAGTCGTGTTGATCGAGTATGTGATATTTTCCTATTTGCAGGGACATAGGCTTTTTAGCAAAAATGTTCCCGTTTATGTAATTTGTGAAGATTCATCCGACTTGGATGTTGCTCGCCGATTGCTGAGCAAATACAAAGTGTTAGAACTAATATTGCTGTCGAAAAATAAGTCCCGGGATATGAAAATCAGCGATATTCATACCATTGAATTACTTGAGCGGCAGTTGAAGAAATTTCGCTATATTCCCTTTTATCCTCAACCACGAAAATTTATCTATTGCGCTCAGAAAAAGAATCTTGAAAATTTAAGTAAGTTACTTGAGGTCGCTACAGAATATTCTATTTCGATTATGACGGTGAAAAATGGGGAGTTATTTTCCTTATCTTTGAATGACTTAACAGATGATTTTCCGATCATAGACAGAAATCCGTTGACAGGCCTCTTCAAAAACAAAAATATTTGGATCTGCTACGACGGACGGCGCACCGTTCTTGATCTGATTTGCATTTTGTCGGGAATTGCATCCGTTAATCTGACTATCATTTGCGAATCCGCCAGTTTGATTCCAGAGGTTAATCATATTTTGACTCAGATCAGCAGCTTTAAAAATTATCGCGTTAAGATCGCGGACTTATCTTTCCTGATTATGAACGAAGCTCGCCCGGATATTCTGTTCTACAATATGCCTATCAAAATGCGTTTTTCGGATGAAGATCACCTCAAAGAGGCACTGGTGAAAAATGTTATTGATACCGACAGGATGATTAAGTTGGCTCAGGGAATAAAAATTCCGCTGACTTTCGTTTTGTCCAGTACTAATTCTATGGATGCTAACAATTGGACAGGAGCGACTCAGCGTTTAGGAGAGTTGCTTTGCCAACACGCGGATTTTCAGTGCCGCAAAACTTCCTCGCGGTTTAAGGTTATAAGAATCCCTGAGAATGTGTCGGACCAGTACGGATTTTTGGGAGAGGTGACCGAGTCGATTCTGAAGTCGGGAAGTGTTTTCTTAAATTTCTCTGAAAGCGACCTGATGGATATGTACAACTCTAAGGATATTATTGCTCTGACCCTGAAGGCGATTATGCTGTCCTACAAAACTGAAAAAACGGCTGAGGTATTAACGGTTCTTCCGCAGAATAAGGCGGATCCGAAGGATTTGATTGCCAAAATCTGTAATCTGCATGGGCTGAAGCTGGAACGTGATATAAAAGTCCATTATGCCAAGATCAGCGAGACGATGGAGTTGGATAATTTTCCGAATATTTCCGAAAATCTTGAAAAAACTTCAACATTGAATATTTTCTGCACAAAATTTGTTACATCCTCAGTTGGAAATTATGGCGATTTGTTGACTGTCGAGCAGATAAGCAAAATGAACCCGCGCGAAATTATATCAGCGGTGTTTCAGAGTATTTCCGATAAAGTGAATCCGCAGAACAGATAGCGTCGGGATTGGGTTAACGGAAGAGTTCGCTAGTCTTATTTATTTTCCAAAACAGGGGCAGTGTTCAGGTTGAGTACAGCATTTAGTTGTTTTTCTCTTTTTAGTTGCTCCCTTAGGTCATTGACTTCAGTTTCATGACTCGTCTTTTCTTTAGTAATTTGATTTTTCAATTCGGTTATTTGGTTTTTTAGTTTAGCGATTTCTGTTTGATTATTTTCATATTGCTGTTCTAAATAGTTTATTCTGTTCTGTTGATTTTTTTGCTTAAGAATTGCTTCTTGAAGTGCTAAGTCCTGATCTTTAGCATATTTTTCTAAATTTGTATTCTGGTTCTTCAATTGTGTAATCTTATAGGGAAGGAAATATTTTTGCTCATTTTCATAACGCTGATTTTCTCTATTTAGGAATTCAAGCTGCCATTTTAAATTAGACGATTCCAGTTGTTCTTTTCTAATTATTTCAGTTAGCAATTCAACGAGTTGCAAAACCTCGGATAAAGTAAAAAAAGAAAAATCAGGATTTGAAGAGATATTATTTTCCGCTGTCGGAAAATATCCCAGTTGATTATACTGCTCCGGAGTCGGATTAGCGTCGGTTCTTTGTTTGACAGACTGATTTACACTATTTATATTTCTCAAAATCGGAAGAGTGTTTGTATTTTTTTGAGTATTTCCGTTAATTTCTTCAAAGGCATTTTGCTGTACGTTGTAGAACTGATTTATGTATTGTCCATTCGCGTTGTTTGGTAAGAATTGTCTATTTTGCTGCTGTTCCCAATCACTTGATTCCGTACGACTTGTATTCAAAGTGTTTTGCTGCATACTGCAGAACTGATTTATGTATTGTCCGTTCATAGTATTTTGCTGTGTACTGAAGAACTGATTTGCATATTGTCTATTAGTGTTGTTCTGCTGAAGTTCTAGAACACTGACGCTGGAACGTCTACTTCCCGTGGCGCTGTTTCTGTCCGAATTGTTGGGAATATACTGCGGTGTCGAGTTTGTCAATTCCAAAGCACTGACGCTGGAACGTCTATTCATCACGGGCAAAAATATCTCGTTACCTTCTGTATTATGGCTGCTGATGTTTCTAGCTGAATTGTTAGAAGGGGTATACTGTGGTGCCGAATTTGACATTCCATTTGCGCTTTCCAAGATTAGAATTCCCGCAGCAATACTCCCGATAAATAAGTTGTTCATATTTTATTCCTTCATTTCTAATTTCAGATACGAACCATCCACCTGAACACGGTGAGCATTCGCTATCCTTTTAAACAATATAAACTTCATCTTTAAAATCAAGTAAGAAAAAGAGAATTTCGATATTAATTAACCATTCCCGATCCGCGTGCCCATAGAATATATACGTTGCGTTTGTTGGTATTTGAACCTCCGCTAAATAATTTTGCTATAAAAGGGCTGGAAAACGGGAATTTCACCGCGACAGTTAAAACAAATATATAACCCGAAGGAACCCCGTCGTCTGATTCTAGCAATGTTTTTCGATTATTTCCGTATTCTCCGAACTCAGATCCATTGCATATACTAGTTTGATATTTGTTTAGTAAAATATGACTGTTGGTCAATCCATATTTATTTGCTATTGCCTTTGATGTAGGGGAGTCATTATTTTGTCCAGTATCCGCCCAACCGATAGTTTCTCCTCCGTAAGGCGGTTTACTCATCATATCAGTTATATCCGAATATATCCGAATGTAATATCTGAAATTTCCTAGAGGGATACCTAGTGGCTTATATTTTTTAAAAATTCCATCAAATTTGTCTTTGTCGACTTTTCCTGTAGCCATCAACTGAAAAGTACATTCTTTTGTAATAGTATCGACAGCATTTTGCGCCAATCCGATTCGGATAAGCTCTATTGAAAAAAATACTACGTACAAGACAATAGGTAGGGTTATCGCTGTTTCCAAAATCGCCACACCACGGAATCGTTTTCTAAAAAATCCAAACATACAAATACCACATACAACAGCTTGATTATGTCGAGAAAATAACTAATAATTTATTAATAAAATAGGATTTGTTGAAAATTTTAGTAGGATTTTGGAGAAGATAAATTTAAAAGCTCAAAGCGCATATCGATCATCTTTCTGAATAATATAAACTTCATTTTTATCAAATAAAGAAAAGAGAATGTCGGAGTCAGTTAACCATTCCTGATCCCCGTGCCCATAGGATGTATACATTTGGTTCGTTGGTATTTGAACCTCCGCTAAATACCTTTGCTATAAAGGAGCTGGAAAATGGGAATTTCACCGCGACAGTTAAAACAAACGCGTATCCCGGAGGAACTCCGTTTTCTAGTAATTCTTTTCGATCACTTCCGTATTCATTGAAATCAGCACCGTCACATATACTAGTTTGATATTTGCTTAATAGAACATGTTTGTTAGTTAATCCATAATTGTTTTTACTAGCTTTTTCTGTAGGTGTATCATCATTTTGCTCAGTATCCGCCCAACCGATAGTTTCTCCTCCGTAAGGCACGAGATCCATCACTCCCTCATTATCATCTGTGTGAAAATTTTGATATATTCGAATGTAATATCTAAAATTTCCGAGAGGAATACCTAGGGGCTTATATTTCTTAAAAATTCCATCAAATTTGTCGACTTTTCCTGTAGCCATCAGCTGAAAAGTACACTCTTTCGTGATAGCATCGACGGCAGTTTGCGCCAATCCGATTCTGATAAACTCTAATGAAAAAAACAATGCGTACAAGATAATAGGCAAGGTTATAGCTGTTTCCAGAATTGTTACTCCTCGGAATTGTTTTTTAAAAAATCCAAACATATAAATACCACATACAACAGCTTGATTATGTCGAGTAAATAACTAATAATTTGTTAACAAAATAGGATTTATTGAAAATTTAGGAGGGTTTTTGGAGAAAATAAATTTAAAAGCTCAATCAGAGAAAGATTGCGACGTGATTTCAGCTTTGCTTCAAGATTCTATTTTTAGGGTGAGCGGGTGTCATTATTTGTCCGATCAAAAGTGTTTCCGCATAATTCTTAACCGATTTTGCTGGGAACATTCTCATAAATTTGATGAGGAGCAGTGTTATCATAGGGTTCATTCTGGTTTGTATATTCATAACGTAAAAACCGTGCATGTGAATAGTAATTTTCAAAAAAAGCCACATCACTATTACAATCTTCTGACGATGCATGCGAACAAAGATGAAATTAATCTGATTTTTTCCGATCATCGCCACATGTATGTGAAGGTGGACGGAATTCTGGTGTATTTGAAAGATCTTCACGACAAATATCCTACATTGTCCAAGCCTAAACATGATGTTGCTTGAATTTTTTTGCGATTGACAAAAAAATTTAACTAAATTTTAATAAATGCGAAGTAAAATGCTTATTGATAATATATGGAGGAATAAATGAATAAATTTGCAGGATTGCCTTTTATGTGCTTAATATTTTTGTCTGCGCATGCTAATCCCGATGTTTCGGGGAGCAATTGGTCGTTGCAGTTGTCTCAGAATAATGGAGAATCAGTTCAAGTACAAATGGAAGGAGAAGAATTTGATAAGGACGGAGTAACCTCATACAAAAGTGAAGGAACTATTGAAGACGGAGTATATAAACCAACCAATGAGTTTAAGGATTTCTCACCCAGAGAGTCTCAGTTTAAATCAACTAACAAACTCAACAGGGAATCGCGAGATATTGACGCTCTGCTTAAGATAGGTGATCGGTATGGAAATGAAGAAATGGATTTTCAAAAAGATGAGAAGGGAATGAAATACCACCATGGTGAGGATTTTGGGGCTAATGTTGAAGAAAGAAGTTTGCCCTCAGATGTGCATCATCCGCGTCATCATGGGAAAAGAAAACATTTCAGAAAATACAATCCGTGGAAATTTTTGAAAAAGAAGCGCATTCATTCAAAGAATGAGAATTTCGATAGGGATGAGTTCATGGCAGATCGTTTCCCTGGAGAGGTTTCCGATTTTGGGAATTCAGAGAATCAGCTGAGAAATAGGCATCACTCAAGGAAACATTTTGGGAAACATCGTCCGTGGAAATTTTTGAAAAAGAAACACTTTCATTCAGGGCCAGAGAAGTTCTCCAAAGAAAAGTCTCACTATGCAAGGATTCCTGACTCGGAATCCAAGACCGTTTCGGGGCCTGAAACCACAGAAAATGAATTAAAAAATTTTTTGAAGTTTTTACAAATGGAAAATATTTATCCGAAGTTGGTAGAATTTGTTAAGGGACCGTCTCACTATGTGGACATTCCTGACTCAGAATCCGAAGCCATAAAGAATAGATTTATGAATCGTTCGCGAATTTCTCCAATGGATCGATTAAAAGAATATTGGAAAAAATTGTCAGAATTAAAAAAGCGAAATTCTGAAAATGAAGATAATTCTAACAAAAGTTTGAAGATAATTCGGATACCAGCTCGACCTCTTCCTTCTGAAGAAGTTAGAGGGGAAGATTTTTCAGAAAGAGATAATTGGTTTGAAGATTTTGAGAGACAAAATCCGGAGGAAACCGAGGAACTTTTGGAAAGTATGCGAGAGTTTGAAAATGGCATACTCAATGAATACTATGACGCAGAGAAATAGTTACCATTGAAGAAAATATCTTACGGATAGAACTACCAATTCAGCAGAGGGCTTATTTTTGGGCAATAACTCTCTGTTGATGCTCTTCTTTTTGTTGACTATATCGTGATTTTTATTTATTTTTTAGATGGTTGCAATGGTTAACTAAAAAGATGAATTTTAAAGATACAATTTTTCTTCCGGAAACGGATTTCCCGATGAGGGGTAATCTTTCCAGGAGGGAGCCTGAAATTTTAAAAAAGTGGGACGACATTTACGAAAAATCTCGTCAATTATCCAAAGGGGCTGAGGAATATTTGCTGCATGATGGTCCGCCTTTCGCGAACGGGAAACCTCATGCCGGACACGCGCTGAACAAGTGCATCAAGGATGTGATCTGCCGTTTCAAAAGAATGCAGGGGTTCGATGTCAACTATATTCCAGGATGGGACTGCCATGGGCTTCCTATCGAATGGAAAATCGAGGAAAAGCTGAAAGAAAAATCGCTCAAAAGGGCGGATATTTCGGTTGCGGAATTTCGTACCATGTGTCAGAAGTTTGCAGAGAAATGGATTCAAGTGCAGATGGATGGGTTTAAGCGACTTGGGGTTTGCGGCGATTGGGAGCATCCTTATCTGACGATGAATCCGAAGTCCGAGGCAACAGTTATTCGGCAGATCGGGAAGTTTATTTTGGACGGCTCACTTTACCGCGGCGAGAAGCCGGTGTTTTGGTCAGTGGTCGAAAAAACTGCGCTTGCGGACGCTGAGATAGATTACATCGACAAGAAATCCGCGAGCATTTATGTCGCGTTCAAAGTTAAGAAAACCGATTTGGATTTTTTGCGCGACGCCTATTGCGTGATTTGGACGACTACTCCGTGGACGATTCCGGCGAACCGTGCGATTTCTTATTCGAAAAAATTCCGCTACTGTTTACTGAAAACTGAATTGAAGAAAATCATCATCGCAAAAGATTTGGTTGAGAATTTTATAGCGACAACGAAAATTTCCGCAGAAGTTTTGCAGGAATTCGACGGAGAACTTTTGCAAAACACGATTTGTTCCCATCCGTTCGTTGGGCAAGGGTATGATTTTGATGTTCCGCTGATTCACGGAGATCACGTTGAGATCGATGCCGGAACGGGATTGGTTCATACGGCCCCGGGGCACGGTGTTGACGACTTCAATGTCTGCAAAAAATACGGAATTGCGGTTCCGCGGACGGTAGATGATTCGGGGATTTACTACGATTGCGTGCCGATGTTCGCGGGCAAGCACGTGTTCAAGGTCGAAAAAGAGGTGTTAGAGAAGTTGGACGAGGTTGGTGCGTTGCTCTTCCAGACCACGATAGTCCATAGCTATCCGCATTCATGGAGATCGAAAGCGCCATTGATTTTCCGCACGACTCCGCAATGGTTTATCAGCATGGATAAAACAGGCTTGCGCAAAAAAGCGTTGCGCGAGATCGACAAAACGAGATGGATTCCGAAGCAGGGATACAACCGAATCAGGGCTTTTGTTGAGAATCGCGGCGACTGGTGTGTGTCTCGTCAGCGAGTTTGGGGAGTGCCGATTCCATTATTCGTCAACAAAAAGACGGGCGAGGTTTTGAAGGACGCCGAAGTGATTGAACGCGTCGCGCAGATTTTCGAAAAAGAAGGTTCGAACGCATGGTTTGTTCGACCGGCTCAGGATTTTCTCGGCGAAAAATACAATGCCGAAGATTTCGAACAAAATTTTGATACGTTGGACGTGTGGTTCGAAAGTTCGTCGACCTATGCTTATGTTTTCAGAAATGATAACAGCATGCGTCAGTCGGATCTTTACATCGAGGGATCGGATCAGCATCGCGGATGGTTCCAGCATTCGCTGTTAAATTCTTGCGGGACTTTCGGAAATGCTCCGTTTAAGACCGTGATGACACACGGGTTCACTGTCGACGAGCAAGGTCGCAAGATGTCGAAGTCCATCGGGAATACGATCGATTTGGAAGACATCGTCAACACCTACGGCGCAGATATTTTCCGTATGTGGGTTTCGTGTAGCGATTTCACTCAGGATTTGAAAATCGGAAAAAATATCTTGAAGCAACTCGAAGATGTTTATCGAAAAATGCGTAATACTTTGCGTTACATGCTCGGAGCGCTTTCGGATTACGATGCGGAAAACGAAGTTGTTGAATATTCCGAGCTGCCTGTCTTGGAAAAATGGGTTTTACATCGCATCACCGAAATTCACAAGCAGCTATTTGAGTGCATCGAAAATTATGACCTGAACAAGTATTTCAATACGGTGTACAATTTCTGCGTGAATGATTTGTCGTCTTTCTATTTTGATATTCGTAAGGATTGCCTCTACTGTGACGATCGCAGCGATGAAAAACGAAAAGCTTATCGCATGGTAATTTACACTTTGTTCCAGTATGTGGTCCGTTGGATTGCTCCGATCATGGTTTTCACGGCGGAGGATGCTTGGGCGGCGTTCAATGAGGAAAATTTCAGTGTTCATTTGGCGCAATACTTGATTCCGGTTGCGGAATGGAACAATGCAAAAGTTGCAGAAAGTATCGAAAGAGTGAAGTTGGTACGTCGAGTTGTAAACACCGCGTTGGAGGTTGCTCGAAAGGATAAATTGATCGGTTCGAGTTTGCAGGCGAAGGTAACATTGTTTGCTCCAAACGAAATTTTATGTACAAAAGATTCCGAATTCTGGGAAGAAGTAGCGATTGTTTCTCAATTCAAAATTTCAGATGGCGAAGCCCCGGCGGATGCATTCGTTTCGGAAGATCTTCCTCAGGTGAAAGTAGTCATTTCCCTCGCTGACGGCGAAAAGTGCGAGAGATGTTGGAAGGTTACACAGATTGATGAAAATAAGGTTTGCGATCGATGCCGGAAAGTTTTAAAAAATATCGCTTAGTTGCATTTTTGTTTCTCTTCACCTTGCTGAGTGATCAGCTGTCAAAGTTGCTCATTGTTGAAAACTTGCGATTAGGCGAATTAGTGAACATTTTTCCGTTTTTCAACATTGTGCATGTGCAAAACAGAGGCGTTACTTTCGGACTTCTCAGCGGAACTTTGCAGCCGGTTATACTTATTGCTTTGTCGCTTGTCGTTGTTTGGTTTTTGATAAGTTACGCGCGGAAAAATGAAAACTATAGACTTCCGACGAGCTTGGTAATCGGCGGCGCGGTGGGAAATGTTATTGATCGTATAGTATACGGGTCGGTTGTGGATTTTTTGGATTTTCATTTGGGACGATATCATTGGCCGGCGTTCAATGTTGCGGATAGCGCGATTGTTATCGGAGTTTTTGTGCTATTATTTATTTCGTATTCGGAGGGGAAAAATGAGTAAATATTTTTTATTGGTTTCGTTGTTGATGATTTCCGCATGTAATAGTTTTGAAAATCAGAGCGTTGATTTGGAAAGCGCTAAAAACAGTCCTTTGTTGGTTCCTCCTTGCATTGATCGATAACATGTTGAAAAAATTTCTCTGCCTAATTTTATTTCTTTCCTTCGGAAAAATTTCCGCTGAGGTTTACCGTGGCGCGGAATATCAAAAATTATCGAACGACGTTTCCGTGATTTTTTTAGAAACGAACAAATCCGATAACATCTTTGTAACGGCCTGTTTGTCGGTGGGGCGATCTGATGACGTAGATAAATCCGGGAAATCTGAACTTGTTGGAAACATTTTCAAGCAAGAGCTTGAGAAAAAAATAAATAAAAATCCACAAGGATACGGCGTTGAAATGACTTCATATGTTGGGCAGGAACAGTCTTTATTTTCTTTTTACGGAAAGCAAGCTGATCTTCCGTTTTACATAAAATGTCTCGCAAAATATTTCTATAATTCAGAAATTTCAGAGGGAGAATTAGCGAAAGAAAAGGAGAAAATATTGCACAGATCTAACCAATCGATGTCGTTAGATAAAAATAAATTGCGAAAAGAGGCGTTGCGTTCGTTATATTGGCATGACGGTGCGGGTAAGCCTTTGTCAATCGAGGAATTAAATTCGATAACCGTTGATGATTTGAAAGATTTTCGTAATCAAAACTATACCAATAATCGATTGACTTTGGTTATTTCCGGGAGTTTAAAAAACAAGGATGAAGTTGTAAAAGCAATTGAAGAAAATTTTTCGAATGCAAAAAAGTCCGAGATAAAAAGATTAAAGGAACCCTCACATCATGACGCGACGATCGGTTTTGATATGGATAGTCCGCAGGTAAAGTTTTCGTGTGTTGAAATTTATTGGCGTCTTCCGAATTATCGCGGAGAAAAATCAGTTTATGATAATGATGAACCATTCCGAACAACTTCTCCGATCTCTCTGGAAATGTTTTTGATTCACTTGAAAACGGAGCTGGAGAAATCTTTAGTCGACGAATTAAAAGTCGCGTCGAATGTGGCTTTCGATTACTCTTTTTGGAATTATTCGGAAGGAAATTTGAGAATTTCCGTTCAGTTGAAAGAAAAAAAATATTCAAAAGAAACGGAGTTTTTGATTTTGGGGGAAATTAAAAGATTAGCGAGCGAATTCGATAAGCAAAAATTAGTCGCAGCGCGAGAGGAGTTATATAAATCCGTCAACGTTTTCAGCTACCAAACGAACGTTATCGATACGATGAATTGGTTGTCAGATAAAATTGGAGCAGGGTACGATTACAAATTCCTGAAAGAATACCGAGATTCGATCAAAAATCTCAAACTGGAAACCACGGAGGAAGTTGAAACCATAAAAAGAGAAATCGTGAAATTCTTTAAAAGAGATCCGGAGGTAATCTCAGTTTTAAATCCGAAAGGAGAAAATGATGCTGTATAACCATGTCGTTTTGACGGACTTGATTAAGCGCAGAAGTCAGTTTGATTTTTTCAGGGAGCTGACTCAGCTGGATTGCTTTAATATTGTGAAGCGCTCCGAGGATTTGTCCGCGCTGGATGACCCCCGTTTTAAGAATTGGTGCGAGTTAAAGAATTTTGTAATTCTCGGCACGGGGGGGTCTAGTTTAGGTGGGCAGGCAATTCATTCGATCGCTAATTCTTGTGAAAAAAATTTAAAATTCGTCAGTAATCTTGATCCGAATAGCTTGGAGAATTTGTTGCAAAAAACAGATTTTGAAAAAACGGGGTTTTTGGTAATTTCAAAGTCCGGTGAGACGCTGGAGACAATTTGTCAGCTGCTTGTTGTTACGGATTTTGCGAAGCATTTGCACGATTTTAAAGACAGGTTTGTAGTTGTGACGGAAGCCAAAGATTCCACGCTGCGCCAAATTGCGAGTCAGAATAAATTTTTGTGTTTAGATCATCCGAATACAATCGGCGGACGTTTTTCGGTGTTTTCTTTGGTCGGGATGATTCCCGCGATTTTGTGCGGACTTGATCCTCGCACAATTCGTACGGGAGGGCGGCGTGTATTGGATAATTTCGGAAATTCCATCTACAAAATTCAGGAGGGTGCGGATTTCGTTTTCAAAAATTTCGAGAAGGGAATTTGCAATCATGTTTCGTTCATCTATTCCGAAAAATTGATAAATTTCGGATATTGGTTGGCGCAATTGTACGCCGAAAGTTCGGGTAAGGACGGCAAAGGAATTACTCCGTTAACGGCGATCGGATCGGTCGATCAGCACAGTCAGCTGCAGCTTTACATTGATGGTCCGCGCGATAAATGTTTTACGTTTTTTTATGAAAAACAGGAGAAATCCTTGGCTGTAAAAAACGAAAATCTTCCAGCTAAATTTGGGTATTTGCGAGGCAAAAGGATTTCGGAAATTTTTGGTAGCCAATGCAATGCGACGCAAAAAGTTTTGCTTGAAAATGGGTTCAATGTCAGGCGTATTGAAGTTCCGTCTGTTTCTGCGGATAACCTGGGTGCGTTGTTTATGCATTTTATGTTGGAGGTCGCTTGTCTTTGTAAATTAATAGGGGTGAACCCGTTCGATCAGCCAGCGGTTGAGCGCGGGAAAATCATAACAAAAGAATTGTTGAGTCGGGAGTGATTTTTGAAAATTTTATTTGATAAAATGCAGGGGCTCGGCAACGATTTTGTTTTCGTGGAAGAGTCTCAGCTGTCTGAAAATCTCAGTGTGGAAAATGTAAGATTTCTCTGCGATCGCAAGTTCGGAATCGGCTGTGATACTCTCGTAATCTATCGAAAAAAAAAGAATGATGTTGCGGCGAAATTTTTCAATTGCGATGGAAGTGAGGCGGAAATTTGCGTGAATGCATCGCGGTGTTTAGCTCTGCTGATGAAAAAAAATTTCAAACTTCTCGAGCTGAATTTAAAAACGAAATCCAAAACTTATAAAACGAAAATTGTCGACGAAAAGATTTTTGTAAACGTAGGGCAGCCGTCTTTTTCTCATCCGGATTTGGGAATTTCGAACAAAAATGTCGATGTTGATAATTTGTTGCCGGAGCTAAATTTATCACCTAGTGAAATTTCGTATATCGATCGAGCTTGCGCGATTTCCGTCGGCAATCCTCACTTGATTTTGTTTTTAAAAAAATCCATTCCGCAAAAAATTAAGCAGACGATCGGAGAAAAACTCGAGAAATTTTCACTTTTCAAAAATCGAATCAATGTTTCTTTTGCAAAAATTATGAACGAGTTAGAAATTCAGTTGGAAGTGTTTGAGCGTGGCGTCGGATTTACCTTGGCATGCGGAAGCGGGGCAAGCGCTACGGCATTTTCGGCTTATAAATTAAAATTGATGGGCGATAAAATTCGAGTGAAACAGCCCGGCGGCGACTTGGAAATTTTCATAAAACCCGATGGTTCGATTATCCAAAAAGGTCCTGCGAATTACGTTTTCGAAGGAAAAATTTCATTTGGCTCCGACGATATTGAGAAAGAAATTTCGAAAGAAAAATCCTCAAAACTTTTGAAAAAAATTCCGAGCGGAAATTTGAAAATTTACACCGATGGAGCTTGCTCGGGGAATCCCGGACCAGGCGGATGGGGCGCGATAATTATCGGCGACGACGGCGAGTTTGAAATGTGTGGCGGCGAATCCGACACGACAAACAACCGAATGGAATTGCTTGGTCCGATCTGTGCTCTGAAAAAAATTTCGGAAGATATGAAATCGATTGAATCGGAAATCGAAATTTTCACGGACAGTACCTACGTGAAAAACGGTATTACGAACTGGATCGAAAATTGGGAAAAAAATAACTGGAAAACATCGAGCAAAGCTCCTGTGAAAAATAAGGAACTTTGGATTGAATTGCGTGACCGAGTTTCTCGTCACAAGGTGACCTGGCGTTGGTT
>CACXWU010000011.1 GCA_902771535.1 uncultured Pseudomonadota bacterium | reverse complement strand
CAGAAAAAAAGAAACGGACCAAATCAATGAGGGTGGATTGTCGAGATTGAAAAAACAACAAATTCCCGTTCCGAGAACCACCGGAATGAAGTTCAAAATCCGCATTCTCTCATGTTCGTAAAAATTTTCAACCTGAATCCTTGCGTTTTCGCAAAAATGCCTAAGAAAATCACGAATTTTGTACATTCCCTTCCCAAAATTTGGTATAAATTACATAAATAATAGACCGAGAATGGGTATGAGTACAGATTTTTCGAACAAGATAGTTACAAGATTTGCTCCGTCACCGACAGGATTTTTGCATATCGGTGGAGCGCGCACGGCGTTGTTCAATTGGCTTCTGGCGCGGCATTACGGTGGAAAGTTTGTACTGAGAATCGAAGATACCGACCGTGAGCGTTCGACTCAAGAAGCAGTGGACGCAATTTTCAACGGGTTAAAGTGGCTCGGTATTACTTGGGATGAAGAACCTGTATTTCAGTTTTCACGAATTAATCACCACGTGGAATTGGCGAAGCAGTTGGTCGAACAGGGGAAGGCATACTATTGCTACTGTACTCCCGAAGAGCTGGAAGCGATGCGAAAGGAGGCGCTGGAAAAAGGTTTGTCTCCGAAATACAACGGAATGTGGCGAGATCGTGATCCGAAAGACGCGCCCGCCGGAGTGAAGCCTGTTATTCGTCTGAAAACTCCGCAAACGGGCGAGACTGTTTTGGAGGACATTGTCCAAGGAACGGTGAAGGTCGCGAATGATCAGCTGGACGACATGATTTTGGTACGCAGCGACGGAACGCCGACATTTATGCTGTCAGTATGCGTTGACGATCACGATATGGGTGTCACTCACGTTATCAGGGGCGATGATCACCTGACGAATACTTTCAGGCATATCCAGATTTACAAAGCTTTCGGATGGGAAATTCCGAAATACGGGCATATTCCGCTGATTCACGGACCGGACGGAGCGAAGCTGTCTAAGCGGCATGGGGCTTTAGGTGTGGAAGCTTATCGGGATATGGGCTATCTTCCTGAGGCGGTTTGTAATTGTCTGCTGCGTTTGGGATGGTCTCATGGGGATGACGAAATTATTTCGCGCGAGCAGGCGATTGAATGGTTTACCACTGAAAGTCTGGGAAAGTCCGCATCGCGTTTGGATTTTTCAAAACTCGCGAATTTAAACGGGCATTATATGCGAGAAGCGGATAATAATCGACTGCTGGATTTGCTATTACCGATGTTGGGAGAAATTTCTGATGAGGTGAAATCGCGGCTTCTCAGAGGAATGAACGGACTGAAACAGCGCTCCAAAACAATGCTGGAGTTGAAAGATCTGGCGACTATCTACACCGATGATTTCAAATTTACGGGAGCAGATGAAAATACCCGAGAAATTTTGAAATCCGTTTATGAAAAACTGTTTGTTAGGGATGATTGGACCGAGCAAACTCTCGAGACCGAGCTGAGAGAGTTGGCCAAGCAAATGAATTTGGGATTCGGTAAGATCGCCCAGCCGTTGCGAAGTGTTCTTACGGGAAGAAAGATTACTCCGAGTATTTTTGATATGCTGATATCTTTTGGGAAAAAGGAAAGTCTGAACAGAATAAATTCTGCTCTTGTCTAATGATTTGGGAAAGTGTGATGTCGAAGTTTTTTGCAATATGAAAGGGAAGGAAAAATGAAAAAATATTTGGCGATTTTATCTTTTGGAGTGGTTTTCGGAGTACATGGGATCGATCTCGAAGAAGCCATAGTTTCAGCTTGTTCCAGCAACACTCTGTTGGAATCGGAAAGGGCCAATAAGCGCATGGCGGATGAACAATACAAGCAGGCAGAAGCTCAGTTCTTGCCGACTTTGGACGCATCATTGACCGCGTCTCGTACAGGGAATGATCAGTCAGGATATAACAAAGAGACGAGGTTTATTCCTGACGGACATGGTGCTATCATTCCCGTAGAAGATTACAAACATAGTCACAACGTCAGCAAACAAACTACCACGCAAATGGGACTGCGGCTTCACCAGAATCTTTTTAACAGTTTGCGTGATGTAAATAACTCAAAATCCAAGAAAAATACAGCGAGAGCGAGTTTTCACAGGATGAAAAAAGCGGAGCGAGATGTGATAGTCAATACCGTGAAAGCCTATACAGAAGTTTGGGCAGAACGTCAGAAATTGCAAGCCTACATGAAAAAAGAAGAGAATCTGAAAAAGTTGTATGAATCTCAGGAAATTTGTTTATCGGCAGGTATGTCGACTCCATCAGACGTAGCGGAGGCTGAATCAAAGTACCAAAATGCGGTTTATGAGAGAGTGGACGCTGAAACTAAGGTCATAGAAGCCGAAGCTAAATTCAGACAGATTACCGGACTGAATGCCGATCAGAAAATGTTTATTCCGAATTTGGATATTAAGCTTCCGAAGGATTTATCTCAGTTGGAAAGTATAGCATTGAGATCGAATCAGGAAATTTTGGAGGAGAAATTTACCGCCGCGTCAGCTGTGAACGATCTGGATGTTGCGAGAGGAGCGTTGGGGCCTAAGTGTGACTTGAACTTGGAAGCAGGGCATGATCTGAACAAAACAGACAAGCGCTACGGTCGATCTTCCCAAAATGTTTACAAAGCGGAGTTGTCCGTGACTGTGCCTATTTTCAATATGCCGAACTACGCAAATATCGGAGCTCACAGCGAAAGAGTGAAGGCCGCTCAGTTTAAATCGATGGATAAAGTTCTGGAAGTTAAGCGTAAGTGCCAGACTACTTGGAGAGCATACAAGTCGGCGGAAGCTTCTATCAAAGCCAGTAGCACTGCGGTGAAAAGTGCCGAGATTACTTCTGAAAGTAACCTGGATCAGGCAAATCTTGGAATGAAATCCAATACCGAATTTTTGGATGCCGAAACTTCGTTGCTGACTGCGCGAATTAATCTTGCAAAATCCATTAAAAATAAGGTTGATGCTATGATGGATTTATTTGCTCTGACAGGAAATTTGGATTTGCGCTCCATGTTAATTATTCTCAAGAAAAACAAAGGAGTTATTGATCCTGTCGCCGCGGCAAAGGCTCGGGAAAAAGCTAGACGCGCTCGTAAATCGGGGAGGAGGCTTTCTAAAGAAGAATGGCTTAAGCAATTAGCCGAAAAGAAAGCTCATCCTGAAAAAACAGAAAGAAGCGAATCTGCAAATGTCGCATCTTGAAAATAAGGCCAAGATAAATTAGATTTTAGATATACGGTACAGGAGGCAAAATGGTGGAAGATCAAACCGAGATGTCTTTGGATGAGATGCTTTCGTCCATCAAGCAGATGGTGGTTGATAAAGATCCCCCTGTTTTGGAGCTTACCGACATGGTTTCCTCCGATGGTACGATTGTTAAGCTCAAGAATGGTCAGAAAAGTTCCAAAAAGAAAAACGAACTGAGGGATTTTCTTCAACGAGCTCAGGAAAGCGGAAGGGAATCGCAGCTTTTTAAGGATTCGGCTCTGGCGAAACGGCGGGGCAAAGGTTGTGGTCAGAATGATAATGAAAATGTTTCTGTGTCCGAGTGCGAATTTGATTCGGCTTCGTCCGAAAAAATCAAAGGACGTCCAAAACACACGAATTGCTCAGATCCAATAGCTTCCGATAGAGCCGTTACGGTAAGTGAGATAGTTCGAGAGATTGCTGCTCCGCTTATCAAAGACTGGTTAGAGAAAAATCTTCCGGAGTTGGCTAAAGAGATAATCGCGGTCGAAGTTCAGAAAATGATGAAACAAAATTAGCGGGCCGATCTGCAATAAATATATCTAAAGAAAATCTTCTGAAATTAATATTTATTTAATCAAACTTCTGTAGCATCAGATTAGTTAAAAGGATTAAAGATATGGCAGAAATTATATATCTCAAGGATGTGTTGTTTATTAAACCAAACTCGAACGCAAAGGAGAAGAAGGGTGTCAGCCGTCTTCGTTCTAAACCCGCAAGGTCGAATAAAATATTAAAATCTTCCCTTATTGAACGCAAAAAGGAAGATGTTAAAAGTAATTAATTCCGCGGAGCAGTGAGAAAGTGCTTGATTTTTAAATAAAAATCTTTAGATTATTGTAGTGACAGTGTTTTTTGGAGTTTAAATTTTGGAAGATAGAGCGGCAGCTAAGGACAAACATAGAATAAACAGAGCAATCACGGCTCAGCAAGTGAGACTCATAGATCAAAATGGCGATGCGGTAGGCGTCGTATCTATTCGTGAAGCAATGGTTAAAGCGCGTGAAGCGGGACTTGATCTTGTGGAAGTTGCTCCTCAGGCCAAACCGCCGGTCTGCAAAATTATCAATTATGGAAAACTTAAGTACGAATTGCAGAAGAAAAAATCAGAAGCTAAAAAAAAGCAAAAGGTTATAGAGGTCAAAGAAGTCAAGTTGACACCTTCCATCGGAGAGCATGACTATCAAGTTAAAATGAATAATATCAGGAGATTTATTGGAGACGGCAACAAAGTAAAGATTACTTTAAGATTCAGGGGTCGTGAAATTTCCCATAAAGAAATCGGTGAGAATCTGCTTAACAGGGTGCTGTCCGATACGCAAGAAATCGCTAAGTGTGACGGTAAGCCGCAGCTGGAAGGGCGCCAAATGATGATGATAATATCTCCGGTGGTTGCAAAATGAATCAAATTTTTAAATGTGTTGTCGGGAATTTTAATATAAACGACGCTTTCAGTGCTGTCGATTTGTTGAGTGACGATGCGATTTTGTCGGTATCTTGCTTTCAGAGGTACAAATCTTGGGTCGTGGAAATTTTGAGTACGAGAAAGTTTGAGACTCAGGAGATTCACGGAATGTTGTCCGACTATGAATTTTCCGTCATAGAAAATGTTCAGATGGATGAAGAAAATTGGCTGGAAAAGTGTTTCGAAAATTTCAGGCCGATCAATGTCGGAGGGTTCTACATTTACGGGCCTCATCTTAGAAGCTCGAATCATCCTTCGGACAAAATGATGATAGAAATCGCAGCTGCAACAGCCTTTGGGACTGGGGAGCACCCGACGACAAATCGTTGTCTGGTCGCCTGCGAGACCTTTTTTGATCCCAGGAAACATAAAAAAGCGTTGGATATCGGTTGCGGATCTTGTATTTTGAGCATTGCATTGGCCAGATTGGGAGCGCGCGATATTGTTGCCTGCGACAATGACGCAGAGGCAGTGCGAGTGTCGCAAGAGAACGTTGAAATCAATAAAGTTGCTTCCCGTGTGAAGGTTTTTCAAAATCAAGCATGCGAATTTTCCGAGAACAAATACGATTTCGTTGTCGCAAATATTCTGGCGGAACCACTGATATCCATGAGCGATTACATAGTTGAATCTCTGGCGAGCAACGGAATTTTGGTGCTCTCCGGGTTTACTTCCGACGATGGTTCCGTCGAGAAGAGGTTTACCTCACTCGGTCTGAAAATCAAACACAAATATGATTACAACGGGTGGACGACCTTAGTGCTGGAGTCTGCGAGTAAAAGCCTTTTGGCGTGATAGTTTTAGTACAGGGGCTATGTTGTCGGGTTTGTTTTTCAATAAGAAAATAGCTATGTAAATTCAGAAGCGGAGGTTTCAGTAAAGTCTACGCAACTTCCGCCAGTTCGAGATTTTGAGTCCACAAAATTGCGGTGCGGGCGTCGACATTTGCGATTTCTTTGTAAATATTTCGATAATTCATCAACTGAGTTTTGTATTCGAGCGAAATTTTTTCCTGAGGTGTTCCTGTCTTGAAATCGATTATCCAAATTTCGCCGTCAATTTTCGCGATTTTATCAATACGAAATTCTTGATTTTCGAAAAATACAGTTACCTCACTGCGGGAATTTTTGTCGAACAAATTCGGGAATTTTTCAAACACACTTTGCGCGACGCTGACGGCTCGCGATTTTTCTTCGTCGGATAGTTCGAACGAATTTGCAAAATCCAAGAGAATTTTCGAGTCTTGATAAACGGCAATATTTTTCAGCAGCAAATGGACGCAATCTCCGAATTCGGTTTGCGGCGTTTTGTTTATTTCCTGCGTAACATTCTCCGGCAGAGGAAGTTTTTGATAATACCAGTCGGGAATTTCAACATATTGTTCTGGAATTTTTTCTTCATAACTTTCAGATGCTATCGGATAATTTCCCAGCTTCAAACTTTGATCTTCTCGCGAAAAATTTTCAATCGCACAGTTTTTCAGTTTATTGTACCAGCAATTTTTTCCGATTCCACGCGCGCCGTTTTCTCCCAAAATACACAGATAACTCTCGGCACGGGTTAGCGCAACATAGAGTAGTCGCTGAGCCTCGGCTTCTCGATATTTTTCGTTGCGATTCATGATATCGACGACGTTCTCCGTTACCATTTTTCTGTCGAAATTCCAAAAAATCCGCCCGTCATCGTCCGCGACAATTGAGTTGGACGATTTCGGTTCGAAATGCGTGTCCGCCAAAATCACGAACGGGGCCTGCAATCCTTTTGACGCATGTACCGTCATGATTCGAACCTCTCCGCCGCTGCCACCAAAATCCTTTTTAATCGTCTGATCGTTTTTCTCGAACCATCTCAAAAAATTGCAGAGATTCGGCGAATATTGCTGCTGATAATTTTCGCAAACGGCTAAAAATTCATCGAGCGCAGTCAGACATTTTTCACCCAAACGATTCAGAAATTTTTCGCGCAACCCGTCGACCAAAACGAAATGAAAAAAATCCGCGACCGACAAATCCAGATCCAAATATTTTTGCAGATCAGCTATCGGATATTTTTCTCGAATATCTTCCCGCTCCAAAATGTACGGCCATAAATTTTTGTCTTCGCGTGCGAGGCAGATTTCCATCAGATCCTCCTCTGACATCCCGACAATCGGCGACTTCAAAACGCAGGCACAAATCAAATCGTTGAGCGGAAAATTTTTGAATTCCGCGAGCGCAATCAAATCTTCGACAACAATTTCATCCTTGAGAAGCACACGGTCGACGCCCGACACCGGAATATTTCGCTTTTTCAATTCGTCGCAAATTAAATTCATGGTTTCGATTTTTCGATGGCGGAATAAAATCAGAAAATCTTCCGGACGCGCCGCGCGACTTCCGCCTTTTACCGCGACGCGATTTTTAATGGATTTTTCGATGAAATCCGCAACATATTTCGCCAACTCATTTTCAGAATCATCATCGGATTTTTCGAACAAATCGACGATTTCTACGACACCGTCCTCCGAATTTTTTACTGTATCATGTCGGATATTCTCAAAATCATCCGCGAAAACTTTGTCGACAAATTTTAAAATATTTCCATCGGATCGGTATGATTTGTTCAGCTCGACGTCGTAAAATTTTTGCTTGCAAGCGAGCGAAGCTCCGCGAAATTTTTTGTGCATTTTTTCGAATAGTTCGACATTTGCTCCCTGAAATGAATAGATCGATTGCTTCTCGTCGCCAACAACGAAAATCGTTTTCTCGGAATACTCGTGTGCGAAAAATTCAGACGTCAATCGGCGAATAATTTCCCATTGCTCGGGGCTGGTGTCCTGCGCCTCGTCAACCAAAATGTGATTTATGTTGCGATCGATTTTGTAAAACACCCACGACAGATTATTCCGCAAAAGTTCCAGGGTCGAGATGATCACGTCGTCATAGTCAATGAGGTGCTGCTCCGTTTTGTATTCGATGAATTTTTTGATGAGCGCGTTCAACACGACGAAAAACGAGATGTTGATTTTCGTTGCGATCAGCTTGTGTTTTTCTTCTAAATATTTCAGAGTATTGTTTTGCAAATCCAGAAGATCGGATTTAACGCTCGTATTTTCGATTTTTTTCGTGCATAAATTTTTTGTCGGCGTTAATTCTTTCGTCAGTACTGCCGAAATAAAATCGTCTCCGCCGAATTCCGCTGATTTTTTCAAATAATTCGCTTTATCCTGATCGGTTTTGCTCCCAAAAGATAAAATTTCCGCGATTTTTGCGAGATTATTTTGAAAATTTTTGCCGAAGATTTTTAATTTTATTTTTTGCAGAGCTTTTTGGGGATCAAGATCCAGCAAATCCTGATCGATTTCAAACTCGTTGACGAAAAAATTTCTGATGCTCGCATAATCTCCGTGCTTATCGAAAAATTTTCTCACTTTTATAATTGTGTTGTCCCTGATCAAATCCAGAATCGATGAAGTATACTGCGCGACGTTTTTCAGATCATCGTGAAATTCTTTTTGCTTCAGAACGAAATTAAATGCATCTTCCAGCATCTGTTTTTTTTGATTGTCATCGCATAATTTCGCGCCCGGATATAATCCCGTTTCGAGCGGAAATTTTTTTAAAAGATTCATTCCAAAACTGTGAATGGTTCGGATGTTTACCCAGTCGTTTTCTATACTTTTTTTATATAATTCGCGAACGCGCGGCAAATATTTTTCGGAAAATCCCAGCTCGGACAACTCGTTGATAACTTCTCTGGCGGATAATTTCTGCCAGCGATCGAGATATCTGGACAATCGATCCAGCATTTCGCCGGCCGCTGCCTTCGTGTATGTCAGGCACAAAATGTGAGATGGTTCAGTGTCATTCAGGAGTAAAGAAAGAATTCTGTCAATCAAATTTTTGGTTTTTCCCGTACCTGCCGAGGCGGAAATCCAAAGTGACGCCCGAGTATTTTTTATTTCATCCAGCATGCGAAAAACCTTACATCTCGGCCAGAATTCTATCAAATGACGCTCAGATTTTGAAGATATTAAGCCTTTTCAAAAAAAATTACAGAAAATTTAAAAAATCTAAAAAAATTAACTTTTTATAAAAACTTTTCGGTGCAGAATACCTGTAAGTTTTTGTAGGTTTTGTATTATGAGTTTTTTTAGTAACACTGTAAAGTTGATCAAAAACAGGCATCATAAAGAAATAGACGAGCAAAATGTATCTCCTGATGTGGAACTCAATTTTTCGCTACGTAACTACGCAAAAGAATCTTTTTCGGTTTTGATCGCTAAACCTTTGTCTAACTACTTCATGAAATTTACGCGGATTGTGACTTTTATCATTACCGGGGGAATAATCGGAACTTTGCTTTCAGTTATCGCTTTCGTGTTTTTCATGCAATTCGGATCCATTGAAAATAAATTTATTTCACTCTTCATCGACAGCAAGATAAACGATTTGTTTCCGGATTCCGATTTAATAGTGAAATCCGCAAAATTATCTTGGAATTCAGAGAAACATGCTCCGGAAATTTCCATAAAAAAGCTGAAGTTGGATGACTTGGTAATTCCTTCGATTTCGATTTTTCCGAACATCATGGAATCTATCAAAAGACAAAAATTCGTAACGGACAGTGTTAACATATCGGGGCCGAAAATTAATTTGAGATTCTCGGACGACTTCAAAATTTCCTATTTTGATCCTAATTTTGAAAGGAGTTATAACAAAAGTTCATTGAGCGAATCTACCTCTGTTTTGAACGGATTCAAAAAATTGCTGAACAATTTCGGAGATCTGAAAATCGTAAACGCAGACGTAACAATAGAGGAAAACGGCGTGCTGTGGAAATTATCCAACGCCTACTGCCATTACGTGATCGGAGACGAGTTGCCGTGCGCAATGTCTTTCAAAATTAAACTTCCGGATCAAGATTATTTTTCAACCTTTAATATCGTGAGAACCGTAGTAGGCGACACGGATAAGTACATTGCGAACATAGATTCATGCAATCCTCGCAGTTTGAGAGAAGTTTTGTTGAAAAGAAATTCGCCGGTCAATAATCCTATTATAAATTCGCTTTTGGAAAACAATCTTCCTGTTTCGGGGTTGATTCATTTTGATATAAAAAATAATGAGATTCTTAAGGGCGATTTCGACTTAATTGGAGGTGCCGGTTCGATAAAAATTCCGGCGAAAACTTCCATTTCTTTGAATCTCGGCAAGACTATCGACAACGGAAGTATTTCGGGAACTTTTAACAAAAACGGCATAGATATAAATTCATTGAATGTGAATTACGGAGATGCAAGTATTCAGCTGACGGGAATAAGTATTCCGATGGTGGAATACAACCTGATGGACGTGGCAAACATCGATGGGACTTTAAGCCTGACAAATGTCGGAATTTCCGAAATGTCGTCGTTATTGCCGGAAAATTTCAGCAAATCAATTGTTCCCTCATTCAGAAATTATATGCCGGGATTTAAGCTCGGATTGTTTAAAGTTGATTTAAAAGGAGCAGTTCCTTTCGGAAAAAGAAATATGACGGATCCGATGTCCGTCGGGAACGGAGTATTTAAACTCAGCGAAGCACAAGTTCCGTTAGGCAAGACCATTATCGATGACGTCGAGGCGGTTGGAACTATTACGAACGACGGATTCGATATAAAATTGTCCAATGCCCGTTTGAACGAAACAAGAATTAACAGGGGGGAGTTCTTCATTTCCAGTAAAGATAATTCATGGATCGGAACGATAAATGCGGATGTTTCCACTCAGGAAGTAAGGAAGTACGCAGCGGACATTTCTCAAAGATTAGGTTCTCTGCACATCGACAATTTGAATGTCGGAGAAAAAGCCAATATCGACATGAAGTTGGTGAGAATATCGAGCGACGATTTGTCCAGCAAATCTCTGCCGTTCAGAATTGTTGAGGGTAACGGAATTTTGAAATCTTCCGATAACACGAAACAAGTAAAATTCTCTTGGAATGACACGGAGCTCAATGTTTCCGGTGATGTGAGCGAAGGCAAAGACAACATAAATTTAGTTCTCGAAGAAAATTTCAAAAGAAACGAAGGTACGGCAGAATTTAAATTTAAATCCGAGTCTGATTTTCTGAAAGGCATGCTGCCTGGATTGGAAAAAATCTTTTCCGGAGACTATTCTCTGAATTTGAATATGGGATGGAAAGGCGACGTTACTCAATACGTGATTGATGCGGACTTGGAGAACGCTTCGCTGAATTTCCCGATTCTCGGAGATTTGAAATTGAGGCATACTCCGGGCAATCTGAAAGCTAAAATTCTGGTAAATAATGATGTTTTAGATATTTCCGAGCTTTCGATCGATATTGCGGATAATAAAATCAACGGAAATGTTGTGGTTGGTAAAAACGGACTGATCTACAAAGCGGCTTTCAATGATTTTATGATTAACGGAAACGCCGCGAAACTGAATATTATTCGCGATAATCTTAACGCACTGTCAGTTTCGATCATCGGAAAAAGATTCAACACCAACTTGTTGAACAAAGTATGCAAGGTGGTTCCGGGCAACGAAAATATTACTTGTTATCTGAATTTGGATGAACTGATGGTTGAAAATGCTTTCCCTGTTAAAAATGTTAAAGGAAGCTTGAATATTCGTAACGGAAAAATCATTAACGGTGCCTGCTACGGAGTGATCGGAAAAGATACCACTTTGGCCTTGACCGCTCAGCCGAACACAACTTCCGACGACAGCATCGTTTCTCTGTCCGTATCCAACGCCGGAGAATTTTTGAAATATTTCAAACTTACCGACGGCATTAGCGGCGGAACGCTTAACATCGTTTTGAAGAATAGTGTAATCTCAGATAGTTCAATGTCAGGTGCATTTGAATTGAACGATTTCATGGCCAAAAATGACAAACTCACCAGGCTGATTTCATTCTCTTCAATGAACGGAATTTCCAACACGGATAGCTACAGCGTCGGATTTAATTTCTGCTTGGGAAGCTTCGTTTTAGCCGACAATTTGATAAAAATCGAGAACGGAAAGGCTGTTGGGCCGACTGTGGGAATCTCTTACTCCGGAACTTACAACCGCCTGGAGGACAAGCTGGATTTGGTTGGAGTTTCTCTTTTGATTTCCTCGGTTATGAGTTCCAAAGGAACGAACGGGGCTTATGCCGCGCCTTATAAGCTGGTCGGCTCGATTGCAAATCCGATTATGTCTGTTAAGCCTTTGCAGTTCGTGACCAACGAAGCGATTTCTGAGGTTTTCGGCGATATGATTCCGATAATCTCCACGGAAAATTATCCCGTGATGGAGACTCTGGCTCCCGCAAGTGAGGCCGTTGATTCGGCAGCAGAAGATATTTCTGTTTCCGTCAATACCCCGAAAGAAAAGGATCCTTTCGCGAACAAGGCTTTTGATAAGTCAGTTGGGAAAGTCACGGCACAAAAGGCCAAGCCAAAGGCGAGAAAAAGCAAGGCTAAGCCGAAATCCGAAAAAAAGTACGGCGTAACAATTAATCGAGGAAAATCGAGGAGATAAAAAATGGCTGAAGAAAGCAAGTTCAGTTTGGGATCATTTTTCTTATTATTTTCAGTGCTGGTGATTATCGCGTGCGTTGGGTTTTTGTATAAAATTCAAAAAGGAATAGTGCTCAAGCCGCGTTGTATTGAAGTTAGTGCCGAGGCAGAGAAAATCATTTTGGCAGATCATGCAACCTGGACTATTCGTTTTGATAAAACAGGTGCAAACCAATCGGAATTGGATAAACTTCTGCTGGCGGACAGGGATGTTGTTCAAAAATTCTTCGAAGCAAATGGAATTGAAAAAGAAGATATGGAATTTTCATTCTTTGTCCATGAAGATTATCGAGAAACAAAAAAAGCCAATAAAACTGTTTACTGCGCAGGGTATAATCTCGTGATCAAGTCAAAAGACATCGAAAAAATTCTGGCGTTGCGGGATAATCTTTCGGAATTATATGAAAAAGGCATCGCTTTGAGCGGCAACAATATTGATTTCAAATGTTCGACGAATGATGAAGTTCAAGATACACTTGCAAAAGAAGCTGCGGTAAAAGCATATGCGAAGGCACAAAGTCTAGCGAAAGCTTTAAGGGTAAAAATTCGCAGAATTAACAAAGTTTATGATCCGAATTTCCAGATTGAAGGAATGAACGACAGAGTGTATATGATGAAATCATTTGCCGGTCTGAATTCCGTGAACGGAGTTCGAGGTAACCAAGAAAATTCACAGCCCGTTCCGAAACGAAAGATGAAGGTCTACCTGAGAATGGATGTCGAAATAAAATAACTCTTAAATTAAAAGCAGGCATTGAAAATAATTTTCGATGCCTTTTCTTTTTGCTTATTCTTTTTTGCTCAACTTATATCTATTATTGAAAATTTGTCTGTCGAATGGTGTGCGGGTTTGATTTGCAATTTCTGAGAAGGAGAAGTTGTTGAGGCAGAAGCCATATAATCCCTGTGCCGGAGAATTTATAAAATACCTTGGCCAATTTTATCTTTAGATTCAGATGGTAAATCGTCGGATAGCTGTACAGTTTGAGGACACTGAATTCAAGTTTAATTTAACTAACAAAAGGTTAAATCAACATGATTTTAATTTTTTCATGCTACCATGCCCAAGGTGGGGAGTGAGGGGCGGAAAGAAATTTAGAATTAACAAAATATTAGCTTTTGGGTTTGTTTTTATAATATATAAAACACAATTACTCGGAATCGTCGCTGATACCCCAAAGGTTTTCCTTCAAAATCCATCCCTTAATTTTGTTGATATCGACCTTTATCCAATTATCGCGTTTTTCGAGAACTCTTACCACCACATCTTTCTCTAACTTCGCGATAGGATATGATTCGGAATCTCTTTTGTAAAGCAACGCGTTATCTTTTAAGACGATGGCGGTATTTCGCCCGGAAATCATATTTTTATGCATCCAACCTTCGGTGTTGTCGAGGTATCTTACTTTTCTCCAATGTTGAAATTCCGCGATCAGCATCATGGGAAGTCCCGCTCGAAGAAATACCCAGCTGATTGGAAATTCATCTCCCGGACCGACGCGCATGTTAATTTTTGACGACTTCAGGCTGACGAATTGCTTCGCTTCAACCGCTTCGTTCGACAAACACAAAACTAAAATCGCACAAACAAATCTTTTCATTACATTTAGTCTATATACACGAGAAGATAATAGCATAATCGCAGAAGAAACAAACATTATTTGCGAATCTTCTTTTCCGTTTTGAAATGTTTTCTACACACGGAGATATATTTTTCGTTTCCTCCGATATCAATTTGCGCACCTTTTTCGATTTTATTTCCGTTTTCGTCGATTCTTATGTTCATAGTGGCTTTTTTGCCGCAGAAACAGACTGTTTTAAGTTCAACCAAGATATCTGCAATTGCGAGAAGTCTCTGACTTCCTTCAAAACAGTTTCCTTGAAAATCCGTACGCAATCCGTAGGTTAGCACGGGAATGTTCAAGAAATCGACAACGTCGCTTAGCTGATCGACTTGTTTGGCTGTTAAAAATTGTGCCTCGTCAACCAGTACGCACGAGATATTTTTTGCTCCTTTCGCGTAGCAGAAAAAATCGAAATCTTTATCATAGGTCATCGCGTTTTTCTGAAGACCTATCCGCGATCGTATAACGCCCTTACCGTAACGAGTGTCTATGGAATTTGTGAAAATTACCGTTCCCATCCCGCATTCATGGTAGTTGTGATCTGTTTGCAACAGTGATGTAGTTTTTCCCGCATTCATCGCCGAATAATAAAAATATAAGCTTGCCATAATTCTTCTTTCCCTTTGCAAAACTCTAACACATTACGACCTGATTTTTTAGCGGATTTTGAAAAATGTTCGAAGAGCAATTGAAATTTAACAATAATCCGCTAAAATTTTAAGTAGTTTAGGGAGGGTAAGATGAAGTATTTGTTGCTATCCAGTTTTGTTATTTCATTCATTGCTGCAGCAACGCAGGACAAAGTTCCGTCGACTTCCATTCCAACCTATTTGGATTATGCGGCGTCAGCACATATCAACAGAAAATCTTTGAGAGAATTTGATAAAATTTCCAAACTCGACGGAAATTCTTCGGGATTTAATTTTCACGCGCAAAAATTAAAAGAAATAGAAAATCAATCAGCAAAAATTATCGCGGAAAAAATAAAGTGCAATGCGGACCAAATTTTGTTTACGAATTCTGCGACAATGTCCAATAATATCGCGATTTTAGGAGTGGCCTATAAATATCCCGGATGCCATTTGATTACCTCGAAAATTGAACACAAAAGTGTGCTGAACGTTTTCAAATATTTAGAAAGGTCGGGATACGAAGTTACTTATATCGAAGTGGATCGCTACGGAAATTTAAACTTGAAGCAGCTGGAAAACAGTATCAATGAGAATACCCGCCTGGTTTCGATTCAGTCATTCAACAGCGAGATCGGAACTCGGCAAGACGTTGCAGCCATCGCGAAAATCATAAAGAATTCCAGCAGCAAAAATATTTTATTTCACTCAGATATCGCGCAGGCATTCGGAAAATATCCGACGGATTTTTCTGTTTTCGACATGGCGACTTTCTCGGGATACAAAATCGGGGCTCCGAAGGGAATTGCCGCGCTATACATAAAAGATCGCAAAAGAATTACTCCGATTTTTTTCGGGTCGGGAGATGAATTTTTCCCTGGCTCAAAACCGACGGCGCTGATTGCGGCCTTCGCGAAGGCAGTTGAGGTTTACAAACTTGATGCGAAAATTATCAAAGAAAATTTTGATATTCTGAAAAAGGAGATCGAAAAAATCGACGGCGTTTACATTAATTCCGAGAAGCCGTCTCACGTGTTTTCGGTTTCCATAAAAGGAGTTCTTTTGAAAGATTTGATCGATCGCGTGAATAAATTCTCGTTTTCGTCAGGCTGCTCTTGTTTGGGCGATGGAGAATCTAATGTCAAGAAAGCTATCGACCCAAAGGGGGAAATTCCATCTACAACTTTGCGTATTTCTTTTTCGGATAAGGTTTCGAAAGACAGTTTGATAAATTTTGCGAAAAGTTTGAGGGTCGAGGTTGAAAAATTGCGCAATGAAAAATCCATCAGCGATAATTGCGAAAAATCCGAAGAGAAACAAAAGGATTTGGTAAAGTCGCTTTCAGATCTGAATTTGCAAAATTTGCAGAATTAATAATTTGTTAAGAATTTCGAGCGATGTCCCTTGCCACAGTTAGCGCGAGTGTGTTATATTGCACACGTTGTCGCGGGGTAGAGCAGTCTGGTAGCTCGTCAGGCTCATAACCTGAAGGTCGTTGGTTCAAATCCTTCCCCCGCAACCAATTCAATCAACAAGTTAAGTTTTGAGATTAAGTTGAGAAAATTGCTGGTGCTACTTTTTTTGATTTGTGCCGTAATCTATAAACTGTTTTGCTTTTTTATTATTTTTATATGTTTTTTAGTAACACGTTTAGTTGTTTTATTTCGAGATTTATTTGATTTATTAGGCGTCTTGCGTACCTTGAATACCTTCCCGTTTTTAATGCATTCAGTTTGGCTCTATGGTTAGGATGCTTTTTGGGAGTTAATCCTCCGTGCAATCGACAACGTCCGTTTTTCAGCGAAAAATTGCGGAGAACGCATCGGAAGTAGCAAAGACTGCATCTCCGCATGCATGTTTCCGCATTTGGATAATTGTTTCAATGTAATATTGATTTTTGAGGAGAAATGTCGTTCTTTTCGGCTTCAAATAGAAATCTATTCTCAAGTCGGCAAGCTATAAAATCAACAAATTTAAGTGGACGAGATATCAATTTAATCGGTAGAAATTCAGAGAATTTCCAAATGAAGAGATTTTGTTCCAAAAAGCGATGCGAACTGTTTCGCGTATAGAAAAAATCCACAAAATTCACAATTTCCTGCCCGCTCCGTTCGCACCTTCGGTTGCTCCCGTGTTGTCATTGCGAACCGCTGCGCTTTTTTGATTTTCTCGGAATACGCTTGTTCCGTTTCGCTCTTGCGGAACAAAAATGGTGATTTTGAGAGAGCGTGTTTTTAGAGAGGAGTTTAAATTGTGAAAGATTTTAAAGACGAGATTGCGGAGAAATTCATTAAGGCGATGGAGGAGGGGGCTGCCCCATGGCAAAAAGTATGGAGTAGTAGCCAGTACATATTAAAGAAACGGTGTAACAGGGCACGAATACAGTGGATTTAATGTGCTGAGTTTGTGTCTAATATATACGAAGACCCGAGATACTGCACGTTTAATCAAGCGAAAGCTAAAGGCTGGAAAATCAAATTGGGGGAATATCCTATGTCGACAGAGTCTAATAATCTATAAGTTACAAACATACAAAAGGTGGAAAAATGTTTGAAATAGCATTTTATTGAGACTTTCACCCTAGCAATGCAATTAATTCATCGATAGGGTGAAAGCCTCAAATTTT
This sequence comes from uncultured Pseudomonadota bacterium, assembly GCA_902771535.1. GTDB lineage: Bacteria > Pseudomonadota > Alphaproteobacteria > UBA3830 > UBA3830 > UBA3830. The sequence goes on along the minus strand of CACXWU010000011.1, from coordinate 20,687 downwards.
TTACGATATCTACAAAATTACTCCTTCTTTAGCTAAAACTTCCCACACTTTTGCATATCTCTGATAAGTTCGATGCAATCGTTTCTCTATACTCTTAAGAACTGCGGTCTTCTTTCCTTTTTTCGCTTTTATCATTTTTACGATAACAACAATGTCCAATTCTGTTCCGGCAGATGTTTTGATAATTTCCAAATCAGAATTATTTTCATCATTTTGAACCGCCTCAATAACCTGTTTTTGCTTATCTTTAGATAAGCTTTTCCACTGATTTATAGGAGAGATATAATTTTCTCTCATTGTCTTCGTTACGCTAACTTTTCTACCTTCAACGTTTCGATAATTCGAATTCATAATGGTCAATATTGTATCGCGCGTTTTAATATAAGCAGAATCTTCTTTCGGAGGCTCCCAACCTTTCTTGGCCAATATTTCCCAAACGTTCGCACAAGTGGTGTATTTGGTATATCTATCTTCAACATTGCGATCTTTCAAAAATTGCAATTTGGAAGTTTTTATCAAAATCAGATCAACTATTATGTTAGCATCAAGCTCTATTCCCGATTGCGATTCAATAATTCCGAGGTCACTTTCACGAGGACTTCCTTTCTGCACAATTTTAACGATTGCCTTGCGCTTATTTTCAGATAACCCTCTCCATAACTTTATAAAAGTTTTGTAACTATCATACAAATGCTGATTAATATTGAATTTTTTACAGACATCGTTTTTACTTTCTTGCTGAACGATTGCATCTATAATCTTAGACATATCTTCACTGTCATTATTATGTAAACTCAGCAAAATTTTTTCTTTAGCTAGAACTTCCCACACTCTTGCATATGCGCTATATCTTTGAAATGGTTTATCTTCAATTTCATAAGCCTGCCAAACTGATTTTTTCTTGGTAATCATGTAAGCGACTAAAGCATCAAGATCTAAAATTGTTCCCTGAAATGTTTTCACTTGACCTAATTTTTTGTAATTAAGATCTCCTTTTTCTGTGATTTTTATGATTCTTTTCTGAATTTCTTCGGATAAAATACCCCATTGATTAATGATGTTATTGAATGCACTGATTCTATGTGGGGGGATATTGTGTTTTTTGCAAATATCATCTTTATCAACTTGATCGATTATATCGTTTATAATGTCGCGTCGCTGTTTATAATTTAATACAATACTTTTGTTTTTTGCAAAATCATTAGCCTTATTCTCTTTTTGGGTCTGTTGAGAATTATCTGAAAAATCTTCTTCGTCCTCCGATAACGTATAATCAGAATCTACCAACGAATACTCTATTACTTCATATCTTACATCAGATAGTTTTGGTCTCTTGATCGAACACTGCGGCCGCTGTTCAATACTCATTCTCTTTACTCCTTCGTTTGAACCGTAGCCTTCATAAAAATTATTCATTCCAAACACGTTGAACGTCATAATAGCAAAGTTGGCTAAAAACACAGCTTTTTTCATATCTTTTCTCCTCTATCCAGCAACAAATACTCTCGCACCACGCGAAAGTTTCAAAATTTCTTCAATTTTTCGATACAAAAATCACACTAACTAACGTGAGAGTTATATATCAGATGACAAATTTGTTTGCAAGATCGTGATAAAAAAATTAACTAGCTGTTAACTTTAGATTGCTTTCAATAAGAGATTATCTATATCAAGAAAAATTAATAGAAACTAGATTTATATTAAAAATGCTCACTGATTTTTGAAGAACTAAAAAATCGAATATAAATCATTACAAAACAAAAGAAACAATGTACAATGTAAGAGCAATTGCGATGCGTAGGAAAATAAGTCAATGAAATTGTCGTCTTTTCTTTACTTTACCTATTTCGGAATAAAAACTATTTTATTTAAAAAACGGGAGCCTATTTTAGGCACCGTAATTGTTACCGATAGATGCAATCTTCATTGCAAACATTGTTCAGTCAATAATATTACAGCAGTTATGCATCCCTACGACCAAATTAAAAAAGAAATGCAATTGTTATACGATATGGGGGTTCGAATTCTATTTTTTTGTGGTGGCGAAACTTTTTTGTGGAAAGATGAAAATCATAATCTGCGTAACTTGGTAATTGAAGCTAAACAGATGGGCTTTCTGATTGTTAACGTAGTAACAAATGGTACATTCCCAATTGATCTTCCTGAAGCAAATTTAATTCTTCTTAGTTTAGATGGAGATAAACAACGTCATAATGAAATCCGTGGTAATACATATGACATCATAATGAATAATATCCATAATGCCACGGCAGACAATATTTGTTTGTATATGGCAATTAATAAAATCAACAAAGATTATATACGAGATGTTTGCTTAACTGCTCGCAATACAAAAAATATAAGGGCTGTGTCATTTAATTTCCATACACCTTATCCTGATACAAAAGAATTAGCTCTTACTAAAGAAGAAAAAGCAACTTGCTGTGAAATTATCTCTCAAATGATGAAAGAAGGAGCTCCTATCTTTAATCTGAAAAACGCCTTCCCATATTTAATTGAAAATCAGTTTCCTACTCCTTGTCATCAATGTGTAGTTATAGAAAATGGTAAGCTATCCACATGTGGACGCTGTATAGAAATTCCAGGCTTATGTGAACAATGTGGCTATTTCTTTGTTGCAGAGTATACACTTTTATTTCATGGTAATCTCAAAATCATTTTTGAAATGCTTCGAACATATTTAAAATACATTTAGGTAAATCATGAATATATTGACGAATTTGACCAGAATGTGGCTAACCAGATCGACCAAACCATTTATATTTAAAAGTGAATATGATCAACAATTGCCATTTGAGACTTGCAGTAATCTCGGATTATACGTCCATATCCCATTCTGTAAAAGCATATGCAATTTCTGTCCGTATTGTAAAGTGCTTTATTCTAAAGAGATTAGCGATACATATATAGATCATCTAATACAAGAAATTCATCTCGTAGGAAATCAGTGTTCAGATAAGAAAAAAGTCACCAGTCTGTATTTTGGTGGTGGCACTCCTGCTTTGGTGGCTAACCGTATAAGCGAAATCATTAACGCTCTAAATGAGCATTTCATTATTACAGACGGAATCGGCTTAGAACTGCACCCTGACAATGTGACGGTGGAGGTTCTTTCAGTATTAAAAAACGCAGGTATAACCAAAATTAGTATAGGGATTCAGTCATTTCAGAACAAATACCAACGCATTCTTGGAAGAAAAATTATTGATATGAACTCGATCAAAAGGGCATTGCATGCAGTTCCATTTGAAACTGTTTCTATGGATTTTATCTTTGCACTTCCTAAACAAACCTTCGATGATTTAAAGTTTGATATCGATACAGCATTTTCCCTGGGAGCTAATCACATAGCAATTTATCCGTTGATCGATTTCACATTTACGGACAGTAACGTTAAAGCCATGCCTAAAAAAGAAAAAAGAGAACTATTGGATAGTATTACAACATATTGCCTAAACAAAGGCTATTCTCGTAGCTCTATCTGGACATTCTCAAGCGAACCAGAAGCAAAATACTCTTCTATGACCAGAGAGAACTTTTTAGGTTTTGGCTGTTCTGCGACAACCCTACTGTATGATCAGTTTAAGATTAATACCTTTGACGTTGCGGCCTATTGTAAAAGAATCGATCAACAAATGTTGCCCTCTTCCCTAACTCTACGCTTTACCCAAAGACAGAGAATGATTTATTGGTTATTCTGGACAATCTATAGCACTAAATTAAATAGTCGAGATTTTGAACAATTTTTTGGTGTACCACTGCAAAAAATGTATGGATTTGAGTTCTGGATTGCAAAGAAATTGGGCTTTCTAACAGAAAATAACGGTATATATACAATGACCTTAAAAGGAGCCTTTTATTATCATTATTATGAGAATTTCTATACCCTATCTTATATTAACAAAATGTGGAGCATTATGCGAAAAGAAGCATTTCCTGATCTCATTCAGCTGTAAGGAAGTACGGATTTTCATAGAAAAACGTAGTTCTTTTCGGATTTGAATATAAATCGACAAATCTAAACTGAAAAATTTTGGCTATTCAAGATATTTATGTCAATATCTAATATGAATTTAAGGTATTTAGCTAATATCAAAATCGCGCAAAAAGTTAAACACGTAGCCCGTGGCAGCGGGGTGCTACTGCCAGTATTTTGGGAAATGCAACTACGTAACGGTATGCAGGGAAATCACAAAAATCGATTTAAATATAGAGAGCAAACCGTAGAATAGTTGTATTCATAATACTGTCTCCGAAAGCTTTCCGGTTAGCAAAAAGGTAAATCAACAGAATGTTAATCTTTCTGTGTTACTCTCCCAAGGGCCGGGGGTAGTGGGGCTGGCGTGAGTTAAAAGTTAATAAATCGTTAATTTTCTCTTTTGATAGGAGAACAGCTATAAAATAGAGACTTTAACTCCCACAACTGATTTTCGAATTTTTTGATGTTATTCATTCTCCTTATTTCTGTACTCCAGCATTTTATTCGTAGCTGTTTCCATTGTCTCTCTCACAGGATCATTTGTTAATCGCGCGTATATCTGAGTCGCCGTTTGCGATTTATGTCTCAACGATTTCCCTATGATATTGAGACTCGCTTCCGTAATCGCCTGATAGCTTCCCAAAATTCTGCGAATATCATGTATGCGCAAATTTTTTATTCCAGCTCTTTCAAGAATTCTTTTCCAAGCTCTTTTAACCCCAATTACGGATTAGAGATCTTGAAAATAGAGGGAAGGAAAGGCTACGCTCCGAAAAAAAAGAACAAGAGCGAAGCTATGAAGAATGGATATCACGAGATTATTTTGTTTGATAGATGATTTTTTGAAAGCGTTGGAAGAGGATATGAAAAAGAAGCAAATAGAAGACGAAAAGAAGAGAAGGAAATCGACTAAAGGTTGGTTTTTCGGATTCAAATTACACATCGATGACAAAGAAAATTTAATGAACGCAAAACTTACGAAAGGAAACGTCGACGATCGGTTGGTAGTGCCTCAAATGACAGTAAACATGAAGGGATTTTTGTTTGCAGACAAAGGCTACATCAGCAAAGATTTGTTTCTTCGTTTGATGGCTTGGGGACTGAAAATAATCACGGGGATAAAGCGCTCGATGAAAAATATTTTGATGTCGTTCGAGGAGAAAATTCTTTTGCGCAAACGCTCTTTCGTAGAGACAGTTTTCGATTATCTCAAAAATAAATTCATGCTGGAGCACTTCTGGCACAGGTCTTTTATCAACATGCTCGTGCATATAATTTTGATCCTCACTGCTTATCAATTGAAATCGACTAAGTCTTCCATTTCTGCTCAGTACCTCTCCCTTTCTAATCCATAATTGGAGGTTTTAGGTTGAATTCTAATTCTTTCATATGTTAGTTTCGAGATCGTGTTTAGGAAAAAGCGGGGAGACAAATATGAGACACGGTTTGGTAAGTTTAAGCATAATGTTAATGTTATCATTTGGAGACGTTTCTCTTGCTATGAGCGTCAATGAATCTGATGATTTAAATCATTCATCACAAGCTATAGCAATAAATAACGAAGACTACGATCAATGGTTCGAGGCAGCTAAAAATGGAGATAAACCAACCCTAGAGTTGTTGTTGAATAAAGGAATAGATCCCAATATTCAAGATAGCGTTGGTAGAACGGCATTGGTCTTTGCAGTCGACACAAAAAACTCAGGTATTGTAAGACTTTTGATGAAACATAAAGCTGATCCGAATATCCCAAACCAACGAGGGCAAACAGCTTTGATGTGGGCATCTGGCAACGGGTATTTGGATATGGTACAATTACTGCTGGAACATAGGGCTGATCCAAATATTCAAGACCGGTTTGATCAAACAGCTATGATTTTGTCCATCAACCACTGTGGAAATCCCAATGTTATAAAGTTGTTGTTAGAGTATGGTGCCAATCCGAATCTTAGGAATTCACGAAATCAAACAGCATTGATATATGCTGTTATAGAAGAAAACTTTTCTGTGGCGAAGTTGTTGTTAGAGCATGAAGCTGACCCGAATATTCAAGACCAGTTTGGTCAAACGGCGTTAATGCGTGCAGCCGCCAATAATGAAAATAATCGTCGCGTAAATTCGCAAAATGCAAACGATATGGGACAAATGATACTTGAATGGATAATTGCTTGCGATAGACTGAGTATGGTTGAACTGTTGTTAGCGCACAATGCTAATCCGAACATTCAAGATAATATAGGACAGACAGCGTTAATGTTCGCAAGTGATGCAGACAGAGCTAAACTATTACTGAAGCGTGGAGCAAATCCGAATCTTAAAGATAATGAAGGCAGAACGATGTTGATACGCGCTGCAATGGCAGGACATGCTGATGTTATTCGGTTTTTACTATCTTTGCGTCCGTCTAATAATCAAAATTTATATTTGGTTAACGTAAATGAGATTGATAATAAAGGACGTTCAGCGTTGATATATGCTACAGAGAAATGTAATAAAGACTCGATCGAACTTTTGCTGAAATGTGGGGCGAATCCCAATTCTGAAGATCAAAATGGTCGAACACCTCTGATGAATGTGATAGACAGGAGAGCACCTTGTGACATAACTTGTGTGTTAATTGACAAAGGAGCAGATCCGCGTCGTCCAAATAAAAACGGGATAACAGCTTTGGAATACGCAAGAGAAAAATTGCAATATGGAACAGTCAGCGGAATATTTCAAAGTATAATGAAAAAGAGAAACGAACAGTCGGTTTAAGTGAAATTAAGATTAATAACAGGAAAGGAGAGAAATTCTCCTTTTTCTGATTTTTTATATAATTTTTTTTGACATCCCTATTGTTTTTTCTAAAATTGCCCTCATACAAACAAGTAAGGTTATATAAAGGAAGGGTAAAATGAAAAAAGCCTTAATTATTGCAAATATGTTGTTTGCATCAACCACTGTGTTTGGAAGAGAGTATTCGTATAAGTATGTTTATTATAACATGAGATGAAAGAATGGGGTTGAGAGAATGTATTGCAGGTATTGTGGATCAGAAAAAAACACGTAAAAAATGATACAATTTCATTAATCATCACGAGTCGTTGGTTCAAATCCTTCCCTCGCAACCAGTTCAATCAATGAAACTTTTATCCTCCGTAGCAGATGGAGCTCCAGTAATAAGAGTAAGGTAAAGTAGAGATTGCTTCTTCCCAATAAATACCGTCAGTACTATAAATTGCTTTATCGGAGTCACCCATTGCAACAAACTTGCCGTTTCCGTAACAGACAGAATAGTATGAATTATCAAAGGGCAAAATAATTCTCCCCCAATGGATACCGTCAGTGCTATGTGCTATCGTATTCCCATAATCAGGTACAGCAATGAATTTGCCGTTCCCATAGCAGATAGAAAATAAGTTGGACACATCTGGCATTTCAGCCGAAACCCAATTTATTCCATCAGTGCTGTATGCTGCTTTATCGTCGCTGACAGCTACAAATTTGTCGTTACCATAGCAGACGGAAGCATTTTCTCCTGCTTCAAAAGGTAAACTGGTTTCTTTCCAATTAATACCGTCAGTACTGTATGCGGCTTTATTTTCATAACTAATTAGTGCTACGAATGTATCTTTTCCATAACAGATAGCCCGCCAATTAGCCCAAAATACCTCTTCTAAAGGAAACCATTCGATACCATCGAGGCTATAGGCTACTTTTATACTATCATCCCCCTCAGCCATGGCAACAAACTTGTCTTTCCCATAACAAATGTATTTCCATTGAAGCCAACTGTATTCACTACTACTCGCAGGCAGATTAGTTTCCTTCCAATCAATGCCGTCAGTACTGTATGCTGCTTTATTCTCGCCAACCGCCACGAATTTACCATTCCCATAACAGACAGAATAAGCCTCGGACGTAGGTATCTGCGCTGGAATCCAATTTATACCATCGTTACTATAAACTGCTTCATTGCTACTACCCACTGCCACAAATTTACCGGGTTTCGGTTCATCATCTGATTTCCCGTTAGTTTCCGGTTCATTATCCGGTTTCTCGTCGATAATTTCTTTAATTTCCTCGGGGACCAATTTTGAGTCGGTTATCTCTATAAGTTTCGAATCGTTGTTCTGAACAATTTTCATTGCCTGTTTTGTTTTTCCCTTAAATGCCAGACAAAGAGAGTTTCCGTACCAGTTTTCCATACCGTGTCCGGACTGAAAAAACATCGCTACTAAAAAAGATACGATAATTTTCATCGCTGTTGGTTTCATTTAATCCTCCTATTTTGCAACATTCGACTTAGATATAATATTTCATGCCGATTTTGAAATCGTGTTCGCTTAACCGCTGCTTGGTATGCAAAGAACCGGTTGCATTTGCGTTGCCTACACTGGAACGATCTCTGGAATTTCGCCACGTATGCTCCCATTCCGCGGAAACGGACAGATTTTTACCGATTGGTTTTTCCAAACCGACTCCCAGTGCAAACGATGGTCTTCTTAAGCAGGCTTTAGACCCAGAAACGTCATTTACATCGAATCGCAAATGGATATTTTTCCACTTTATGCCGGCAATTCCGTAAGCTACGGATTTCAAATCTCTTAGATAGTATCCTCCTTTGATTTTAATTCCGCCGGAAAACCCAGATATTTTAGTGTTTGCCGTTGCATTACCTGCTTCTTTATCGGAGTGAAAACCAGAGTTCTTTTTGTTTCCGCTGCCGAGAGAAATTTCGCCTGTTGCCCCTATGTACCAGTTATTGTATAGGTGTGAATATCCGATATTTAGAGATGGATCGATATTGCAACGCTCATGCTGAATTTCACCGGGTATGGATTTTCCCCTCGTTCTAACTCCTTCATTGGGACAACTGTATTCGGAGACAAATTCATTGTGCTTTGCTTCCGAGTGGCTGTACACCAAATCCGCTCCGATGGTGAAACCTTTCAGAATATCCACTTCTTCGACCTTTGTCGTGTCGGAAGTTTTGTTGGCATCATCATTTGCATATGCTGAAAAAGTTCCGAATAATGTAATTATAGCAGCTAAGTACCGTAGTGGTAGTATGTGGTTGATGAAAATTCTTGGATCTCTGATTCGAACTTTTTCATTCGGAGTTTCGGAGGGGCTTAATTTTACCTGCTTTTTTGATGATTTCCTTTTTTCATCAAACATCATTTTAATATACCACTTCATCGTACGCTCCTTATCACAAAAACTTATACTGATGCAGTATTTCAAATAATCGTAAATTTTTGGTTAGTTTTTTGGGATTTTTAGGTTTTATTGGGGAAAAACAAAAAATGGTATAAGCTCGTTTGATTTCGCAGTAAGAAAGGATAATAGTCCTATTTCAAAAGTTTTAAATATCTTAAAAAATTGATAGATTGAGCGAAAAGGGGGGAATAATGACAAAAATATTGTTGATCGTGAGCATTATGTGTTTTGAAATCGGAGCTTAATAGAGATTTAATCTTCTCGCAGTTTTTCGTGCAAATTTCAGATAAGCGGATTTGAACTTGTTCAAAAATTCCGGCATTCCGTTTTTTTCGATACGAATTGTTTTTTCATGGTTCGGGAATACCTCTTCGAGAATTTTTGTGACGTCTGATGAATTTTCAAAGTCTATCTCCATGGAAATAATTTCTAGCTTTCCGGTGTTTAGATTATAGATACATTCGCTGACATTCCAAAAATCTTCAGCTCCCTGAAAAGGGCCCGTTTCTATATCTTTATTCGGAACTCCCGCCAGGGACGCAACCGTAGATATTGACGGTCGCATTTTTAAGTATAAATCTCCATTGGACCCCAAACGCGGATAGCCAACGATTCCATCCAAAGCACGATCTCCCAGCATCGATACGTTCTGTATATACAAATTTTCTTTTTCGATCAAACACTGAACAATGTCGGTAAAAGTTCCCGATCCGCCGGAATTATAACTGCGCATTATTACGTGTTTTCCATTCAGATTGCCGAGATAACAGCATTTTACGTAAGCACGTTTTTCGTCCGATTCCAGTTTTTCGGAAGCACATTTGTTTCTATCGATTTTACCGTAAACTATATCTGACTGTTGAGATTTGGAGCTACCCGCCGCAAGTTCTTTTTTCGATGCAGAAATGATTCGAAACTTCTGTCCCTTTTCCATGAAATAGTTATCATCAAAACTTAAGTGAAGCATGTTTTCGATTACAAAATTCGCGGTGCAATCATTCGATTCGACATTATTGGAGATCGATTTCTCTGAAGAACCTGAATATTCCGCGCAGCCCGCCAATAATCCGAAAATACAACTGAAAATCGTAAACTTTTTTCTCATTTTTATCTCTCCGATCTGATGCTGTTAAGATCATACGCGAAAAATAATAATAAAATGTTTATTTTTGCGAAAAATAGATTTCGAAGTTTTTTAATTTATATCATCAAAAGGAGCGACACTATTATGTTTAAGTGAGTTTAATAAATATTAACAAGCGTATTGCATAATAAGCCAAATTCGGAGAGAATCGACGCCGACTTTGTGATTTTGGGTCGCGGGTTCAGTTTTTATGAGTTAAGCGACGTTAATTAAAACCAGTTCGAGCTTACGGATACGGATGAATTTATTTCTGTACGTGATCGTCTGCGTTTTGTGAGTAGTTTTTGTTGGTCTTTTGTTAATTTGAGGATTTTAATATGAAAAAGATTTTGTTAATTGCTTTGATTATAGCGCAGAGTAATATTCAGGCGATGTCGTTTAATAAAATGTTTTCAAAACATAGTTATACGCTGACACCGGCTGTACGGGAAACGAAAGATGAAGAAAAAGAATTCACGAATGCAAAGAATAGATCCCGAAAAAATTCTCTTCCTATACCGATAAAGGCTTTGGGAAATAAAGTAAACAAGACCGAATTTTATTTCGGTTCGTCGAGCGGTAGTGATTCAAATTACACATTAAACGTTCGAAAAGGAGAAGTCTTTTTTCCAGACGTATTTACTCAATCATTGCAAAATTCTAACGGAACGGATAAGGACGAAGGCATTTTCGATATGGAACCAGATGCCGAGCAATTTACTTCGGCAAACACCGTATCAAATTATGCAGAGCAAATGCCAGGATATACATTATCGGAGGAATATTTTCCATCTTTTTATCGAGAAAAACAAACTCATGATATTCAGGATTCACAACACGGAATGTCTTACAATCCGAGAAGACGAAGAAAAAGCAGCACCGATAAGTACTATGATAAATACGAAGCAGATAAAAAAAATCACGCTCCTGGAGTTTTGACCGACTCATACAAGGAAGCTATGACTACATACGAATTAATTTTATGCAAAGAAATATCATCAAAAGAAAATAGTGAAAACCTGGTTCGTATATTTAGGGATAAATGCTGTGACTGGTCGTTTAAAATTGTAAGACAGGAAAAAGAAATTTATGTAGGGGAATTGAATTCAAAGAAACGATTGGTATTCTGCAGTGACGTCAAGAAAGCTATACGTAACGGTGAAAAAATGTATATTCTCGGAAGGAGTGGTGTGAAATGCATGGTTCCATCTTGGCGTGATCCAATGTTTTTCGGAGATAGTCCTATTTCTTTTGATGATCATCATACGAATCGATTAAATAAAGTCCTTTTAGAATTAGTACAAAATCCCATTGGAGCCGAATTACTGCGTACAGTAATTACAAAGCGTATTACTGACCGTAGGCCTAGGTTAGCGTTTATTCCTGTTCAAAACACTAACATAAGCTTGGATGCAGGGAATTCAGTTCAGCGTCAGTTTGCACGATCTAATCAGGAGATAGCCAATTATTTAATAAGGGGCATGAGAGACGAATTTATACTATACAATCCGGAATGTCCTTCCGCCTCGGATGTCAGAGTGGTCAAATATGATTCTCAATCGGATAAATGTAGGCTTGCCGTAAGGGATGTGCCTTTTAGAGTATCCTTGTTTAACACTCTGGTCCAGTCTTTGTATGAGGATGGTGATCAGATGGTAGAGGGAGTCTCCTTCATGAAGAGTAGACCGAATAATGCTGTGATGGTCATAGATTTTAAAAAAGAAAAGCCTGAAACGGTAATAACAATTTCGAGTTTTTGGTTAAAAGAAATTCTTTACGTTAACGACGCAGGATATAAGGTAATGTTAGGAACATCTTCAGAGAAAAAGAGTCTTCTCTGCGAAGCGGCCTATACCTCCAGTGAAGGGTATATTCGAATGTCAGCCAGAGAATATTACGACGTTATTACCAAAATTGACGAACCACTTAAAGAATTTACTGATCAAAAACAAGAAATCACTAATTCCGTTTATAAATTAACTCACGAACAATGGGATGACATATTCTCGCAATATATCGAATTAGATGCAGATGGTTTTCTTTTCAAAGAATTCCTTACCCAGAATAATGATCATTCGAAATCCGGAAAAGGGATGTATAAATGATGCTTTGTAATTCATGAATAGTTACCAGAGACATGATTTCCCGAATAGTTACCAGAGACATGATTTCCCGCTAATTGCGGGGAATTTTGTTTCAGTAAGTGCTCATTCGCCCTAAGAGAAAAAAGCTCAAGAGTTTGAACAGCAGAATCTCTGATTTCCTGCGGAGTTTTTTGCTAGTAAAATGACAACAAAATTTTCAAATCGTTTTTTTTTGTAAAAACAGAATCTTAACAATATATTTACTTCTTTTTTATATTCTAAAAAAAATGGAGGCGAAATATGAAAAAGATCATATGCTCAGCAACAGTATTGGGTTTGTTGGTTCTGAGTTTGGGGGTTCGTGGTGACAATGAAGATTTCGACGAGACAAGAACGATAGCGGCATCGGATGAATATTTTAATGATACTCGTGACGGTGATGCGAAAACAATAGCGGCGTCAGATGAACATTCTAATGGTATTCGCGATGACGACGCAAGAACTATAGTAGATGTTTCTTTTAATGAGAGTGATGATTCTGTTGATGGTCGTATGAAGCGACAGGAAAATCTCCTAAGAGAAAATAAATCGGGTAAGAATTATAATGAGTTAAAAGTTCTGAGTACCAACGGGTTCGTTGTAACCAAGGAGAGCTTGACGGATCTCGAGCGGAATTTTAATAATGCCGTAACGAAAATCGATTTATTTGAGTTGACTAATAAGAAGGCGGCTCTTGTCCAGGCCTTCAATTTCGCGATGGATGAAAATGCGGAGACCAATTTTATCAGCGGAGAGTACAATCTGCCGAAGTATATCAGAGGTAATAAAGAATTATTTGGAGCTATGCAAAATTTTGTGATAAATCTGGAAAGATCGAAATCAATGAAAGAGGAAGAAAAACAGCTTCTGGATTTCGAAGATCTGAAAAATATTTATTCTTTGCTCAAAGAAGACAAGAGCATTGGTGAACAAGCCGTGTTTTCAAAATTTGTGAAGGGAATGATTAATGTTTATAAAGTTCTCATTGCTCGAAGAATTGCAGATGAGATTATGACTCGAGACAGAGGAGTAGTTGAGAATAAATTTACTACTTCACGAAAATATGGATCCGCGAATGTTGGGACTGTGGCAAAAAATGGAATCGCTTCAGTCAGTGCGTCCGCTTCTTATCATACAGACGAAGGATCCGATGTTAGTTCGTTCTATACTATTAATGTCGGTAAAGGTGCTCGACTGAGTATCGGATTTGGTGATGCCAGAGCTATTGGAGCCGAAGTGGGGGCAAGCGTGGATGAAACTAAATCTGCGATTTTTTATTCACTAGAACAGCTTTTGGATTCGGGAAAAGTTGGTGCAAATATATTATCAGCGAAAGAATTGAGACAAACGCTAAAATCCCGCCAAAAAATGCAAGCCAGGGAAAGAGAATTGTTATCTATTTTCGGAAAGGATGTCGAAGGATATTTGAAAATGATCGGAAAGATCCCTGTCTCGGTTTACCTAGAGTGGCCGAAATTAACAAAAGCCTCTTCGTCTGAAGAAGCAACAAATGTGAGTAAACAATTGGATGCTTCTGTCTCTATTTTGAAAGCGGCAGGACTTAATGTCGTTGTAAATGACGACGTTAAAACCTGGAAAAGACCTTCGGGGTATATGACTTTAGTTTCTGAAGATTGTTCTCCTTCGGACGGTTTGTCGGCGGCTGATATTGTAGAATTTCTGGGAAAACAATACGATATATCAGAGACTTTCGGAGGAGAGAGTGATGTCAATGTTTTGCCTGTTATTTTAGGAGATATCCGAGCTTACAATTCAGTACTGAACATTTTGGCGGAGAATAAATCCGACAAAAAAGCAGAACAAAGAAAACATGAAATCGAGAAACGTTGGATGCCAAAACATAAGTTTACTTCGGAAGGGCGTCTTGGTGTTTTGAAATCTATGATTGCCACAGTTGCGGTTCTCAGAGAAACTGCAGTTACAGACAAAGAAATGGAATTGTTCAAACAATTGTATACTGAAATGTCGCGTCTGGCCAAATTGTTGGAATTTTCTAAGAACAAATCTAATCACAGTGCAACGTTTATGACTGAAGCAAAGGCTCATAATAAAGCAATTCAAGCTTCGGCTTCAATTGATATTCCTTATTTTGGAGACGCTCAGATTTCATTTACTCGTTCAGTTTCCAGAGACAATCCGTTTCAAGAAGAGAATGGCGATTACATGAATTTTGATTTTATTGTGCCATTGACACCGACAGGAATTGTTGGGGCAGAGGCTATTGATAAAAGTTTGAACGCATATCACCAAATCACAACAGGGATAAACCATACTGCATTTGGATATGGAGATACTTTCAATCTTGCAAAGAAGGGCTTTAACTTAATAAAGGGTGTTGTGAAAGCTCCTGGAAATTTACTGAAGGGAACCGCCGCAGGTATTTCAGGATATGCGGTGTTGTCAATTGCAATGACTCGAGTTGATGCGCCTAAGCCTGATCCTGTGACCTATCCTGCCAGAATTTTATCTGAATCTAAATCGGAAGTAACTGCTGCGAGTAGATCTCTTCCGAACAAAAAGTTCATCAAAAGAGAAAAAGACAAATGGGCAGTCTGGTATTATAGAGGTACGGCTTACTTGGGTTCCAAAATGGTCGCGGAACAGTATTCAGAATATGCACAAACGGGTGCCGACTATCTAAAATCTGGAATAAATATAAACGATTACTTAAGTATGATAAAATTAAGTTATTCATCCGGTGTAGGAAAAGAAAAAATTATTATAGGAACGGATACCTTAAGCTATCTTACTGCTAAATATAATGCTTTCAGTATCGGATTGCAGGACAGTAAGAATGCTATGTCGCCGTGGTATGCACTGAAAAATAATCAGAAAGAACATTTGATTAAATTGCTCGAAAACATAACAGATGAGGAATCCAATGTTATTTACGAATTGCAAAATATGTACAACTCGATAATGGATAACATCGGAGAAAACGATGCGAAGACTTCAGAAAAGTGTACCAAGTTGTTTGAGGATTTCTTATCAGCTTGTGATGATTTGGTTATGGCAAAGGATGAAATAGCGAAAGAAAAGGCTTTCGAAAAAGCTTCCGCTTTAATGGATCAGATTTTCCGTATGAACTTTGATTACAACTTCATGAGTGATTACAGAAAAGCTTATCAAATCAAGAAATAATCAGGAGCAGGGCTGTTTGATTTTGTAAATTAAACAGCTCCGTCTTGGAAAAATATTCTTCTAGGATTATTTTCTCGCCGAAAACGCGGTAAACAGTGTGCCGTCGTCGAGGTAGTCCAGCTCGCCTCCCATTGGAATTCCGTGAGCGAGAGCGGATACCTTTATGTTTTGATCTTTGAAGAAATTGCGAATGTAATAGTCCGTTGTTTGACCTTCGACAGTTGCGCTCAGTGCATTGATGATTTCGGTTACTCCGTTTTCTTGACAGCGCGCGCTGAGTTTTTCGAGAAGCAGAACTTCCGGACCCCTCTCGTTGATAGATGACAGCAAGCCTTTCAATACGTGATATTTTCCGCGAAAACAGGCTGTTCGTTCGATTGCCCAGAGATCCGCAACGCTTTCCACAACGCAAATTACGTCGTCTAGTCTTTTCGGATCGGAGCAAATTGAACAAATTTCTTCGAAAGCATCAATATTTCCGCAAATCGGACAGACCTTTACGTTATCGTGAACTTTTTTCATCGAATTCAGCATCGGTTCCAGGATGTCGTGATTGTGTTGGATTAGATGGATTGCGATTCGGCGGGCGGAACGAGGTCCAAGCCCCGGAAGTCGGGAAATTTTTTGAATTAATATTTCAATATCGGGACTCATTTTTACCTCATATCAAAAACACATAAGTGAGGCACGGAAATGCTCCTATCAAAACGAAGTTAAAGGTTAAAAATTCCTTAATTTTCGATAAAATCCTGCCTCTCGCTCCCCACCCTGGGCATGGTAACACAAAAAGATTAAAATTCCGCTGATTTAACACTTTGTTAACTTTTAGATATACTTGGATAGAAGAGTTGCTATACCCACAAGTTGCGGAATCTTCGTATTTCATATTTCATACCTTTCGAAAAAAGTTTCGAAAACCTCCGCTACCATTCCGTTTTTATCCAGCATAAAATTCTCTCCTTTGTTCAAATTCGAGATAATCTGCAGGACTTTTTCCGTCTCGTGATCGATCGATACTTTTCCGACGGATTGCGCAAAATAATCGTTGATCTTCGTCTCGGTAATCGTGTCAATATACTCCTTCAACACTCTGATAATCAGTTGTTTTATCAGTCCGAAATTATCACACAGTTTGTTTTCGATGATATACTTCACTGTTTTGTGGGAAGTCTCATAATCCGAAGAAAAAGCCCTCAGCAAATGTTGATAAAGATCAACTCCGTTGTTTTCATAAAGATATAAAGCATCACCGACAGATCCTTCGGAAATCGAAGCCAAAGTTTCGGCGTTTTCGACATCAAACAGGCTTAAGGCCAACACGACTTCGGATTTGCTGAGCGGATTAAATTTCAGTTTGATCGCGCGAGATTGCAAAGTGATCGGAAGATTTCCTATAGTAGAGCAAACCAGGATGAACACCGTGTCGCGTGGAGGTTCCTCCAAAATTTTCAGCAGCGAATTGTAAATATTCTTATTAAGTTTGTCCGCGTTTTCGATAATCACAACGCGCCGCCTGGACAAACTCGGAGCTTTGCAAACTTTTGCCATCAAAATTCTGGCTTCATCTATCGACGGGGATGCACTGTCCATCACGAAAAAGTCAGGATGGGTTTTGTTTTCGACCAAATTGTGAATTTTGTTGTCGTCCGCGAGATCGAGATTTTCATTGACGGAATCCGAATCCGCCAGCAGACATTTCGCGAATTTGTAGGCGACGGAAGTTTTCCCTATGCCGTCCGTTCCCCAGAAAATCCAGACAGGAAACACCTTGTTCGAATTTATCGATTTCGCGATAATTCCGATTTGTTTCCTATGTCCGATGATTTTTCTTTGTTTAAAATTCATATTTTCATAGTCTGTTAACCCTTTAAATGATAATATCTCTAAGAGTTTACAGCAATAGTTTTTTGGGAGAAAGAATATGAGCAAAATCGCACTGGTTACGGGAGGAACAAGAGGAATCGGAGCGGGAATTTCAATCGCTTTGAAGCAGGCGGGATATAAAGTCGCGGCGAATTATAACAGCGATTCTAAAACCGCCGAACAATTCCATGCAGAGACGGGAATTCCTGTGTTTTCCTGGGATGTTTCGAATTACGAATCATGCGAAAAAGGGGTTGCTAAAGTTTGCGAAAAAATGGGCGGGTCCATTGATGTGTTGGTCAACAACGCGGGGATTACGAGGGATTCCATGCTTCACAAAATGGATGTCTCAGATTGGAACAAAGTTATTTGCACGAATTTAAATTCCGTATTCAATATGACGCGATTGGTTATTCCGGCGATGAGGGAGAAAAATTTCGGACGAATTATCAACATAAGTTCTGTCAACGGATTAAAGGGACAGGTCGGACAGACAAACTACTCCGCGGCAAAAGCCGGCATCATCGGATTTACAAAGGCACTCGCATTGGAGTCCGCAAACAAAGGAATTACCGTAAACGCGATTGCTCCGGGATATATTGCAACGGATATGACAAATGCCATCCGTGATGACATTAAAGAAAAAATTACCGCAACAATTCCAATGAAACGATTTGGCAATGTTGAAGAAATATCCAATGCTGTGCTATTCTTAGCAGATGAGAAAGCGTCGTTCGTGACGGGAATAACTCTGAGCGTAAACGGCGGGCAATATTTATAGGTTTGAGATGGAAAAGGGTCGAACGTTTGAGACAGTTGTCGGAGTTTTTGTATTAATCATTGCTGCATGCTTTTTTAACTACGTTTATTCGAAATCCAGTTGGAAAAGTATAGACGGTTACGTGCTGAAAGCTAAATTTGACAGGGCGGATGGGTTAACCGAAGGTACCGATGTAAAGATCAGCGGTGTTCGTGTCGGAAAAATCGACGATATCGAAGTCGATCCGAAAACGTTTTTTGCCGTGGTTACCTTTCATATTTCCGAGGACATAAAAGTTCCGACGGATAGCAGCGCCAATGTCGCCAGCGATGGACTTTTTGGCGGAAAGTACTTGTCGATTACCCCGGGAGGAGAAGAGGAAACCCTGAAAAACGGAGAGGAAATCGAACGCACAACGGGGCCTGTCAATCTGGAAAGCTTGATCGGGAATTTTGTTATGTCAAAGGATGATACAAAAACCGCTGAAAATCAAGCTCCGCGTAGAGTCTTGAGTTTTGCTGTCATATCTGGCAAGTACAAAAAAATTATCAAAAATTTACGAAAAATTAACCAATTTTCGATATCCTGAAAAATGTGTATAGATGATATAGGAGAAAAAGATATGCTGAATAACGAGCAACAAAGTAGAAAAATAAGAACAAGTTTAGCGTGTTTAGGGACAATTTTTACACTGATTTATGGGGAATATGTTTGTGCAAAATCCGAGGAAACTATCGTGGAAAATGATATAGATCAAAAAGAGTATCCAAAATCAGAAAATATTGTAAAGCAAAGACTTCAACAGTTCGAATCTAAAGTAACCTCCTCAACTTCTGAAAATTCGCATATTCAATCGAAATTATCTCAGCAATTGGAGCAAATCAGAGATGATATACATAATAATCAGCAATGGACGAAGAATGCGATAGCAGAGTTGGCAAAGGAACTGAGAGAGACAAAGGAGGAAATTAGACAATATGCAAGTTTGCAGGGGATTGATGACCCAGAGAAAGACCTAAGACAGCAGTTGCAAGAAATGAAACTTGAAGAAGAGGCACTGAAAAATCAGATTGCAAAGTTGATTCAGCAATTAGAGCAGGATGTAAAAAATGAAACCCAAAAAACTGGTGTTTCCGGTGAAGAGCAGGATCGTATTTTGATTAGAGATAGCAGTTCGTATATGGTTCCTAATGATAAAATTTTCCTCGAAGATTGGATGACAACTTATTATTACTTGATTAAGGATAAGTTGCTGAAAGATATAGTTATTCCGGGAACCCATGATTCGGGAACGGCTGTAATTTCAGAGAATAACGCTGTTTTTTCCCGAGATGGAAGAGTCCCAGATGTTCGCGGTCTGAGCAAGATTGCGTCAAAAATTGTTCCGTGGTCCAAAACTCAAGATTTGACGATAAAAGAACAGCTGGACATCGGTGTAAGATTTTTCGATTTCAGAGTGAGTGTCGAAGAAAACAACGAATTATATCTTTCACACGGATTAAGAGGAGAAAAGCTTTCTGATTCTTTGAAGGCTATCACGGATTTCTATGAAAAAAACAAACATCCGAAAGAGCTTGTGATAATCAAGGTGAAGGGTTTTCCTGACAAACAATGCGAAAAAATCGATGGTAATCAGTTGATAGTAAATGAATTTAAAAATTATCTATCGAAACAATTGATCTCCAGACGGAAGTTGACAGAAAAATTGCCGTTGACGAAGTATTCCGATCTCATAAAAAACGGAAACATAGTTATATTGTTCGACGCTCGCGTGAAAGAAGGGGACACCGGGAGAAAAATGAACGAAGCATTTATGAACAATGAGTGGTTGTTCGATGGATCATGTTTGGCTTCACCTTGGGGAAATACCGTTAGTGTGGAGGAATTATTTCAATATTCGATAAAAACGGCCAAAGAAGTTGCTGATGATAAACTATACGCTTTGCACTGGACTTTAACGGCGAATGCGGGGTATATCGGAAAACATCTGACCAGTGAATTCGGTATTCGCTATCTGACGAGTAAGTTGAATGGAGGAAAGTTATATAAAGGATCGTATCGTCTTGAAGATTTGATCGAACAAATTCCAAGAATTAACATTGTTCAACATGATTTTATAGATAAGGATAAGGCGGCATACCTCGTGAGATTAAACTGGAAGTCTCGAGAAGAGGTTAAACCATCGACCGCTTCCAATAAGGTTCTGCAAAAACTGAAAAGTATTTTTAATGATGTACGTACCAGAAATGGAAAACAAAGTACCTACGTTGAGGAGAGATAAGGAAAATCGAACGCACAACAAGACCTGTCAATCTGGAAAGCTTGATTGGTAACTTTGTTATGTCAAAAGACGATACAAAAACCGCTGAAGCCGACAATTAGTCTGAGCTCGTGCAAATCTTTGATGCAACGAAAATCAAGCTCCGCGTAGAGTCTTGAGTTTTGCTGTCA
>CACXWU010000010.1 GCA_902771535.1 uncultured Pseudomonadota bacterium | reverse complement strand
TATTTTCTTCAAGCGACTTTTCTTCTTCTTCTGAAGAGGTGTCTGCTGAAGAATTCTTTTGATCAGCATCTTTCAATGGACTGAAACTTTTGCTATTCGAAGAATTGTTTTCCAGAAAATTGGAATCCATTGAGAACACATTTTCCGTGACGAACAACGCAACAGTGAAACACAATGTTTTAAAATAAAAATGCATATTTCTCCTTTCGATTATCCGAGTCTGTTCATATAAACAACAGTTACTGTAAGATTTCAAGTAAAAAGGGGAAAATAATTTAAGGATCTAAACTATTGTATCAAAAAGAATCAGCGCTTCACACTTTGAGCCGCAACTTGCTGTAAATCATATATATCACGAGAATCTGTGACTTTATAAGCTATAAATAAATTCCTTAAAATAGGAAAACTTTACTGTACCCCGCATCCATTATCGCATTTGGATTTATCTGAGAAATAGTTAGAATTTTTTGGAGAATTAGATTTCTCTGGAGAATACGAGGTATTCTTTTGATAATAAACATCTATTGGGATGATTTCTCCTGTCCCTAAAATTTTAACTTTATACTTAACCGGAGCGCTTGATTTGTATTTTTTTACTTTACTCTGACCTGAAGAATAATTTCTCGAAAAACGATGCTCTGGCACGAATTTTTTTGCATTTTTGCGAGTTAACTGCTTTACGGTATGCAAACTTCCCATCCAGTTAAAGTTTGAAAATTTTTGGGCTTTTTTAGAGGATAATAACGTCTTTATCTTATATTCCCCCTTTGATGTACTAAATTTTAAGAATTTATCTTTACGATTCCACAATTTCTTGATATACGATTTGGACTTCGCATAAATAGACTTTTTCGAAGATTTCTTTCCTTTCGATACTGACTTATCAGAAGATTTAGATTTTTGGAGGGATTTTTCCTTTGCCGTATCATCAGACGTTGAAATTCCTTTCAAACTAAGACTGATTTCATCTAACTCTTTTTGCAACCTCAAAATTTTGTTTTTCAAATTTTTACTGACGACTATTCCTCCGTTTTTAGTCTTGTTCAAAACTTGATTCTGTTGTTCATTTTTCATTTGCAATATATTATTTACCAAGGATCGAACATATTCATCATTGTCCGTATGAGCATATTCATCACCATTCTGATAAGCTTGGCTATTCATCGTACCATCGGGAAGCACCATACCTGATTGTTGCATCATCGCACCGTTTGGGAACATTCCCTGATTCATCGTACCATCGGGAAGCATCGCACCAGGTTGTCGTATCATCATGCCATTTTGCACTCCGTTCTGCATCGACATATCACCATTTCGATCATACCCGTCTTCATCCTGTATCGACGTATCTTCGGCATCATTTTCATCATACCCATCTTCACTCATGGACCAAGATGGTGAATTTACAAGCAAAAGCGAACCTAAATATAATAAAAAATACTTCTTCATAAGCGTAATATCTCATAAAAACATTACCATTTTGTTAATTTGGAGCTAAAAGCGAAGATTCATCATAACTTTTTGTATTTTCAGCGATTCGTATTCATAACCATATCGAATAAGCCTTGTTTGATTTTTAAAATATCACGATACCAAGCATTGTATTAAAATTTTTCACAACAATGTTGTCTGAAATAAAAGTTAACACTTGGTTAATTTTTGCTAATAATCCAATGTTATGTTATAAATATAAAATGTTTTTTATGAGGTGAATTATGAAAAGAATCGTTATGTTATCGTCCGTACTGTGTTGCGGAGTGTTGTTGTTATCGGGTTGTGCCAGAAATATTTCTGCAAATGTTTATGATGCCAGATCGTTGGATGGAGAAGGAATGATTTCTCATCCATGTACTGTTGTCTCAGTCAGAGTGGTTGCAATTGAGGAAGGCGATTATCTTGAAGACAACACAACCGGTGCATTAATGGGAGGTGTTGCCGGAGGGTTAGCCGGAAACATGATCGGTGGAGGTCGAGGCAGGTCGATAGCAACCGGAATTGGTGCTTTGGCCGGAGCTTTTGGTGGTGCTTTGGCGGAAAAAGCACTTAAGTCTCAGAATGGATACGAGTATGTCGTAAGATTAGAGGATGGATCCATGAGAACTGTTGTTCAGGGAATGGATACCAAATTGCAACCAGGACAAGCAGCTTTATTGATCGAAGGAGCAAGAGACATTCGTCCAGGAACAGGAACAAGAAATCGCCGTCCTCGTTTGATAGCTCGTTAGTTTGTTGACTAATTTTGATTGTTCATTATGAAAATCTTGAAAGCAGGCGAATTGGATTTCGCCTGCGAGGTTCTAAGAAGTGGTGATTTGTTAGCTTTTCCGACCGAAACGGTGTACGGATTGGGGGGAAATGCCTACTCTGATGAGGTAGTAGCAAAGATTTTCAAATATAAAAATAGGTCACCGTTTAATCCTGTGTCGGTTTGTTATCCGTCTTTTTACAACGCATCTCAAGACATAGAAATAAATCCGAAAGCAGAATTATTAGCAAAAGAGTTTCTTCCCGGAGCTCTGACAATCGTTCTAAAGAAAAAAGTTAATTCGAAGATATCGTGGATGTGTTCGGCTGGCGGAGATACTGTTGGCATAAGGGTTCCGAATAATTCGATAGCTCTCGACTTATTGAAAAAATTGGATTTCCCTCTGGCAGCCCCCAGCGCAAATACGTCGTCGGAATTAAGCACAACTACAGCTCAGTCCGTAACTGAAAGCCTAAAAAACTGCGACGATTTGGTAATTCTGGATGGAGGAACCTGCAGTTTGGGAATAGAATCCACCATAATTGACTTATCCGTTGAAAATCAGCCGAAAATCTTAAGGAAAGGAGCAATCTCTCAAGAAGAAATCGAAAACAGATGCGGTTTCACATTGGTTGAGACAGAATGTTCAAAATTCAGTCATTACAAACCGACAAAGCCCATTATTATAAATGTTCAAAAAATAGAAAAAGAAGATGCCCTTTTGGCCTTTGGAAATCCGATTTCTGGGGCAAAATACTGCCTAAATTTAAGCAGCAATTCGGATTTAACCGAAGCCGCCAAAAATTTCTTTCTCATGCTGAGAAAATTGGATTCTACCGACGCAAAAAGAATATGCATCATGCCAATTCCGAATATCAGCATAGGTCTAGCTATAAACGATAGACTAAAAAAGGCCACTCAGAAAGACAAATAATCTAATTTTCGCTATTCTTCGAAATTATCCGAGCAGGCCATAGCGAGAGCGATCACCCATCCAATGAAAGTCATTCCTAAAAACAGGTTTATAACGACAATCGAGCCGAAATGCCTTACGCCTCTGCATTTCGCAACAATCACTGGCAAAAAATAAATCCCCAGAAAAAATAAACAAAATAAAAATACCAACAAGCTCGACATAGCAATTCTCCAATATTTTTCAATAATATTATTACCAGAACAACTGTCAGACCACTTTAGTCTGTATTATACATCGATAAGAAAACTTGAGCAAATTTTAACCTTTTGTAAAGAAATATATCCAAAATCTCCGAAAATTTCATTCCCCTAAGATTGCACTTGCATACTGACTGGCAGAGAACGGCTGAAGATCCTCTATCCCCTCACCTACTCCTATGGCAAAGATCGGAGCTTTGTATTTTTGAGTCAAAGAAATCACCACTCCGCCTTTGGCTGTTGAATCTAACTTTGTAACAATCAGCCCGTCGATTCCCACTTTATTTAAGAATGATTCAACCTGAAGATGAGCTGTTTGACCTGTCAGACCATCCAACACTAAAATTGTTTTGTGTGGCGCAGTATCGTCTATTTTTCTCATAACCCTTTTTATTTTGTCTAACTCGGCGATTAAATCATCTCGGTTTTGCATGCGACCCGCGGTATCGATGATCACAATATCTTTATTTTCGGATTTTGCTTTTTCGATCCCTGAATACACGACACCAGCGGCATCCGCTTGTTCTTTTCCGTGAAAAACTTCTATACCGAGCTGATTCCCCCAATATTTCAGTTGCTCTACGGCCGCCGCTCGGAAAGTATCTCCGGCGATCAACAATGGATCATGCCCTTTCTGCTTAAAAATATTAGCTAATTTCGCGATCGAAGTCGTTTTGCCGTTTCCGTTTACCCCAATTACTAAGATAATTTCAGGATTTTTGTTTGTTGAATCAAAAAGATCTGCTTCATAAGGCTCGAGCAACTGTGTTATCTCGTCGACCAAAAACTTTTTGATTTCGGATTCTGTGGCGTCCCTCGGAAATTTCTTGTCCGCCAATTTTTGGGCCAGCATTATAGAAGTTTGCGCCCCGACATCGGCCCGTATTAAGGCATCTTCTATTTCCTGATAAAAATTCTCGTCAATCTTTTTTCCGGCAACCGCTGTTAAAATACTTTCAGACGTTTTTCTAAAAGTCTTCTTTAACTTATCAAGGATCCCCATTTTAAAGCTCCCCCATAATTGCATTGTTCTCTATTTTTACGCAATTTATCCAATATTCTTTTCCCGCCTCGAGCTCAGATAAAGATTTTACCGGCAAAAATGAATCCGTCTTTGCAATTTCCGAAGTCTCAGCCAAGACATGTACTTTTTGTCCGACAATTGCCTGTAATCTGTGATTCAAAATTTCCGAAGCTTCCTCTCTCAAAATTTTCGCACGCGCTGTCGCTGTTTTCTTCAGAACTTGAGGCATCAGGGCAGCAGGAGTTCCAGGCCGTTTCGAATAAGGGAACACGTGCAACAACGAAAGATTTCCTTCCGTCAATAATTTTCTGGTATTTTCAAACATATCGTCGGTTTCAGTCGGGAACCCCGCAATAATATCCGCTCCGAATATGACCTCCGATCTCTTTTCCAGAATCTTCAGATTTGTCTCGATCACCTGCTCTCGATTGTGACGCCGTCCCATCCTTTTCAAAATCATATTATCTCCGGATTGAATACTTTCATGGATATGGGGCATCAATCTCTCCTCTCCCGCAATAAGTTCAATAAATTCGTCGTTAATATCCGCAGGATCTAGGGAAGACAGCCTTAACCTCGTCAATTCCGGAACATTTTTCAGCAAGTATCTGATGATAAATGAAATATTTGTTTGCGGAGACAGATCCTGCCCATATGACGAGATATTAACTCCAGTAAGAACCAATTCTTTATGCCCCTGCTTCAAGGCTTCCCTCGCCTGAAAAATTATTTCGTCTTTGTCGAAGCTAACGGAAGGGCCTCGAGTCAACCGCACAACGCAATACGTACATCTGTGATCGCATCCGTTTTGAATTTGCACAAAGCCTCGCACCTTTTGATTGTTGCTCTGCGCAACCGATTTTTCGCGAGAACCGTATTTTAAGTATTCCTCCTTCGACAACTTAACTTTATTGGATATGATACCGACCACGCCGTCCATGCTAAGATATAAATCAGGATTCAACTCCGCTGCACACCCAGTTAAAATCAACTTTATATCCGGATTTTGTTTGTACAGCTTTCTGATTTCCTGCCGTAGCTGCCTTTCCGCTTCAGCCGTCACTGCGCAGGTGTTTATTATTGTATAATCAACTATGCCAAGCTCATCCACAAACTGCGAAATCGCCTCGGATTCACACGCATTCAGACGGCACCCAAAATTTATAACCTGCCCCATAACAGCCCTTTAAATAAATGAAACAAAGTACTGAAACCCAATCGCAAAGCAATCAGCAAAGTTGAAGAAAATCCAAACAGATTAGCTTTTAACAACCTTGCTAATTATGTCGAAAATATCCTTTGCTGCCTGAGGAATCTCTTTATTTTCCACGGAAAAATCATATTCACCAGCATGAGCAATATCCAGCCGAGCAGTCAGAAGCCTTTTCTGAATATCGCCTTCATCTTCGGTATTTCTGAGTCGAAGACGCCTTTCCAGTTCATCTATGGACGGTGGATTTATGAAAATCCCCGTAACATTTTCGGTTATAGACCTCTTTACTTTCTGAAACCCTTCCCAATTGATTACCAATATCGAGACTTCATTTTTTTTCATATTCTCCTGAATACTGGAAAGCAAAACACCATAATAATTTTCGTAAACCTCTGAAAATTCAGCAAACTCACCGCGTTCGATTTTCTCTCTAAAATCTTCTTTGGACAAAAATATATAATCAACGCCATCTTGCTCTCCTTCGCGAACAGATCGCGTCGTACACGTAATAACCCTGGACAACTGCGGCTTCTTACCCAAAAGATATCTAACAATCGTAGTCTTTCCTACGGCAGAAGGCCCCGAAATAACGAAAAGATGCCCCATAACTCCCCCTCTCTCACGAAGCAAGAATAACGCAAATCTCGATAATTTTCCAGAGATTAATTCGTTTTATCCGGAATTGAGTAGGTCGCCAAGACTCTTATCGTCGTTCTTCCCATTTTTATTTTATGATGTATTACATCACCATAATTAGTTGTGCCTTCGTGTTCTCTTTTGAATGGAAAATTCACTTCGACAGAAACACCCCATTTTTTGTTGAAACGCTTATGCCCCCCTATTCCAAACAGAGGAATGAACTTTGTTGCATTTATAGAAGAAATTTTCTTGCCATCAACATAATATATATATTCCGCTTGTAAGCGTTGCGCTCCCAATTTCAAAAAGGCAACCGTTCCCAAATTGTGGAAAATATAACCTCCTTTTAGCGAAATTTCCGGAATTAGACACGGCATTTTCAGTTCCCCGGAAAGGGTATTAAATAAATTAGCCCAAGTGCTCTGACACCTGTCATAATAGTCATAGTTAAATATTTGCATATCGCCAGTCTTCTTTTGGGCTTTCCAAAAGTCCAGCAAAAGCGTACCACCCAAAATAAAATTCTTTTTGAACTTTTTCGAATAATCAATTCCTAACGTAAGCATAAAATTATTCATATTTCGCTTTGTTCTTCTCGAACCGGTTTGAATAGTAGCATTAAATGAAGACATCGAGTAAGTCACTCCACCCATGATCTTCATCCCATCATGTTTTAATGCATTTTGCTGCGCTTTTTTGCTGACATCTATGTAAACTTCAGGGCTTGAACCACTTCCCCACGACGCATTGCCGTCTTCCGCCAACACTTCAAAAGCTAACATTCCCAAACAAAAACAACCAACGAATCTCATTTCCTTCCTCCATCGTTTTATAAATAAAATATAAAAAATATTTTAATAAAAAACAATCTATTATAAAAGGAAACCGCGCACAAATGCACAATCCATTTAAGACGAAAGCCTAACAACCGAGCAACGAGAACGACAAACCATTTCCTACAACTATCGAAAATTTCAATAACTATCTACAAATTAGCTGCTCTTTTTGTGAGTAACTATAGATATAATTCGAGAAATAACTTCCTTCAGGTCTTTTCTTTCCACCACCATATCGACCATTCCGTGCGAAAGCAGATACTCCGATTTTTGGAACCCATCCGGAAGTTTTTCCCTGATTGTTCCTTCGATGACACGAGGCCCACTGAATGCAATCAATGCTCCCGGCTCCGCAATGTGAAAATCTCCCAGCATCGCGAACGAAGCAGACACTCCCCCTGTAGTCGGATTTGTTAATAACACAACATACGGCAAAGAAGCTTCTTTTATTTTGTTGATCGCTACCACCGTTCTCGGCATCTGCATCAGAGAAAATATTCCTTCTTGCATCCTGGCTCCGCCGGAACAAGGAACAACCAGAAAGGCACACGATTTCTTTAACGCATATTCCGCTCCGGCAATGATTCCTTCTCCTACGGCACTTCCCATGGATCCGCCCATAAAATCAAAATTAAAAAGAACTGCAACACACTTATTTCCGTTTATGCGACCATAGACAACGCTTACAGCATCCTCGCTTTGTGTTTTTTCCTTCGCGGCCTTCAGCCTGTCCGAATATTTTTTCGAATCCTTAAATTTCAACGGATCATTCAACGAGGATTTATATTTTATTTTTTTAACCTCTCCGCCGTCAAACAAACTGGATATTCGCTCATCCACGGACAACCTAAAATGATAATCACAATGAGGACACACCTGCGAATTCCCGGATAAATCCGAGTGAAAAATCATCTGTTCACAACCGGGACATTTTCTCCACAGATTATCAGGAACATCATTCCCGACCAAAGCTCTTATTTTCGGTCTGACAAAGTTAGTAAGCCAATTCATTATCAGTCCTCATCCCCAAACGAATTACCTTTAATCCATTCTCTTTCATTAACTGCATCTCTCAATTTTTTGCCAGCTCTAAAGAATGGAACTTTTTTTGCTTTTATAATGACTTTTTCTCCGTTTCTTGGATTTCTTCCCTGACTTTCTCCCCTCTCCCTGGTAGAAAAAGCACCAAAATCTCGCAATTCTATTCTGCCTCCCTCTTTGAGCTTATTAACCATCAAATCAATGATAATCGATATAATTCTCTCAACATTTCCGACATTTACATACGGAAAGATAGCAGAAACACGAGAAACCAAATCAGATCTAGTCATCACAATTCCTAAAAAAATAAAAAATAACCAACTCAAACTCGACAAAGTCAGCCAACTACGTGTAGACTTTATCGTAGGACTTATTATACATGTACGAATGAAATATTCAAATGTTACTTCGCTGGAAGATTTTTACACATATCGTTTAGGAAGCTGTTTGGCAGAAAAAATTTCCCAATATCTGTCGAGCAGAATCTCTTGCGAGGAGTCCACGTTAATACTGGGATATGGTGATCCGTATTTGAATAAATTGGAGAGCGAAAATTTATTCTACGCAATCCCTGCGGGATACAAAACCAGCAGATGGCCTTCGATCAGGCCGTTTCAAACGGTGGTTGTAGATGAAAAAAATCTGCCTTTCTTGTCTTACTGCTTCGATAAAATCATCGTAATAAATTTCTTTGAATTTTCGAAACACTCGAGACAAGCACTAAACGAAATTTCGCGGTGTCTGAAAATAAACGGAGATTTGATCATAATAGCCTTAAACAAGAACATGTTATTCCGAAAAATCAGGCACATAAGAAACTCCATAACGGAAATTTTTTCGTGTTTGAACAGTAAAAATTTCGCGCTAAGGCATGTTTTTGAGGTCGGAGAGAAATCGTTTCACGAAATAGAAGAACCATCGCCTTTATTACTAAAAACCGCGCAAATTTTCTATGATATGGTCGTCTTAGACGCAAGCAGAGAAATTTTTGCCGAAGAAACTGTCTTTAATCTGCAAGGAGCGTTAAGCCTGCCATAAGGCCCTTTTGCTAAAATTTAAGGCTTGAACGAATTTTTACTGAAATTTCTGATTTTTTTCAAAAAATTAACTTTTTGTTAACTTTGTTTCCTTAGTATGAAAGACGTAAATAGTTAAATTTGGAGGAAATATTATGAAGAAACTATTGTTAGGCGCCATGTTGGCGGCAGCGTGCATAACGACGGATGTGAATGCAGATATTTTTAGAACTAAAAGTGAAAAGGCAGATGTCGATACTACTTTAAGGCAA
Source organism: uncultured Pseudomonadota bacterium (assembly GCA_902771535.1). Taxonomy (GTDB): domain Bacteria; phylum Pseudomonadota; class Alphaproteobacteria; order UBA3830; family UBA3830; genus UBA3830. The sequence continues at coordinate 99,979 of CACXWU010000010.1, read as the reverse complement.
TATGCAGGACAGAGTTATGAAGACGTATCGAAAAATATAATTAATCATATCAATGATTTAGGAACAGCCATCTCAACGATTAAAAAAGATAAAAATAACAAAACAATATTAAAAACAGAGATTCGAATAGACAGCAAAAAAACCAAAACAGCAACGAAAATATTGGATGATATTAAAAAAGAATCAAAAAAAATATCTGAATTCCTTGAATCTATGATAAAAAAGAATAGTAGAACCAATATCGCGAAAAAGGGTAAAAAGGCGACACAAGCTGCTGATGCACTGCTAGTTAGCTTGAAAGCATTGAAAGGATCGAGTTCGACCTGGGAGAGTTTTAAAGGTGAATTAGAGACTAGCATTATAGATACAGCTAATGAATTAAAGTCTTGGGCTGAAGCTGAAAAAGACGTGAAAGGAATTTACAAGACAAATAAAGGAAAAGGGATAGATCTTAATATCCAAGCTCTCCTAGATAGTCTTTCCACGAGTTTTGAGTCTATACGCGGGCTTTTTGCTGACAAGGTACTAGATCAATCTAACAGTGAGAGCTCAACGGTTAATTTAGATAATGAAAAGAAAGAAGGTGTCAATAATCTGAGTCGATCTGACAGTGAGAAAACATTGGTTAATGAAGATGTTGAAACACCTGCTCAAAAGCTGGCACCTGCTCAAAATCCGGCACCTGCCCCAGTAGAGACAAAAGTCCAGCCAATAAGAGTAAGAGGATAAGAGATTAATTACGATTATTGTCTTATAAAAAAACTCCCTCTGGGGAGTTTTTTTGTTCTGCTAATTAAGAGAAGACTGTTTTTTGCAGTCTTCTCTTTTCTCATCCGGTCCATCATTATCTTAATCTCTGCCGTGCAGCAACCGCATAAATAATATTCCATAAACCTTGCCTCTTAAGCGCCATCCCCTAAATACATTTTGACACAAGCACTTATTCTCAACAAAATGTAAATTACACTGATATGAGTAACGCCCTCCACATTTACATTGTATTCATTGCCGATAAATTATGGCTTAATATCATTCGTTATTGGAATTCCTTTTCACGTTATCGCTGCGCGTGCGCGATACCGGGCCCAGCATAACTTCATGGATTCATCCTGATCGCAGAATCAGACATTTTTTAATTAACATCTATCGATAAAATCACACCATCATGCAGGTCAGGGCCGGCCAAATCCAACTTTTCTCCTGTCTCTTTCTTGATTTTTCTTATCAATTGATCATACTCTTCCACCGAAGAACTCATAAGTCCTCGTCTGTATATTCCAATAACGGCCTTAGCTTTCTTCTCATCATACAACAAGGTACTCGAAAACTGATCGCTGCGTCCCGCTCTCGTTTCTCTATCAGAGGTGATTGCCGTAAAACTTTCCGTGTTTTTTTTCTGATTCTTAAGGAATTCAGCAAAGTTTATATCTGGATTCTTCTTGATTTCGTTGAAAAACGCATTGAAAAGGGAGTTATCAAAAAAATCTGACTTATTTCGCTCGTTAACTCCAATGGCATTGTCGATATCTTTTTCATAATTTTTGAATTTATTGTCAGCCTTCAGCTTTTCCATACTCGATGTCAAATCATCGAAAACATCAGAATAAATTGCTTCGCGCAAGGATTTTATTTTTTGACGCGGCACCGTATTCAACTTTTTGGGAATTAAGGTCGCCAGCGAATTGTAGGCTTTTATGACTTTCTGCACATCTGAAACTCTTTGCGCGAATCGTCGTCTCGATGTATTATTTTTATCCTCGCAGTTGGAAATCGCTTCATTTAGATAGTTGAGAACCGCCGCCTTTTTTTTTTCATTATTGAAATCTTCTTCTTTCAACAATCTAATATTTTGCTCCAGTAACGAATAAAACTTTTTCGGATCCTCTCTGTTAATGGTATTTACTTGAAAATTACTCGCTGTTGTCGGTAGCCCAACGCTTTGCTGTACTGACGTTGATTGAGAATCCGTCGCGTTATTAGAACTATTTCCCTGAGGAATTGGCGCATTATTAATATTATTTTCTGTTGACTGCGTAGTGATTCCTTGAGGAACTGCCGCGTTACCTGCGCTACCTTCTATTCCCGAATTTTGCCCTTGTGGAGCCGCACTATTTGCTGGCTGTTGCGTCAAAGATCCTTGAGAATTCGCATTATTAGAACTATTTCCCGTTTCTGTCTGACTAGTATTTTGTAGCTGTCCCAAAGATTCCGAAGTAGTTGCGTTAGAATTACTTACGTCTGTTGTTTGTATCGTATTTTGTGGCGTAGAAACTGTGACACCTGCAGGACTACTTCCCGTCGTTGTCTGTCCAACGCTTTGCTGTACCGGCGTTGACTGAGAAACTGCATTTCCTAAATTTCCTTCTGTTACTGAATGCTGTCCCGTTTGTGCTGGCGCTGGCTGAGAATTCGTTCCGTTACCTGCGTTGCTTTCCGTTCCTGATTGCCCAACGCTTTGCTGTACCGGCGTTGGCTGAGGAGCCACGTTTCCTGAATTATCTCCTGTTGCTGACTGCTGCCCTGTTTGTGTTGAAGTTGATTGAGAATCCGTCGCATTATTAGAACTATTTCCCTGAGGAATTGGCGCATTATTAATATTATTTTCTGTTGACTGCGTAGTGATTCCTTGAGGAACTGCTGCGCTACCTTCCGTTCCCGAATTTTGCCCTTGTGGAGCCGTACTATTTGCTGGCTGTTGCGTCGGTACTTGTGAAGAATTATCGCCCACCGGCTGCTGCCCTGTATTTTGTGATTGTCCTGAAGAGCCCAAAATAGTTGCGTTAGAATTACTTACGTCTGTTGTTTGTACAGTATTTTGTGGCACAGAGGCTACTTGAGTAACTGCAGCATTAGCAATGCTACTTTCCGTCGTTGTCTGCCCAACGCTTTGCTGTACTGGCGTTGGTTGAGAATTCGTCGCGTTATATGGAGGAGGAACATCATTGATTGCCTCTTCGTATGTAGGTAGAACGCCTGGTTCTTGATAAAGTTGTCCAGAAAGGAGAGTATCGTTAGCCGATTCCTCATATGAAGGTAAGACATTATCGGAAGAATTTTTCTCTTCCTCATCGTCCCGAATTTTTGCTAATCTTCGATTTTCCGGAGTATTGGCAAATTCTAAATTTTTGAATTCCGGATTTCCTTCAATTTGCCCCAACACTACCGGACTAAACGTTTCATTCATCTTTTTTAAAATATCTTTCAAATCCTTAATTCTATTTGAAAATTTTTTCAAATCTTCAGTAAATGTTCCTAATATTCCTAATGTTTTCTCATTTTCACATATAGATATAATTTCGCTGAGCTTTTGCATATTAACTTTGCTCAGACCTTTATTTATTTCAGACAATGACACCACACTATTGGACAAGTTTTTATCTTTCCTCATTTCATATTGCAACTGAGAACATATAACATTCCTAGTGGTTATCAATTCACGTAAACAAGCTATAGCTCTTTTCAATTTATTAGCCACATTTTTGGCGTCTTCATCTCCACTTCCTTTAAAACTCTCCATATTGCGTTGCAAAATTTCAATATGCTCTGAAGGAACCTCATCTATAATTTTTTTCAAGTCATCTGACGCAGATCTTTCTATTAATACACTTTCCAGAAAACTTTTGACACTTTCAGGTCTTACATTGGTCGTGGATTGTACATTCATATTTCCTGTACTATTGGGCCTATTCTGTGAATTTGAGACTGTTGATCCCTGTCTGCTTGCTCCTCCTCTATTATTGTATCTGGATACTGATCCTCGTCTAATATTACCCGTACTATACCGCGCCCCCCATATTTCATCGATCCAAATACTAATGCTCAGCAGGGAAATTCCTACAAAAATTGTCTTTTTCATGGTTATTTATCTTTCCTCATTAACACAACAAACTCTTGTTTGTTGATCATCTCATCAATAGATATCTCACTTATTGATTTTGACGAAACTACCTCATAGAACTTCAAGCCATGATTGGCTAAAAAGGTTAAGTCACCTCGAACATCAATCGACTTGTCAACTCTATCCATATCTAAATGAGCCAATATCCTAATATTGTCGGATTCATCAATAATCTTATCGGCTCCTTTCAAAACCGCGAATGCTGCATTTGGAACACCAATTAAAATCAGAGAAACATCCTTGTCTTTAAGCATTTCGTTCAGTGTATCACATTCTACATTGATTCTTTTTGTTACTACTTTGTTCTTATCTGCAAGCAGAGAAACGATATCCTGTATAACACCTCGCCCCGGACGATCCGAAGCTGCTTTTTCGATTATTTCGACGGTTTCCGATAAATCATTCAACACTATATTCTTTCGCAAACACTTCGCTACACCTGGATTGGCCTCGATCGCGACATACTTTCCATTCGTTTTCAAGATCTGTCCAAGCATTATGCTGTTGTATCCATAGTGAGCACCAACTTCTGCTACTGATTCTCCCGTCATACAAAGGTTCAATGCTGCGGCATCAAATAATGATGTTATGGTATCCTTATAACTCAACTCTTCTCTATTTCCCCCTTCATCATCGGAACAAGTTTGGAGAAAAATTTATTCTTTTCCGCCAAAATAGCTCCAAAAAACATAATTACGTACAAAATTATGCAAAACCAAACAAACTTATTGTTCAGTAAACTTCTAACTAATGACGGACGTGCAGGGTAATTGTTTATTTCTATCCTCGGCTCTTCTTTAACGAAAACACGCCCTGGTGAGTAATTGTTTGAGAAATTATCCAACATTTCCTCCATAAATTCCTCTGAATTATAACCTGAAGAAGGTTACAAAAAAGTAAATAACATTGAATTTTGTTAAAATTGATTGATATTTTTAATTAATTTTATATTATTTTATTAAGGGGGAGAAGTTGTGGACATTCTAACATCTCAAAAAGAATTATTCGTTGAATTGTCTATATCCGAACTAAAAGAAGATGTTGTCATCAATAACATAAGGGGTTCGGAGGCTATATCCGAGTTGTTTGAATTTCATGTAAATTTTTCTTCCGCGAACAGAGAGATCGACGCTGAAAAAATCCTCGGGTCGAATGTTACCCTTCATTTTAAATCAGAAAAACATGAAAGATTTATCAACGGAATAATAACTCAATTTTCACAAGGAAGAACTTCGCAAAAAGAAGATATACATAACACTGAATATTTTTTCACGATGCGGCCGAAATTATGGCTGTTGTCCTTGGACAGTAACTGCCAGATATTTCAGAAAAAATCTACAATGGAGATAATAAAAAGCGTACTAAAAGAATACAAAATAGATGTCTCAGAATCAAAGTGTGGCAACAATAATCGTACTTATTGCGTACAATATAATGAAAGTTCTTTTAATTTTATTTCCCGTCTCATGGAAGACGAAGGAATTTTTTATTATTTCAAACACGAAAAAAACAAACATACCCTCATAATCAGAGACGGTATGGATACGAATCAAAAACTTAAGGAAAAAGCCGGATTCATTAAAAGCAGCCAGAAAATCTGTCCTCTCGGAAAGGTTTTTAATACGAGTAAAAATACCTTTATGAACGTCGGTGGATATTCCGCAGCAGATTATAATTATGAAAATTCCAATACGAAATTATTCAACAAATTAGAAACAAAATGGAAGGGACAAACTCTTTTCTACGAGTACCCGGGGGGATTTTCTCAAGCAAAAGAGGGAGAAGAACTATCGAAGCTCAGAGTTCAAGAAATTGAATGCAAACACATAATGCTGCAAGGAGATTCTACTATTCCAGATTTTTCTCCCGGCACAACATTTGAGCTTACAGCCCATCATGCCGAAAGTTTCAATGATTCTTATATCCTGTGTAGAGTCGAGCATATATTCGACCGCAACGAAAAAAATGGATTTGTTTATCGAAACAGATTTTGGGCATTACCGAAAGGTACTGAGTTTAGACCTCCCAGAAAAACACATAAACCGAAAATCTACGGAAATCAAACAGCGGTGGTAGTCTGTCCTTCCAAACAAGAGATATATCGCGATAAATATTGCTGCATCAAGGTTCATTTCCACTGGGATCAGAAAGGAAAATCGAAGGATACGAACGACAGCTCTTGTTGGATCAGAGTCGCTCAATTAATGGCCGGAAGTAACTGGGGAGCAGTTTATGTCCCCAGAGTCGGGCAAGAAGTTGTGGTATCGTTCTTAGAGGGAGACCCGGACAAACCACTCGTCGTGGGATGTGTTTACAACGATCAATTCAAGCCTCCTTATTCTGAATCGCAAGATAAAATATCAACAATGAAGACTGTAACCTTTACTGACGACAAGGGATTTAACGAAATCCGATTTAACGATGAAAAGGAAAAGGAGGAAATTTTCATTCATGCTCAAAAAGATATGAAAACGGACATAGTCAACTCGCGAGAAACTAAAATCGAGGAAGATAACGATAAGTTAGATATCCTAAAGGGTTCTCGTTCTGTCAAATTACACGCAAAAGATAATAAGAAAAAAGCAGACTATTCGTTGGAATTGGTAAAAGGCAACTCGTCTGTATTACTGAAGGAGGGAAACTCCTCTTATATAATAAAAAAAGGAAATAGTACTATCCAAATGGATGAAGGAAACAGCGAAATCGTTTTGAAGAAGGGAAATAGTTCCATAAAACTCAAAAAGGGAAATCAAACCATCGACATAAACGGAGACTGTACAATAAAAATTACTGGAAACCTAAAAATCAAAGCCAGCAAAAATATCTCCATAGAAGCAGGGAAAGAATTGTCTCTTAAATCAGGCAGTTCAATGAAAGCCCAAGCCAAAGGAAGTCTCACAGTTAAAACGAATGCTACAGCAAAATTTCAATCCATCGGAGGGTTTACATGTAAATCTGGGGCAACAATGACAATTAAAGCTACCGGACTTATGAATATAAAATCCAGCGCAATGATGAATATAAAATCTACAGGAATGCTCAAAGTCGAAGGTATGGCGCTAACAAATGTAACCGGTGCGGCCGTCCAAATAAACGGAAAAGGTGTGTCCAGTTTTCGCGCACCAATGCTTACTATCGGAGGAGGGATGATTTCATTTGGATAATCTAGAAACAATCGAATCAGATAAAATAAAAGCAGTAGATGAAATCAAAATAGAAGAAATTCGATCTCCTGACGGAAAATTAATGAGAACCTGTTCGATGAAAGGCTATCAAATGCACGGTCCGATGGTTATTTATGATGAGAACGAACAAGTCGCTCAGAAATTGAATTATGAAAATAATAAGTTGTCGGGACCTGCTGAATTTTATCAGGATGGAACATCCCTGATGTATGCTCAGTTTCAAAACGGAGTTTTAGAAGGGCCTGCTACTTTGTTTAATAATGGAATAAAATCCGCTGAAACAACATTTAAAAACGGAGTAATTGATGGCCTTTTTGTTTCATTCGATGAGGCAGGAAGAATTATTCGCGAAGCAACTTACGTCAAAGGACAAATGGAAGGAGATTGCTATATCTATTACTCTGACGGCGTCGTTCAGGAGAAATCGTTTTACAAAAACAACAAACTCGATGGAAGCGTTACTCGATACTATCACTCAGGGGCTATACTCGAAATTACAAATTACGAAAATGGCAAACCTGTTGGATATACAGAAACCTACGACGAAGCCGGAAATTTAACTTCAAGCAAGGAGGCATAATGGGATTTTGTTGCTGCAACGGAGCTTTACTCAGTTGTCCAATGGGATTAACACCAACTCCGCTAACAGTTATACCAAAAAATCTCTTTGGACCAACCGGTCCGATGGCCACCTGTCTGAATTGTGTCCCTTTTTTAAATATCGCTCCGTTTGGTGTTTGTAAAAGCCTTTTGAATCCATCAACTGCAGCACTTACTGCTGCAGCGTTCGGGGTACTCACTCCTGGCCCCTGTATCCCTACCCCTGCGGGTCCTTGGATCCCGACAAAACCAAACATTATTGGAATCACCGGACCTGTTTTGGCAGACAGTTCAATACTAATGTGCGCATTTGGAGGAGTGATTAAAGTTAATATACCTGGGCAATATACCATAACGATTTGAAATGGAGAAAAATATGAAAGAATGTTTGTTTTGTAAAATCATTCGAGGAGAAAGCCCCATTTACAAAATATGGGAAGACGAAGAACATCTGGCATTTTTATCCATCTATCCAAACACCTTGGGAGCATCGGTTGTGATTCCGAAAAAACATTTCGACAGTTACGCTTTTCATCTACCGGACGATGAACTTGCAAAACTTACCATAAAATCAGCAATAGTCGGCAGACTTTTGGATGCTTCATTCGATGACGTAGGTCGTACCGCCATCATTTACGAAGGATTCGGAATCAACCACGTACACGCAAAATTATTTCCGTTGCATAAAACAAAAGGCGGATGGAAACCTATTCATACCGACTACAATAAGTATTTTGATCATTATGAAGGATACGTTTCATCCCACGAGTATCACGGACCAAATCCTGATCTCGCGAAACTCGCCGAACATATTCGTGAAGTTGGAAAAAACTTGAAATAAACTTACTTAAAAAATTTGCGAACATTTAAAATTTCTTGGACTAGCTTCGAGGGCTTATTTTTTATGGAAACTACGAATAGAAAAAGCCGCCCAAAAAGGACGGCTTATCGAATCTAATCCAAAATGTTTCTGTTAGTCAGAAACGTAAGGCAACAAAGCCAAATATCTCGCTCTTTTAACAGCAAGCGCCAAGGCTCTCTGCTTTCTGGAAGACACCATAGAAATTCTGCAAGGCATAATCTTCCCTCTTTCGGAAATGAACTTCTGTAGCGTACGCGGATCTTTATAGTCGATCTTCATTACACCACTCTCGAAAGGACACTTCTTTCTCTTGTAATTCAGATTGCTCTTCTTCCAACCCTTATCCTTTTTCTCTTCTCTCATGACTTTACTCCTCTGTCTCAGCTTTTTCTTCGCTGTTCTCTTCTTTGATCATATCGATTTTGCTGTTGGCTGCTCGATATCCGACATCCTTCGTTCCAAGATCGTCTCCGTAAGTTTTTGCTTGAGAAATCAAATTTTCTTTATCCTCAAAAGCATCAACCTTCACGATCAAGTGACGAATAATATCCTCATTGATCTTCATATTACGATTCAACTCCGCAACAATAGCTCCGGTTGCTTTCATCTGAATAATGTAATAATGTCCCTTGTGATTTTTCTTGATAGGATAGGCCAACTTTCTCAACCCACAATATTCACTGCGAACAACCGTTCCGCCGTTCTGAGAAATATACAAACCAAGTCCTACCCCCAACGCTTCAATCTGCTGCTGAGAAAGATCCTGACGACCTATAAAAATGTTTTCATATAATGTCATATTCTTACCATTAATAAACGGGAAAGTACCGCACTCTCCACTGCCACGGTTACTTATACATCTTTTGAAAAATGATATCAATTAAAAAATACCAAAAATCCGAAAAACTTTTATAAATCATATAGATAGGACCGAATTTTTAGTTTCGCTCAATATTTAAATACGTAAATTCAGGACAGATTATATCAAAACTTGTAAAAAATCACTGTGTGTTGTACTATTCCGTTGAATTTATGGAGATTTTATGGCTAAAGAAGATTTGATCGAGTTTACGGGAGAGGTCATTGAGGTGTTGCCTAATGTCATGTTCAGAGTCCGGCTCGAGAATGGGCATGTTATATTGGCTCATACTTCCGGAAGAATGAAAAAAAACAGAATTCGTGTTCTGGTCGGAGATAAGGTAAACGTCGAGATGACAACATACGATTTCACCAAAGGTCGCATAACTTTCAGATCAAAATAAACAATATTTTAACTATTTGTTGGCATAATCAGAATAGCTATATGAGGAATATGATATGTCAATAACGTTGGGTAAGAGATCTTTTGAAGCCGCCAGCAAGTATATGTTGAGAGGATTTACAGTGTCGTATAATTCTCTGTCTATGTCTTGTACACTCAAAAATATGGGATTAGTTAATTGCGCCGATTGGTGTCTCCAAAAGTCAGAGGCTTATCGTTTGGGAGCCATGAAAATCTTCCATCACTTGGAGAGTCGAGGTATCAAGTTCAAATTGACGCCGATTCCCGTTTCTCGACAAGATTGGAGAGCACCTCTTCATATTTTTGAAGAAGTATATCGTCAAGAACAGGAACTATCCGATTTGATATCCGTTGTCTACGAATCTGCTATTGCCGATAAGGATTACATAATGCAACAATTCGCAATGGATTTCTTTGATGATCACCTAAAATCTGAATCGAAGGCGCTGAATCTGCTGAACAGACTTCGTAAAATGCAATCGTCCGATCTCGGAGTGTTTGAATTCGACGCAGAATTGAGGGCAATTCTGTAAAAAGCCCGAAGAAAAAAGTCCGTCATTTGTTAGAAGGATTTGCTTAGGGACTATAGCGCCCTCCTCTGCGCGTATGCTCTAGCCTTTTCCAAATCTTCGTAAGTATCAATGCTTATCGGAGAATCTTTATCTATAACCGTAATTCCTATGGTCATACCATTCTCCAATGCCCGCAGTTGCTCAAGCTTTTCCGTTTTCTCAAGCAAACTTTGTTGAAGATTAACAAACCGCACCAATGACTCTGCACGAAAACAATAAATTCCCACATGATTATAATAAGGACCACCGTAAGGAACCGCTGATCTGCTGAAATAAAGTGCTTTTCCACTATTAGAACCCGTGAACGAAATAACTGGTTTTACCGTGCTGGAACATTTGTAAGATTCATCCTTAATCGGAGTAGCAAGAGTAGAAATATCACAACTCGATCCTTTCACAATCTCCGCCGCCTTTTCAATAAATTCCGCATCTACAAAAGGAAGATCTCCCTGGACGTTAATTATATAATTATACCTTTTCTCGCTATCAAACTTTTGCCATGCCTCAAAAACTCGGTCTGTACCAGACGGTAGTTTTGGATCCGTTAACACTGCCATTCCACCTATACCTTCAATGACATCCTTAACTTTCGGATCATCACACGCAACGATAACATCACCAACCTGCGCTGATACCGCACACTCGTACGCCCGAACAATCAAAGGTTTACCGTTTATATCTTCCAAAACCTTTCCCGGCAATCGAGTCGACGAAATACGAGCCGGTATGACCACCAAAGTATCCATCATTCCTCCTAAATTTTCACTCAAAAATATCGACCAAGTTACTGGTGCGGTCGAGAAGACTTGAACTTCCACGAAATAATTTTCATAGCGACCTCAACGCTACGCGTCTACCAGTTCCGCCACGACCGCACAACCAATGTCTTTATAGTCCAATGCAGAAACTTTTTCAAGAATAATCGGACCAAAGACCAAGGTGTTGCCTACAGTTTATTAAATCTCGCTATCCGTTGAGCCTCCATTGGAATCTTCAGAACCAACAGCTGAGTCTGAATCTCCTTCAATTTCGCTATCGCTGACAACGTGAACACCCTCTTTCTCAATGGCCTTTACGGACAAACCTTCATACGGATTGTAGGTATCCTCTTCAGCCATATCGTCCAGATCCTCTTCTTCCTCATCTGAAGGCAAAAATGAACGAAAACTGTTAATCGCCGCCTCTTTCAAATCATCGACGGAAACTGTACGAGCAGCAATCTCTCTCAAGGCAATCACAGGCTTTTTTTCATCATCTGCATCGACAGTAATCGCATCTCCAGCCAATATCTGACGAGTCCTCTGCGCCGCGAGTACCACCAAGTCAAAACGATTCTTTACAACCTTTTCACAATCTTCAACAGTTATACGAGCCATAAACTCTCCTCAGCCACTAACAAGTGTGTAATATTAGTATATATACTTCAAAATTTCAATATTTTTATTTCGATGTGAAAGAATCTATCATTCCTATGATAACTGGCCCTAACATAACTATGAACAGGCATGGCATAATGAAAAACATCATAGGTAAAGTCAACAACGTCGGAGCCTGAGCAGCTTTTCCCTCGGCTTCCAGCATTCTCTTTTCTCTTGCCTCGATAGCTAATTCCTTCAACGACGTCGATAATGATGAACCATACTCAAGAGCTTGACTTAATGTTTTCGAAATAGTCTTAATCTCGAGACAGTCCGTTCGGTTTTCCAGATTTGTAAAAACTTGTCTGTGATCCGGGATCATCTCCAGCTCAATTGATGTTAAACTGAGTTCATCCGCTAAAATAGGATTGGATGTCCTCATTTCTCGAGCAATTCTTCTGATAGATTTCGTCAAATCTAATCCGGATTCTGTACAAATAACCAACAAATCGACCAGATCAGGAACTCCTTTATCGATGGCTTCTTTCCGTTGACTGGCAATCATTTCATAATTCAAATCCGTCAATTTATGCCCACCTAATACTCCTCCTATTACTCCTAACAAACAAGTCAAATAAAAAGGAATATCAAAATCATTTGTACCCAACAAAAGCACTATCATCAAAAAAAGTGCAAGACCGGAAGTAAATTTGGCCGTCATAAATTCTTCCATTGCGCTATCATGCCGTACACCGGCTTTTACAAGCAAGACCTTCATATTATCAACTAATTCAGGATATCTTTCCCCTATAAAGTTAAACAATCTATTTTCTCCAAACATTGGCCCTTTTTTACTCAAACCAATATTTTCATCCTCTTTATCCCCTGAAGCACCTTCAACTTCCGAAGCTTGTATTCCTACTTTTTTTATTCTTCTTGCAAGCCTCATGCTGCTCATCATTTTGTGAACCCACACGTCGACACGGGGCTTTGCCCACATATAAACACAAAAAGTAACGAACAAAGTAATTATATTTAAAAACGTTTCTCCCATATCACACCTTTATTTTCGTCGCCTTTAACATAAAAAAAGTTCCCACGGAAAATAAGACTATCATTATCTTGAGAAGCATTTGACCTGATCCTGTATCGATAAACGTTTTCAGGTGAGCAGGATTTAACAAAGCCATAATTCCAGCAAAAATAAATGGTAAAGCACTAAGAACTATAGCCGACATTCTGGCTTCAGCGGACATTGCTTTTAGTTTCAATCCAAGTTCAAGTCTTTTTCTCACGATGCTGCTGAGATTGGTCAAAATTTCTCCCAACATACCTCCGTTTTCCATTTGAAGCACCAATGCCACGACCAAAAATCTAAATTCCTCTAAATCTATTCTATCTGCAGCCTCTTGCAAAACTTTCTCCGGCTCAATACCCAGATCGAGCTTTTGGCTAATTGTCTCATATTCACTGGCTATTGGATCTTTAGATTCCACACTAACCAATTTCATAATACGTCCGATGTTTAACCCGGCCTTCACTCCTCGGATCATCATATCGATTGCGTCCGGAAATAATTTCAAAAATTCGGCTTTTCTTCTTTCCGCCTTGGATCTCAGATAGTTATATACCAAATAGGCTCCGACACACATACCTATAGGAATACCTGTCAATGCCTTCAAAAAGTTGAAATACAAAACAACCATTGACATCATAACTCCTCCAAAAAAGCAATAAATCAAAAAACGACCAACCGATATGTCCGTAATACCTGCCTTTTTCATTATTTTTCTTATTCTGCTTATTATTTTGTTCGTAATACTTTGAGTTTGATCGCCAAGTTCATTTGTTTTCTGAAAATCATTTTTGGCGAAGGTAGAAATTTTATCTACTCCAGCTTCTTCCAAAAGTCGATCCTGCTGCTTAGATAACATTTTTAAACGTCTTTCTATTCTGGCTCCAGAAGATTCTTCCTCCCCTTCTTCTTTCTTTACAGTTGGTTTGGATGCAAACATATAAACCGTATAGGTACAAAAGAAAGCACAAATGAAAAGAAATAAAGAATCAATAAGTGTCGTCATCTTCCGTTTCTCCTCCATTCTTCTCAATTGCTGTTCTCATTATGTTCAACAATTCCTTATCCAAACCATATGTTATGGCTTTATCCAGAAAAGCCGGTTGTTCAATCTTTGCTTCGAATCTACCAATAACCTTATGATCTTCCGACTCTCCCATCGGAACAAACTTAAACAAATGTTGATATTGAATATCTCCTCTTTCGTTGATACCTGTCACTTCAACGATTTCAGTAATTTTTCTCGTACCATCATGAAGTCGCTCTGTCTGGACAATCATATTAATAGCACCTGCTATCTGCGCTCTCACTATCTCGCTAGGTAAATCAAATCCAGACATTGCGACCATGTTTTCCAAACGAATAAAAGCTTCTCGTGCTCTGTTCGCGTGAATTGTTGACATAGATCCATCGTGACCCGTGTTCATAGCCTGTAACATGTCGATACATTCTTCTCCTCGAACCTCTCCGACAACTATTCGGTCAGGTCTCATACGAAGTGCGTTCTTAACCAAATCTCGAATGGTTACTTCACCCTTTCCTTCGATGTTCGGCGGACGGCTTTCCAAACGAACCACGTGTGGCTGCTGTAATTTCAACTCGGCGGCGTCTTCACATGTCACGATACGTTCACGAGGATCTATAAGCTGCGACAACGCGTTCAACATTGTTGTTTTCCCGGAACCTGTACCACCTGAAACAATGATATTCAAACCGCAAGTCGCTGCTATTTGCAAAACTCGCACCATTTCCTCTGTTAAACTTCCGCGCGACGCCAAATTATGCAAATCCATCGCTTTTTTAGAAAATTTACGAATTGAAATAGAAACTCCGTCCAAAGCAATCGGAGGAACGACTATATTAACACGGCTTCCATCAGGAAGACGAGCATCACAGAGAGGACTGGAAGTATCGACACGACGACCAACCCTATGTGCAATTCGTTGTGCAATCTGCATAAGGTGAGCATCGTCTCGAAATTTCACCGGCACCAATTGCATAACACCAGCTTTTTCAACGTATATTTGGAAAGGACCGTTAACCACAATATCAGAAATCGCTTCGTCATCTATTAATAGCTCCAGAGGACCAAGTCCGATCATATCGTCAACTAATTCTCTAGCAATACTTATCTGTTCTCGCTTGGTAATCTGTGCTCGACGCTCTTGTGCGAAATCGAAAACGAAGTTCTCAATCTCTGTTCTTAATTCTTGCGGAGTTAATTTAAAAGCCGTCGCCAGGTTAATTCGATTTAACATCGTATCGTGGGCTTCTTTACGAAAGACTGTAAGTAAAGGAGATTCCTCTACCATTACATCTTTTATTTCCTCAGCCATTTAAACTCTCCTCTTACTTTTTCATAAATCTATTGATTGTATTGAAAATCTCATTTTTAATTTTGTCGAAGGTTAAGCCCTCTTTTTCCGAAATTGCTTGAACAATGGCTTGGTTCTCGTTTTTACCAAGGACATCATCGGTAACTGCATCCAAAATTTCCGTCAAAGGTCCGTCAGAAACCACCAAAGGTTGTCCTATATTTGCGGCAGCAAGAGTTATAGTCTCATCCAAAGGCATAACGTAATCTATTCTTCTGCCTATAACCTCTTCAAACGATTCTTTTGTAATAGCTCCAGCACTGGAAAGCCCATTTTTATTATCAACTATTATAATTTTTTTATTGCTATGCTTAATTGACAAAAATTCCAACAATCTCGCGGTATTTTGAGCAGATGCCATGGTCATCTCAACCATAATTATAAAACAGTCAGCTTTTCTCATGGAAATCTTATTTATTTCATTTTGATCTCGCTGAGCATCAACCAAAATATAGTTAAATTGCTTCTTCAATATTGTCATCAAAGCTTCAAAAGCATCTATATCAACCTGCACACCTCTAACCAGGTCACACAGTCCCCCCAAATAATACAGTCGCTGCGTACATTTTCTTAAAATCGTTTCGGTAAAGTAATCATCGATCTTATCCGGTGACTCCAAAATATCCAGATAAGCATTCTCTGTCTTCACATCCAAAAGCAAATTTGTCGTTCCGTACAGAAAATCTAGATCCATAACCAAAGTACGCTTAAATCGTCTGTTCGCGAGCAACCACCCTACATTTGCAACAACAGTTGTCGCACCAGCTCCGCCGGTCGCGCTCATAACGTAGATTAACTTTCCCTCTTTTTGAACCTCATTTTTTATTCCTGTTGCTTGCTCTATTGCCTTTCGCAATAATGCGTTTCCCAGAGGCTTTACAATATAATCGACAACGCCGGCTGCCTTCAAATCTCGAAATAATCCAACTTCATTTCTCGAACCAACCACGATGATTGAAATATTAGGAGCACTAAATTCCTTTATTTTTTCGACATCTCCCAACGGAAGTTCTGAATTGGAAACGTCAACAATTAATACTTTCGGACTTCTGTTCTCCTTCAAAAATTCCAGAGCGTCTGAAATATTTCCCATCTTGGCTTCAGCATAGGCCATATTCATTTCTTTTATGACATTCCATATAACCTGCTCGGAAACGGGATCATTTACGAAAGCCACTAAGTTGTGAGGTAATTCAGATATACTCTTAGCCATAACAAATCTCCTTTCTATTTAGACGAGCCCGATGATTTACTTGAGGAGCTATTACCTTTGTTGCTTGATCCCGCGGCCTTAATTGATTCAATAGCATTTTCAGTCTTCTGCCCCTTATACTTTCTCGGAGATATCAAATCCGCGCTATTGGATACAATTTCCTCTATATTGTAATTCATTGCCCGTCCGTAATGAGGCAATGATCTCTCTATGTCACAATCACCGATAAAATCATTCCATAAACTAATATCCGTTCTCTGAAGATCGTATTTCAAGATATCAACTCTGACTCCTTTTTTTGCATCTTTATATATGCAAACTCCCGAATCCACAATTCGACTCTCCAGAAATCCTGCCCTAATCATCTTCGACTTCACCTGATCTGAAAGGGCCTTTTTCTGTGCCGCCAAAACCGGAGAATTTGAAATTATCATAAATCCGACATTCTCAATTCCTTCTCCTTTGGAATCTTTCAATAATTTTTCTAGTTTTTCTCGGTCGCTTACAGTAAGTTGAAAATTGTCATCTACGCCAAAAAAGTGAGTAACCTTATTTTCTGTTATATCAATTTTCGCTTCTTCAAAATCTCTAAACGACTGGGGCCTGCTCTCACTGCACCCGGCTAATATCAAACAACATGCTGTCAAACCTAAAAAGTACTTCATAACTACCTCCACTATTTCAACGAAAATCCTGCGCTGTCTGCCTCTTTCTTCAATCGATGAAATCTTCTCTTGGTAATCGTCTTCAGAGGAGACAACATCTTCGGAATCATATCCGTTGGAACTTTTAGCTGCTTCGACGACGGCTTCACTATATAAGGAGTAACAACGATCACTAACTCTCGCTCTTCATTTTTTTCATATGAACTCTTAAACAAAGAACCTATTAAAGGAATCTCCGATAAAAACGGAGTTTCTACAGAGGCATTGCCGTTAGTTTTTTGCAACAAACCAGCTAAGACTATGCTCTGGCCACTCCCCAGTTCTACCACGGTTTCCACATTCTTTGCTGCCGTGTTAGGGGGAGCATCCGGATCCTCCTTTGGTTCAATAGAGCTGACTTCGGTTTTTACTTTTATGTTAATTCTGTCTTCCGAAAGAACCACCGGAGTAAACTCAAGAGATGTTCCCCAGTCCTTAAACTCTGTAGTCTTATTATCGGAAGTACCATTCTGATTAACTACATACCCATACTGTCCTCCAGATTTAAATGTTGCGGGTTTTCCGGACAAGGCAACCAAATTAGGTTCAGCTAAAATTGTGGCAAAACTTTCGGCAGCAGCGGCATCAATCAAAGCTGCCAGGTTATTTAAACCTGCTGCAACAATCCATTTTCCTCCACCTTCACCTGCACCTATATTAGCAGTGGTAAGTGTATCGATAACACCATCTGTAGAAGTCGGAAGTTCTAACGTATTATTACCCGCAGCCATACCGATTAATCCGGAAGATTCTCCGCCAGGTACCGATAATGTTCTCCAGTCAATTCCCAGGGATTTCGTTACACTTCTGGTAACCTCGGCAATCTTTACTTTCAACATAACCTGAGTGGCTGTCTCTATTGTAAGCTTGTTTATGATCTTGTCTTTATTCACAACAAATCTTTCGACAATATCTAACACGTCTTGAGCCATTTCCGGAGATGCTACGTTCCCCTTTAAAATCAAATTACTATCAATCGACATTATATCAATCTCTAAATCAGGAAAAATTTTCGCAATCGCTCTCCTTATGTCCCCCAAAGGATATGTAACCTTTACAAGATAATCACAAAGAGTCTTCCCTTCTTCATCTCGAATGATTAACGATGTCTTTCCTATCTCTAATCCATTGTAATATAGTGATTTCTTGCTCAACAGATTGACATCCAACACATCCGGATTCGGAATAAAGACCTCGTCCATTTCTCTATCGAATTTAAGAAAATGGATAGAGCCTTTGTCTATTTCTTTTTCTATTCTTTGAGCTCTTTTATTGTCATTTTTTACTTCCTCATTTTTTTGATTACTGATGTTACGAACAAACTCGTTACTCATTATTCCATTGCTTAAATTTTTGTTTCCAGATTTTTCGTTAATCCTTACTTGGGCACCATCATAAGATCCCTCGCCGACAACTCCTAAATTCTGAATCTGATTTGTACTCCCATCAGCCAAAACGCTCGAAGTATTCATCAACCCTAAAAAAGCGAAACATATAACACTTAATTTCTTTTTCATATCACTTCTCCTACACTCTTTTACATCTACTTACTTTCCACCACAGAACTACTATCATTCTTACCAACTTTCTTACCATCCTTTTTGAATTGCACCTCATCAGGAGTCAATTTTCGGTATATCTTCACAGAATCATCCTTTCCTTTATTTTTGGACTTATCAGATTCTGAAACAATACGCCCCGATACAACCTCATATTTGCTGGAATCTTCCGATGACGAAAGCGATTCTTTTCTTTTTGGCGTCGATTGTGCACCAAAACTACTCATATTATGCAAAAGCGCTGATATATTTCTCTCCTCTTCTTCCCGCTTTCTCACGGATTCTTTCAACATTTCAGCAGACGAAGTCTTACCTATTTCCCGAAGACCTCTAATTAAGATATTATCATCAACATCTGGGGAATTATCCTCTTCCAACGAATCCTTCTTTTCGGTATCGTCTTCAGGAAAATCTTCCTCAATTTTTTCGTTTTTACCTCTGATAATAACTGTAATACCGTTGTTACCGGCCTGCTTCAACATATCATTGACCAAACTTTCTCTGACTTGCAAAGTGATATTCCGAGGAGCTAATGATCCTCCTATACCTAAAATTCCTTTATTGCTTTTTTCAGCACGTGGCTGTTTGGTAACCCCATCTATCGCCAGAATTTTTAATGCCTTGTAATCATAGGTCTTTTGTACACCCGCTTGGATCGAATTTATTATTACATCCACATAATCTCCCTGAGCAATCATACTACTGGAAATCGGAGTCCTTTGATCAATCTGAAAAGTAACAGCTCTATATCCGGCCTTTATAGCCCCCTGTTCTTCCTCTTTCTTTTTCTCAAGTTGAGCCTTCCTGGCATTTTCAGCCTCTTCTGCTTCCTTCTTTATTCTCGCAATCTCCACCGGGTCATCTCTTGTTAACATACTTAAGGTTAAAGGAATTCCTGCAGGTATATCGCTTTTCGCCCACATGCTCAGCGCGCTGACATAATCCTCTTTGTTATTCAATGGATTTCCTTTGCTATCCTGAGCAATAAAATACGGCTGAACAGCATTGGACGGCCAAGATTTCCAACTCAGTTTAGATTGCAAAATCTTTTCATCCTTCTTAATTTCACTACTTGTTACCAACACCTGCACTTCTTTTATCTTTTTTTGCTCAGACTTAATCATTAAAGGAATATCCGGCAATGACAATTCTTTCTTAATCGGCTGTTGTTTTATGATTGTGCTCCCGGAAGGAATCATCCATCGAATTATTCCCGTGACCACCAGAGCTACCGCCGACGCTATAACAATAGGAACTATGTCTCTTTTATTACCCATATCATCACCTAAACATCACATCAAAAATCACAAAAAATCCTCCGCAAGATAACGCCACACCGTAAGGCACTTCCTGCTTTAATATATCGGTATTACTATCTTCAAGCTTTACCGATTTGGCTTTTATCTTATACAATGAAAGTAAAGCAAATCTTAAAAACCGAATTTTTTTCTTCTTCATTGCTGAAAATATGATAAATAACCTTTTCTTAAACAACGCTAACCGCTTTCCGCAGAATATATAGATCAGTGCAAGTACCAACCCTCCAATGGCTGTCCCCCAGATAAATCCAAACATATTATTTTCGGCAAACAACATAAGAGGCACCAGGAGTTTTACATCGCCCCCACCTATAAGATTAAACTGATTTAAAACAAAACAAATCGCGAAAGTAATACAGGTAATCCAGAATGCTTCTACAAAATTCTGCCCCGAAACGCCAAAAATACACGACACCACGTACAAAAGGAGCAAAAATAAGACGTATTCGTTTTCGATTCTAAAAAACAAAAAATCATTCAACGCAATAACTATCAAAACCACTGCAAAACAAAACCAAATAAACAAGTTTCAACTCCTTATCGTCCCCAGCATAAATGGTTTACGTAAAAATAAAGTTAATTTCTGATTGAAACTTTTTATAATTTGAAATTTTTTTTATAAATTTTATAATGGTCCTGTAGGATGAGGGAAATTCGATGTCGGTAGATTTTGAAATAAATAATTCTGTTGCGATCTTAACACTAAATAATCCGAAGAAATTAAATGCACTTAACACAAATTTCGTCGAAGAAATCTATGATCATCTTTTTGATGTTGAGAAAAAAGCTAATGTTTTGGTGATATTCGGCACGGAAAAAGCGTTTGCTGCGGGTGTTGATATCAATGAGATAGACTCTCTGACGTTTGAGAAGGCATTGATAAAGGAGTTCATAGATTACAAATGGGAACGTATTCTAAATGTAAAAATTCCTGTAATTTCTGGGGTGGAAAAATATGCTCTCGGCGGAGGGTTTGAGTTGGCTCTCGCTTCTGACATTATAATAGCGAACGAAAACGCAAAATTCGGATTTCCTGAAGTAAACCTCGGACTTATGCCGGGATTAGGTGGTACTCAGCTCCTTACAAGGATTGTCGGATCAAAAAAAGCAAGCGAATTGATCATGAGCGGAGATTTTATAAACGCTAAAGAAGCTTTACAACTCAACATTGTTTCCAAGATATTGTCTTCTTCCGCGGATTTAAAACGAGAAGCTTTAAATCTTGCGAAAAAAATTGCAGAAAAATCTCCAACCAGCTTGCGCCTCATAAAGGAAGCGATACAGCTCTCTCAAAATACAGGATGTCTTCAGGGTATAAAAATCGAGAGAAATTTATTTCGTTCACTGTTTTCAACATCCTACAAAGAAAAGCTAACAAAAAAGTTCCTAAAAAAATAATAAAACTCGAAATTTATTCCATTTCGTCGGACTATAACACTGCGAGCTAACTCTTTTTCTCAGAAACATCCTTATACGCCGGAAGTTTAATGAAAGCTAATACAATAATCGCAAATAGTACGGAAATCAGCGACGCCATTATACCGCACCTATAATCCGTCGCACCATATGTAAGATTTGATCCCTTAGACCAATCCAATACATATCCGAATGCCCAAATTAAAATAGTACACCCCGACATGATAATAGTGTTAACAACGCCAGTTATCGTCGCTCCAAGCCTTTTTTCCCCCAAAGACAGAGCAACCGGGAAAGCCAAAAACTGGCACATAGCCAAAACTCCAACGGCAAACAAACTCACGCACAATGATATGAACGAAAGTTTTACGAATCCTACCAAACTCAATAACAGGGCAACTCCGATCGCTTCAACTAGCATAGCCTTTTTAAAACTATTAAATATTTTAGACAGATACGCACTCAGCGGCCCCCCGAATATCATTCCGGTATACGCAAAGCCGACTGCGAAGGCGGCTTCCTCTCTCGATATTTCATGAACACAGGTCATGAACGAAACTCCCCAAGCATCGCAAAAAGACGAACACGCCCCCCAAGTCGCCATAGAAAAAACGCTGATACCGATATAGCGGCGATCAAAAACTATAGCCTTGATATCCTGTCGAATCGAGCTTGAGATGACCTCAACATCCGAATCAATCAAATCCTTCTCTTTGATTGCAAAAAATCCTATCAATGAAATCAATAGTCCCAGAACCCCGAAACATGCCACAACATTTATCCACGAAAAATTTGTAACCAAATGCGCCATTAACGGATTACAAATTATTGGCCCGACCCCTCCTGCCGAAACAGCCAATCCTGAAATAAGCGCAATCTTTTCTTGGGGAAAATAGTTATTCGCGATTTTCATAACCATAACCAGCGCGAAAGAGGAAGAAGCTCCGAGGAACACTTGAATAATAGAAGCACAAACAAAATTTGATGAACTAACAAATACGATAAGTCCCAAAGAAAATGAAAAAAAAGACGACACGGCGATTTTCTTTATACTAATTCTGTCCGTGACTAAACCGACAGGAATCTGCATAACTGTATACGCTAAACAGGATAAACTGACCAAAAATCCGATTTGAGATGTGTTTGCCCCAAAATAATCCTGCAGTTCACCATTCAACACGTTCGGAATGGCCGTGCGTAAACCATATTGATACGCAAAAAACAAAACGCAAAACACTAGCAAGAAGATATACTTTTTTCTCATAACTCACTCCCCTCTGTATTGTATTAAAATTTTGCTTTATTAAACAACTCGAAAAAATTTCTACTGGTCTGATTTGCGATTTGATCTATAGAAATGTTTTTTAACTCTGCAATTTTTTCAGCGACATGAACCACAAAAGACGGCTCATTTAATTTCCCTCTGAACGGAACGGGAGCCAAAAAAGGAGAATCCGTCTCGATTAAAATTCTATCCAGCGACAAAATATCACGAACCGTTTCCTGAAAAATTGTATTCTTCTTGAAAGTCAGAGTTCCTCCTATTCCAAAATAAAATGAAGTATTAAGAACTTTTTCAGCGAATTCTTTTTCTCCTGAAAAACAATGAATCACACCCGTCACTTTGGGATGTGCTTCCAAAATCTCCATAGTATCCGCCCAAGCATCGCGAGAATGAATAGATACTGGCAAATTAAATTCCTCTGCCAATTCTAGTTGGAAAGAAAAAATCTTCTTCTGTTGCTCCACATCGTTGCTGACATGGTAATCTAAGCCGATTTCCCCAATGGAGACAGTCTTATCCAAACCGCAACATCTCCGAAAAATCTCCCGCATTTCGTTGAAGGAAAATTTTTCGCAATGCTCCTTTGCATACTCGGGATGTATTCCGATTGATCTGAACACATTCGAAAATCTATCAGAAATCTCAGTAAGCTTGTCCACATCCGAAAGATGAGTTCCGATATTGAGCATGTACTTTACATTCGCTTGAAAAGCTCTGTCTACCAAAAGATCCACATCGTAATATTCCAGAGTCTTTCCAACCAAGCGAGGCTTCAAAAACTCCTCAAATCCTGAAAGATCCAAATGGCAATGCGAATCAACGAATATCACTGGCGTCACTCACTCTTTAAGAAAAGCGGAACAGGCTTCGGAAAACGCTGAGACGAGAACTTATCTTCAATTTCAGCAAAAGAGGTCCCTTCGATATTGATAAAATCAAAAATTTTGCGAGCAGTGTCCGGCATAAAAGGAGCAATTCCGAAAGCAATCGATTTGATGGCTTCACATAACGCGGTCAACACCCTGTATAACTTCGGATCATTCTGCTTTGCCAACTCCCAAGGCTTCTGATCATTGACAAATTTGTTGGATTCTGCAACCAATTCCCAGATCGTAGATAACGCATTACTCAAATCTTGATTATCCATCAACGGACGTAATTTGCCGATCAATTTTCGGGAGTGATCAAATAAAACTTTCTCCTCGTCCGAAAAATTATAATCCGGAATCATATGCCCACCCAACTTTTGAATAAAAGCCAAAACCCTCTGCACCAAATTTCCCAAATCATTGGCCAGATCGTAAGAAATTCTCTTTTTGATAGCTTCAACGGAAAAATCACCATCTTCACCGAAACGAACTTCTCTCATCATAAAATAACGAACACAATCAAGTCCGTATTTTTCTACAATTTCGAAAGGATTCACGACATTTCCGATGGATTTTGACATCTTTTGCCCTTCACTGGTCCACCATCCATGAGCAAAAATTCTCTTCGGCAAAGGAAGTCCTGCCGCCATCAAAAATGCAGGCCAATATACCGCATGAAAGCGCAAAATTTCCTTTCCCACAACGTGTATACATTCTCTGAAATAGGATTCCGCTCCTTCTATATCGTTTGGAAAACCGAGCGACGTAAGATAGTTGGTCAGAGCGTCTATCCAAACATACATTACGTGATTTTCGGCATTCGGAACAGGAATTCCCCAACTAAACTTACTACGGGAAATACAAAGATCTTTAAGCCCGCTCCGCACAAAACTGATAATTTCGTTCCGTCGGCTCTGAGGCAAAATAAAATCTGGATGAGACTCGTAATAATCCAGCAATCTGTCCTGATACGCCGAAAGCTTGAAGAAATAAGATTCTTCTTCCATCCATTCGACTTTTCCTCCGCTGGGAGCAATACCATTTACAATTTCGCTGTCATTTACAAACATTTCATCCCGCGGATCGTACCAACCTTTGTAGGAACTCTTATAAATATCCTTTTCTATCATAGTCCACAATTTTTGGCTGGCCTTTATATGGCGATCTTCGGTGGTACGAATAAAATCGTCATAACTGATCTTCATCAATGATGACATATCTCGAAATCTTTTGGACATCACATCGCTGAATGCCTGAACTTCCATCTGAGCTTTTTCCGCAGAACGAGCTACTTTGATTCCATGCTCATCGGTACCTGTCGAAAAATGAACTTCATACCCGTCCAACCTCTTAAATCGAGCCAAAATATCTGCAGCAGTGCTTGCATAGGCATGTCCGATATGCGGTTCTCCGTTGATATAGTAGATCGGTGTGGTTACACAAAATTTCATTCTTACCTCCTAAATCTGAAAGGAACAATCTTTTATTATCACATTCATAACGAAAACTGAATGGACCTCGAAAAAATTATTCGAAAACGACAAATGCGAAATTATATCTCAGAAATCATAACTCACTTTATCATAGTCGCTTGGATTATTTCATCGGATGTGTCTATTTTGTTGTCTTTAAGCATCAGTGATACAAAATTAAACACGTTTCGTGCAAACAGCTGGCTGGAATCATAGGCTACGCGCGCGGCAATATCTGTGTATCCGATAACGGTAACGCCGTTTACAACTATCTTTTCATCCTTTTTGGAGACCTCACAGTTGCCACCGGTTTCTGTCGCCATATCCACAATCACCGATCCTGGCATCATGCTGTCGACCATTTCTTTTGTAATCAATCTCGGCGCAGGTTTTCCTTGAATTTGTGCTGTAGAAATCACTATATCTGATGTTTTCAAAGCCTCAGCCAACTTTTCTGCCTGCTTTTTTTTGTAATCTTCCGACATCTCGCGAGCATAACCGCCGACAGTTTCTCCATTTTCGTCAGAATCGACATCAACAAAGGTTGCTCCGAGGCTTTCCACCTGTTCTTTTGCCGCTCTTCTGACATCAAAAGCTCGGACACGCGCTCCCATACGCTTTGCCGTAGCAATTGCCTGAAGCCCAGCAACACCTGCACCTATGATAAGTACTTTCGCCGGACGAATCGTTCCCGCCGCGGTCATCATTAATGGAATGACTCGACAATACTCAGACATTGCTTCGATAACAGCGCGATATCCTGCGATGTTTGCTTGAGATGAAAGTATGTCCATCGACTGCGCACGAGTAATTCTCGGAATCTTTTCTAACGCACACGGATTAATCCCATTCAAATGCAATTTCTTCAAAACTTCTGCATTTTGAAACGGTGACAGCATAGCAATTAAATAGCTCCCTTTACTCAGCTCCATATTTTCCGACAAAACAGGACGAACACATAGATACAGTGAAACATCCTTAATTACTCCATCACTAATTGTTGCGCCAGCAGCTTCATATTCTGAGTCAGAGAACCCTGCAGACTCCCCTGCTCCTTTCGGCAACTCAACTTCGAAACCCAACTTAACGTATTTTGCAGTGACTTCTGGAGTAATCGCGACTCTTTTTTCGTTCGGATTAATTATAGTACTGAGTTTCATCTTTATCTCCCTTTAACAGCCCTTGTACGAGATATTCTCTGGACATTGGCAATTCCCTACTGCTTATACCACAAAAATAAATTTTTAAAAAATGCTGAGTTATCTTCAAAGCCATCAAAATATCCTCACTCGACGGCTCTTCATCCGCATCTAATAAGAATTTCGGTAATACAAACAGTTTGTCTTTATATTTTTCACCAACTTCTTTTATAACCGCTTTGCCTGTCCTGGGCGATACGTAAAACAACCCGTCTTTTTTTCCCGTAACAGCACACTGTGACAGATTCAAACCTACTCCAACCTCAGACAAAAACATTTTCTCGAAAAGAACATAATTCAAAAGCCAATCTTTATGGACTAACTCAAGTAAGAATCGCTTCACCGAATCAAATAATTTTCCGTGAGGGGCGCGATCCGGTAATCCGTTGCTGCACAAAGTACAAACACTGTCTATGGCGAGGATTTCCAACGGATTTTCAAAAACAAATGAAAATGGCGAAAAAACTGTCTCGATTTTGAAAGTTCCAAGCTGATCAGCATTACGTCCTTTCCACGTAACATCACTTATATCTCCGACATGGATAACGGATTTCGTTCCCTTCACCAGCCCCGAAGTCTTTCCCATGGATCGATTGAAAACACTAACCAACCGACAATTCTCACTAAAAGGCTTAGAAGATAAAATGATACTTTGCTCTTGCCATTGCATTCTCTATTTTTCCACAACAACATTCAAAAACAAATGAACTTCTCGCCCGAGTAGCTCCGACAACTCTCGACGCGCAGCCAAACCAATCGCGCGAATTTTGCTTCCTTTATGTCCGAGCAAAATCACCTTATGTGCGTTGCTTTTCACGACGATATTTTGAGCAATCCTGACTGATCCGTCCGACTCGTTGCGATAATTTTCCGTAACAATTCGGCATCTGTAAGGAATTTCTTGATGAATTCTATGATAAAGGTGCTCCCGAGTGATCTCCGAAGTAAATTTTTCAAAAGACGAATCAGTGATTTCATCCTCCGGGAACAGCCACTCACCTTCGGGAACAATTTTCGCCAAATATTTATCGATATCTTCAACACCGTCGCCGTTCAAACTCGAAACCATAAAAACATTCTCGAAATCACGAATCTTCGCAAATTCGCTCGCGATTCCCAAGAGTTTTTCTTTCATGATCAGATCGACTTTGTTCAAAACCAATGAAACTTTTTTCTTTTTATCGATCTTTTGAAGTAATGCTACACTTTTCGCAAAATCCTTCTTATGGGCATCCACTACAAACAGCACGTCATCGGTTTCGCGGAAAGCATCCCAAGCTGTTTTTTCGAGAATATCCGATCTATAATCTGACGATTTGAAATCCGAAATAAACCCAGGAGTATCTATTAAAATCACCTGACTGTTTCCGCTGATTGCTATTCCCAAAATTCGACTCAATGTGGTCTGAACTTTTCTCGAAACAATCGAAACCTTCTGCCCCACCAATTTGTTTACCAACGTGGACTTTCCGGCATTGGTTTCTCCCAAAACCGCAACAAAACCACATCTTTTCTGATCAACCTTAACTGAATTATCAAAATTTTCCTTAGCAGACATCATATCTCTCAGAAATCTATTTACTTAATTTTTCTATCAATTTTTTCGCCGCATCATGCTCGGCATTTTTCTTTGAATTCCCAAACCCCGAAGCAACTTCTCCACAAGCCGAAACTTCCATTTCGAAAACAGGATCATGAGCCTCCCCGCTCATCTTCACCAAACGATAAAATGGCAATTCTTCCGACTTACCCTGAACAATTTCCTGTAACCTTGTTTTTGAGTCTTTCTTCTTATAAATAACTTTGTCCAAATCATCACCCCACAGACGAGTAACAACTTCTCTCGCTTCAGGAAATCCTGAATCCAAAAACACCGATCCCAAAACCGCTTCCATCATATCGGCAATCGATGACGAATTCTTGTTTTTCGAAACAAAAAGGTCTTTCGGATAGGAAAAACACTCGATCAATCTTGTTTTTTTTGCAAGATCTATTAAAAAATCCGTCCCTGCGAGAACGGACATCCTGACCGCCAAATCTCCCTCGCTCTCTTTTTTAAATTTCGAGAAAATCAAATGAGCCAAAGATAATCCTAAAACCCTATCGCCCAAAAACTCCAATCTCTCAAAATGTTTTGCAAAATTTCTGTCGAATTTATTGGTTCCCGGATGCACCATCGCAACGGAGACATTCTCTTTATTTCTAAATTCGTAGCCGATGATTTTTTCTAATTCTGATAATTTTTCCATTAATCTATCAATCAATACTCTTCAGAAGGCGATCGTATCTGATATTCTGGAACCATCTCCAAAATTCCCAAAGTTTCACACCTTTATCAATTGAATATACTTTAAAAATCGCTCGTCCCATAAGGTTTTCCTCGGGAATAAAGCCCAATCCGCATCTGGAGTCTTTAGAGATATCCCTGTTATCTCCCATAACGAAGTAATGCCCCTCAGGAACAGTAACTTCTCTGAAATTGTTTGCTTTTGAGAATCTCATCTCCTCGATATATCCAACTGTATGCACCGGCGCATCAGACAACGGCAACTTCTCCTCATATCTCTGAATTGTGTAAGTCTTTCCCTCCGAATAATCGTAATAATTCACCTCTTCCTTATACTTAAGCTCAGCCTTAACTCCGTTAACTGAAATCACTCCGTTCTCGACGCTAACTCTGTCGCCCGGAAGGGCTATAACCCTTTTTATAAGATTCAAATCATCATTTGCGGGATTAAGCATATCATGAGGATGCTTAAAAACAATAACATCGCCACGTTTCACATTATTTCTGAAAAAATAGCGTCCAGAAAACAAATTTGGACTAAACCAAATGCTGTGCTTGCTGATTCCGTAAGCGAATTTCTCAACAAAAGGCATATCTCCAATCAAAAGAGTCGGCACCATCGAACACGACGGCACAATGTACCAATCGTAAACAAAAAATCTAAACAATAAAAAAATTACGGTAAACCACGCACAAAACCTGAGATCAGACTTAAACTTCTCCCTCTTTTCTTCCGGAGTCATTTCCTTTTTTTGGGAAAAAGCCCTCCCCAAATAAGCCTTTATATCAGAAAAATCTATTTCAATCATCTTTTTGAGTTTTTTCCATCTTTTCGTGACGTTCCTGAGCTTGAATACTCAGCGTCGCAGTAGGCCTTGCCTCCAACCTTCTCAAATCGATAGGCTCGCCCGTATCCTCACAATATCCGTAAGTCCCATCTTTTATTTTCGCCAAAGCATCGTCTATCTTAGAGATCAACTTTCTCGCTCTCTCCTTAGACCTCAGCTCATAGCCTAAAGTGGTTTCGGTAGATGCTCGATCAGCAATATCCGTGCAAATTTCCTTTTCTTCTTTCAAGGATTGCAAAGCCAAATCGCTCTCGTGAAGAAGCTCGTCTTTCCAACTTTCAAGCTTTCGCCTAAAATACTCGCGCTGAAAGTCATTCATAAACTCCTCATCCGCGCTTGGGACATACCCCTTCGGCAACTCACAAATCTTACCACTCATAACACCTACCTCCTTTTCGTTTTACGATTTTACGATACGACTTTTACGACAAAACCGCTTTTACTTTATTCACGATTTCTTTGAAAGCCGCTTTATCATTAATCGCTAACTCAGACAGAACCTTTCTGTCGATAGCAATATTCGCCTTCGACAATCCGCAGACAAACTGAGAATACTTCAAACCGTGCTCTCTGACTGCCGCGTTAATTCTTACTATCCAAAGTCTGCGAAAATCTCTCTTCTTAGTACGCCTGTCTCTATAGGCATACTGCATAGACTTCTCTAATCTTTCGATAGCGGAACGAAAACAATTCTTGGAACGCCCGACGAATCCTTTCGAAAGATTTATAACCTTCCTGTGTCTGGCGTGTGCGGTCAAACCTCTTTTAACTCGTGACATATTTTATCTCCCTACTTATACGGCATATACTTAACAACGCTCTTCGCATCGCTTTCACTCAGAACCATGGTTCCTCGCGTTTGTCTTTTCATCTTTTGAGATTTGTTCTTCATAAGATGGCGCCTGTAAGCAGGCTGAGACGTCACATGACCATTCGCTGTGAAAGAAAACCTTTTCTTCGCAGCACTCTTTGTTTTCAACTTGGGCACTTTATCCTCCAATTCTAATCAAACCGAACCAGGTATACCCTAAACACCCGATCCGACACCACTCAGCAGCTGAATACCAACTACCTCCCTACCTTATAGCAAATTATAAAGTAAATTTAAATAAGAATAGTTACATTCCAACGAGACATTTTTAGCAAATCCGTTGTTTAAAGCAAACGCAATAATCAACAAAAATATACCTCATCATTAGTTCGATGTATTTAAGAGATCAAATATCCTGAAGGCGAAAGAGTATCACAATTTACACAACATCTCTTACGCCTTCGTTGAAATTAATCTCTTTTTTTCTCTACGACATTGGCTATAGTTTGAGCTATTTTTTTGCCCGCATCAGTCGAAGAAAAGGCATCCAACAAACTAGATACATTAAAACCGGTTGAAGGACTGAATGTATTAGCTGCTTTGGACACACCTCCAGTAACTGTTTCGGAAGTTGCATAAATTTTAACCTCAGCATTTCCCAAGTTCTTAGCTTGTTCAATACCAACTTGCATCAGAGCTTCAACGCGCTTTGTATTTATCATAAACTCCTGATATTCTGGATTGCTCTGAACCTTATCAAAAAGCTCTATATCTCCCGCAACTTTTGCTTTTTCATCAAGCTCTTTGGACGCAGCTTGTGCTCTACCTTTTGCTTCAATTCCCTGAGCTTCATTTTTGGCGGCCTTAAGATCGGCATCAGCTTTAAGTTCCACTTCAGCTTTTCTTGCTTCAGCTTCAAGAACTTTAACTTTCTTTTCACCTTCACTCTTGGCTACGTTAGCTTTCGCATTCAGTTCAACAACATTTTTGTCACCTTCAGCTTTAACAATACTGGCCTGCTTTTGTATTTCGGCAGCTTGCACCTCTTGAACTCTCCTTACCGCCATTTCTTTTTCGGTAGTAATCTTAGCCTGTTCTTGAACCATTTGTTTGGACTGCTCTTCGGCAATACCAACTTCTTGCGAAACTTCAGCCTTTCTTAACCCAACTGCTTTATTAGCTTCTTGTTGTTTCAATTCCACCTCTTTTTGGGCCAGAATCTCTGCTTCATTGGCTTTTCTAGCATTTTCAGCGACAGTTTGTCTGCTTTCCATCTCTATTTGAGATTTTTTCTTTGCCATGATATTCACGATTACATTGGAGCCATGAGAATCTCTTATATCCATCAACTCTATATTTTTAACAGCGGAAACTCCCCATTCAATGAGCTGATCCGTAACTTCTTTTGTGAACATTTCACCGTATTTATTACGCTCTCCCATTATTGTGTTGAGGTCTTCCTTAGCAAGAATAGAACGAGCAGCACCCTGCACGATGCCTAATAGTTGCTTTTCAAGTTCTTTTTGACTCGATACACGTTGAGACGCAACTATCGGACTGCTTATTCTGAAAAACGATTTAACGTCTATGACAAACGGCAAACGATCTTTGTCATATGCTTCATAGTCGGGAATATCCAAATCAAATACATTTATTCCGAACTTTGTAACAGAAACACCTAATAAAGGAACCCAAGCAGGAAATTCATAATAAATATTACCTTCATTATTTTCAGTGGCGCCATAGCAATGAGTCTGCGAACCGGAGCGAACCACATGAACTTCATTCGTAGGAACTATTCTACGTAAAGACAAAACAATCACAAATATCGAAACAAATACGGCAATTATAATGCAAGCTATTATCCAATTAATCATAATTTTACCCTCCCCTCTGAATCAAAATCTAGACAATTCTATTGCAAAAAATTATACAAATCAATTAAATTTGACAAATTTTATAATGCGACTAATAGAAGTTAGATTATTCTTCGATACCCCAAGGCTTCCGCCACGTGATTTTCTGCGATTGAATCCTCTGCTGACATATCCGCTAAGGTCCGAGCTAATTTTATCACTCGATAAAATCCGCGAGCCGAAATTTTTGCCTTATCCACAAAAGAATATAGCAAATTACGCCCTTTATCCGATAAATATTTCTCCAGTTCTGTTCCTTCGATTTCGGAATTGGTTCTGTTTGCACCGTAACGCCGATATTGAATCTCTCGAGCCCGGATAACTCGCTGCCTTATGACGTCGCTGGTTTCCAATTGACTCTTATCCTGATAAAAATCCTGAACCCTCACTTCCGGCACGTCTATGTAGATATCGATACGATCAAGTAACGGGCCTGAAATTTTCCGCAAATACTCACTTCCGCACCTCGGAGCGCGCGAACATTCTTTTCCTTCCACGCCCAGATATCCGCAACGACAAGGATTCATCGCAGCAATTAACTGAATTTTCGCAGGATAGGTCACATGATTATTGGCTCGTGCGATGGTAATTTCCCCCGATTCCAACGGCTGCCGCAGAGATTCCAAAGCCGAACGCGAGAATTCCGGAAGTTCATCCAAAAACAGAACTCCGTTGTGAGCTAAAGAAATTTCCCCCGGACGAGCATTATTTCCGCCTCCGACTATCGCTACGAGAGAAGCTGAATGATGAGGAGCACGGAAAGGTCTTCGTAAAATTAAACCGTTTCCGTCCATTTTTCCCGCCAAACTATATATGGTCGTAACTTTCAAAGACTCCTCTGCGGTCATTGGAGGTAAAATTCCAACAATTCTTGAAGCCATCATGGACTTTCCAACTCCAGGAGGACCCAGCATAAGAAGATTATGCCCACCAACCGCGGCAACTTCCATCGCTCTTTTGGCGAGCAGTTGTCCTTTTATTTCGCTGAAACATCCACACTTCGAAACCGACATGGTATCGACTTTATCTCGATTCGGAACAATTTTCGGTAAAAATTGAATTCCCTTAAAATGATTTACCAGATCCAGCAAACTTCCAGGCGCGAAAACCAAACCATCGTTAACCCAAGCAGCCTCTTGAGCACAATCTTTCGGACAAATCAACACTCGATCTGTTTTCTTCGCATGAACAGAAGCCGGAAGCACGCCCACAACTCGTGAAATAGCTCCTGTAAGAGACAACTCTCCCATAGCAATTACGTTAGAAACGTCTTCTTGAGGAATAATTCCCATTGCCGCAAGCAAGGCCAAGGCAATAGGTAAATCGTAATGACTTCCTTCCTTTTGGACATCAGCGGGAGCCAAGTTTACAGTTATTCTTTTCGGAGGGAAAGATATTCCCATTGCAAACAAACTGGCACGTATTCTTTCTCGAGATTCCGCAACTGCCTTGTCCGGAAGACCCACAATGTTAAACGAAGGCAAACCGTTGAGAATTTGGACCTGCACATCAATTTCAGCTACCGATACTCCGAAAAATGCAACTGTCTTTACGCTGGCGTGCAAGGTTACTATTCCTCCACCTCAGGTTTCGCTATTTTTATATATGATACAACCTTTTTTACTCCGGAAGTACTGCGAGCAATATTCAAAACGACATCTCTTTCATATGCAGACATTGCCGTTCCACACATGTAAACCACTCCATTAACCGTAGTGGTATCGTAATTCAAGGATGCCACATTTCCGTTACTCTTCATGCTTGCCTCGATACGAGTAGTAATTCCTGCATCAGCAGCAAAAGTCCCGATTTTAGCTTGAGGCTCTACCTTAGTTTCGTAATAAACATCTTTAACCTGAACCGTGTCAATGATATCTTTAACCCTTTCACATTGAGACTCATCATCGAAGCTTCCGATTACAACGACTATCCCATGTTTGACCGCTAACTCGATCCTATCGTACAACTCTTTGTCTTTATTCAATAAAGTCAGTCTGATCTTTTCCTTCAAATAGGTATCCGAAATCTGCCCAGTAATTCCTTCCTTATCACGAACCGTGACAGCACCTGCAACAACTGTACCGCCAACCAGCCAACTCACCGGATCGCAAGCTGTTAACAAAAAAGCTGATCCGATCAGTGAAAAATTCGCTAACTTTCGCATAAAACCTCCTCTAGCTCCTGTGGAATTGTAACACCTTACAACCACTGTTCCAACAGAATTTTACATAACAAATCAACTAACTACTTCTTTTGTTCAGTCTCTTTTTTGTAAAAAATACTGTATAGTTCAGAAATAGTATTTAAAACCG
Source organism: uncultured Pseudomonadota bacterium (assembly GCA_902771535.1). Taxonomy (GTDB): domain Bacteria; phylum Pseudomonadota; class Alphaproteobacteria; order UBA3830; family UBA3830; genus UBA3830. The sequence continues at coordinate 65,562 of CACXWU010000010.1, read as the reverse complement.
GAACACCGCTTCGCATATTCAACTCAAGCAATTCCTGAAAACTTTTCTTGCCGATCATGATTGCAACCTTGAGCAAAGTGGATGAAGGGCTTTGCGGCTGCTTCTTTTCCAAGAATGAAGCAATTTCGGAGAGAGCATCATAAGCCTGACCGATTGTTGGCTCTTGATCCTGATTTTTGTTATCGTCTTCTAATGTCATTTCATCACCCGAGGCATTGAGCTGGGAAGCTTGTTTTTCAACCTTCACCTTTTGAGCTGCCTGAGCTTGTTGCTTTTCTTTCAGCTCAATATTTCTCAAAGTAATTCGTTTAATATCTTCTAAATAATCTGTCAATTGGTGAAAACTCGGCGCATCTTGACCGCATTTTTCATCAAGAAAAGCTCTCAATTCTTTCAAAAGGTTAATCGATTCATTTACTTGATTTGCAATATTTTTGAAGGTCTGGAGAGCAGTAACGGCTACCTGCTTACTGATAATCTTTAGGGAAATTCCATTAGAGTTTTTGATCTGCAGATTTCTACGCGCTTCCATCCAGTCGGACAAAGAGTAGATCAGAGAATCTTCTGCATCGGTGAGAGGAATTAAAACTATTCTTTCAGAAATTTTATCCGATAAGAAAAAAAACGGAGCCAAACGATAATCGTAGCTGTGATTTTCCCAATCTATAGCCGGATAAATTTCATCCCAAAATTTTTCACTGAGGCCTTTTACTAACTTTAAGCCGTCGATAAATCCCTCGAATTGTCTCTCGATAATCCAAGACTCCATCAGCCACATGGCTATTTGTAAATCTTTCGTCTTAGTTTTGAGAAGTTCACAACCAAGTTTGTTAAGTTGAGTCCAATCAGCTCGCTTCGGCTCAGTTTGCCAAACCCCCTGAGACAAACGAATATCGTCTTCTCGACGCAATTCTTTCAGCTCATCATAGACATGATCGTAGCACAGATATTCGCCGCAATTACTTTCTGATGATACCGGTTTTAACAAGCTCTCTATATCCATAACTCTCGAACCTCACTTTATTCAATCAATCTTGTTTAATTTTACTCTATCCATCTTTACTCAATTTTATTCATCAAACGATACATCAACATCTAAAGGAGCTGCCTCTGATGGTTTATTATCCTTATTATCGGAGGAAGACCGTTCTTTTTCTTCTGACGACTTGGCACCATACAAGCTTGGACAACTCTTCGGAAATAAAGGCCATGCTATCGGCGTTAACTTCTCTCCGTCCCTTACCATAGGAGTAACTTTATAAACCATTTTTGCATCTCCTACTTCAGCACCATCTTTCTGAGAGACAACCGGAACGTTAAATTGCAAAACTATACCGTTCGGATATTCCACTCCTTTGCTGACTTTATGAGATTCAATCATACGGAATAAAGCCCATGTCCCGGTATACTTAAAGGCAGCAAAATTGCTATTGATACTGAGATTTCCCCCAGCCTTGTCTTCATTTGGTTTTTCGTTCGCTGAAGCTACCCATCCGAAACCGATCGTTACGGCATTACCATAAAAAAACACTCCGTTATTATTGTCCGAAACCGGCATGTTATTAATAGAAAATGTTCTGTCTATTACGGCAGATGTCAACGCTTCCATATTCGGAAAAGGTCGTAACAATACGTTAAAGCACATCGGACAAGTATTCGGGTCAGAACTCTTGGACTGAGCAACACATGCTTTCAAGAACGGCAGTATTTTGTTTGTGTTTTCAAAGAAATCGAACACCTGCGAATTAACTTGTTTTGTCTCTTTATTTCTTTTCAAAACATTTATCGCTGTCGCATCTATTGCTTCGTAAGCTTTAACAAATTCTTCAAGGTCCTTAATCTCAGCGTCTTCATCAGAGTCTCCGAACGGGAATTTATTGACCAATTTTTTATTGAATATGCTATAAACTTTATTGTAAATCGATGCCACTCTGTCGTATTGTACTGTATCAGCACGATTCATGAGAGATTTCGCCACAACAGAACGCTTAGATAGGAAATAGTCTGAATCATTTTGCGAAATATCCCTAATTTCTCCCTGAGTATCAAAATTATCCAGAGACACCTTAGAAAGATTTTCAGTAATGAAGCTTTCCAGTGCTGCGATCGAATTACCAGGTTTGTTGTTTTCGTAATCATCGACACTGGTAATAATTTCCCGCCATTTGTTAATCAATTTCTTGTCGCGAATTTTTTCAAAAATATTAGGAATGGTCAACAAATCCACAATCGGACTGGCCAAATCCTTCGCCAAAAACTTTATCCTTTCAAACTGAGCATTCAAATACTGTTTGATGTTAGCTTGGCTGCTCATTTTCATAAATTGCGGGTTTCCGTTGCCGTCCCAGTCGTCAAACAAAGCAGAACTGGTAGAATACGGTTTTTCTGTGTTGAACAAGGCGTCGATCTTCTCCAATAATCCTAAATATTGGGAAATTATAAGATCGGAAAAACCAAAGTCCTGTAAATTTTCCTCCGAAATAATTTCGTCCAAAATTTTTATTATTTTCGGAAGAGATACTGAAACATTACGAATATTCAACGCCTGTTTTTTATATGAATTTTCGAATAGGGCCCTTGAATTTCCCAACGGCATGTCCTCTAAAATTTGAGCATTTCCGATCATTGCTTTTATGGTTGGATAAAAGCATTTTTTCGCAACCGTTTTATAGATATCAAAATATTCCGCCCGCATTCCCTCAGGAACTGTTTCGGAAAATTCGTTGTATTTATCGATCAAATTGCAAAGCTCTTTTAAGCGCTTAACATCCCAAATCAGCATTTTGTCCGTCGGAAGTTCTCGCAAAAAATGCCCCGAAGGAACTACACAAATGAAAGGAAGATCCAACAGAGATTTCAACTCCCCTTTCACCTGAATAAACCCTCCTGATGGATTCTGGTTATCCAAAATCTTCCCCGAAAGATTGGATTTGTATGCTCCTAATGCATCTTTATAACTATTAAATGAAACATCTGCAAAATGTATCAGATCTCTCAAACAGTCGGGACTGACCATTCCCGTAGACTCCAAGTCTTTCAAAATTTTCTGATATTCAGGAGTCGGACAAAAAGTATTCTCTCTGATCCATGAGAAATTCTTGTTTTTGAAAATATCTTCTACCAACTCCACCTTATTATAGAGTTTAGCCAAATCTTGAACACTGTAATCAACCTTCGAATTTTGTCCCGCCTCGTGTAAACGATCGATATCACTCGAGACATTCTGAAGGACTTTCTCTACAGTCGTATCCAAAGTGTCTTTTATAAAATTGTCGAAGATATTTTTCAGGCTGTTTTCGATATTCGTCTGGAAATCCTCCAAATTAAATTTCGGCGGCATAATCTGCTTATTCGGAACGTGAGTTCTCATTTCATCCATAATTTCAAATTTATCTTTAAAAAGAGACTCTGTTACGCTTATGACATTATTGCTGTCTTCCAGATTTCGTATAGAATTATATTCAGAGCTTATTTTTTTCAAATTTTTGATTTTTTCTGCAAATCCCGATAGCTCCTTAAAGCTCTCAAAATTCAACACATCGAAAATATCTTTCTGACTATTGAGACTTTTTTTCAAAGACTTGTGCGACCCTAGCAAAATATTCTTGGTATTGAAATTCAAATCGATATACATGGCTTTTACCACAACAGAGTCAAAGACTAATTCCGTCGTTGACCTGACCGAACTCCCTATTCCAAAAAGCCAAGACTGAGGAACAAAAATCGAGAAGAAATCCCCCATTTTCACCACTGGCATATTTTGCAGCAAAGCAGATGCCTGACTGTTAATCAGGGATTGATCTTCCGCATTCTTCAAAGTGTCTTCCAGATATTTTATTCTCTGTAAATTTTTCTTTACGGTACACATTGTATGGTAACAATTCCGAACATTGGTTCTGATGTTGCCGTTCCCCCAAATCCATCCAACGGATAAAAACAGTGCCGACCCGGCAAATATCAGTTTGTTGCGATATTCTTTTTTAGTAATACCCCCCGTATCTTTCAAAATAGGATACGCAATGTTGTGCTCCTTGAAAATCTTGTCCTTGAAAAGATCCTGTACGAAATACAGGTCATCCGTATGCAAATGATTCGAACTGGCGTCAACATCCACTCTCGGCATTAGGGCTGATACTTGTACAACTCCTCCCGAAGAAATCGCTACTTCCTTTTGGCGTCCTACAAAATAAACTCCTCTTAGAATCATACCATCCATAGGATTGTGAGAGCGAAACATCGTAAGCAAATATTCCGACAACATCGGTTTAATTTTTTCAAAATATGCTTCGAATAGCATCGCTTTTTCGAGATTTTCATCTATATTTCTCTTGCGAGCAAAATAGAATCCCGCTTTTCGGATTCCATCGGCTATGGTGCTAAAAATTTCGTTAATCCAATTCGGAGAAAAAGCCATATCCAATGAATAAGGGCACGACCATCCGAAAATTTGCTGCTTTGTATTTTCTTTCAACAAATGAACAAACTCTTGAAATCCGAAAATTTGGTCTGCCTTGGTCACTATAAAATATATCGGAAGCTTGAAATTGATATCGTGCTGAAATTGAAATATCCTGTCGAACATTTCGCGGGCATGATTTTCAACGTTTACAGCTCCTGAAATAAAGAAATCTGCGGGAACTGTAACAATAATTCCATCAAGCGGACGACGTGGTCTTATGAAAACAAATAATTCACTGATAAAGGTCCAAAATTTGGATTTATCTACCGCCGGATCTATATTCGGAAATTCAAAAATCGCCCCTTCCTTAAACAATTTCCACAAAGAATTTTTCTCTGATTTCTCGGACATCAGGTGCTCAAAATTCAAATTATCCAACAAAGTTGTTTTTCCGCTCCCCTTTGGACCTATGATCATGAAACAAGGAAGTTTGTACCTCCATCTCAGGTCGTATGTACTGCTTCGTATGGCTTCCAAAACTTTGAAAAACATTTTTGTTATAGGACCGATTTTTAAAATACCCAAAAGACTCAGAATCTCCCCTAACCTTCCCGAAATCGTTGGTATTTCTTCGCAACTTCCGTTTTTAATTGAGTCTTCGGTTTTAGGCTTTTCTTCTTGTTTCTTCTTTAAATCATCTCTTTTCAGCGGAGTGATCACCTTCGGCTTAGGCTGAGAATTTATGTACATTACGCACATAACAAAAAAAATCAGTACCAAAATAATCGAAAACAAAATCAATCCTAAGGAAACAGCAGGTACCATCTCTTTGGGAATTGCAGGTAAACTGTCAGACAAAAAATTCTTAAATCCATCCATATTTACGCTCTCAACACTATAGCTGATATCTCGTGTAAAATTTCATATAAGTCTCGTGTCTCGATCAGCCAAACAACAGAACTTATTACCAAAAACATAAAAACAAAGAAGGCATAAACATAATTAATAACCGAAACATCCGGCAGAAATTGTCTATTAATTGTCGGTAACGTATAAGTGTACTCCTTGCCAAACATCCTGTGACTCACCATATTGATAGATTTGTCGTACTTTTCAACAAAATTAAAAAGATTTCTCCTGAAAACATTTATTGGCTTATCTTTATCCGTATCATCTCTGAATTTACCCCTAAATCCCAACGAAAGCACCTTCATATAAATTTCCGCGATCAATAGGCTTTCGACATCATTTTTCTCAATCAATTTTTCGATATTATTGAAGATTTTTTCTCCGGCTATTTGGGTTCCGAAAAAATGTTTTTCAAGCATGTTATCTTCCCAGAATTTTTTTCCGTCCCAAGAAATATTCAAAAAGATTTCATCGGCCAAAGAAACCATGATATAAACCACTTCCCTTACTTGCTGCTCAAAAGTAATACTCTTCTGACGCTCAAGAATTCCTTTTACTTTCGATACCAAATTTTTGTAAATTACTTTCGGATCGAGATTCTCCGTTTTTTGGATAATCTGAGTCTTGTATTTAAAAATTTCCGAGCAGAAATCGCCAAAAATTAAGCCCAGATCGGTAATTTTACTATCTCTCTGCATAAAGAATAATCTCCTCCGGAACGACATCCAAATTACTGCTTATCAGACATAATTGTTCATTACTCTTGATGTATGTGGTTTTAGTTTTTACCGCGATAATGGTCACGCCATTAGGCTGTGTGATATATTCTCCTCTTTCCAAAATCCTTCGTTCCGCCCCCAAAATTCGACGATCTTTTATTAAAGGCATCATCGACTCACTGGCGATTTGAAGTCCCTTAATCCAATTTATAACATCGCTGTCAGTTGCCGAGAACGGCTTACGAATACCAATAGCTATTTCATCCTTCTCAAGCATATGCGGATTCATCATTAACCTGAATTCATCCTGAACTTTATCGAACAAAAGAACATCATACTTCTGTTTCAAATGAAAAATTATTCCATGAATATAATCATGCAGCTGAGAAAAACAGCCATATAAATCTTCATGTTCATAAGCAGGCAGTCTCGGAATCAACTGTGCCGGATTCATCGACATCACAAACGCCGCCGTCTGAGATAAAGCTTTAAACAATTCGAACGGATGTACGCCTTCCACTCCAAGAACCGTCTCCAAAGGAATTGCCGCCTGTATTAACAATCGAAGATTTGCAAAAGATTCTTCCGTTTGATTTCGAGCAAAATTTTCTTTGCGATCCGCAAAATATGAAATCTTGTCTCGAATGAGTCGCACAAGAGAGGAACACATTTCAATAATCTTCGAATGTTTATCCAAAGATAAGAATGGGGCGATAAATTTCGTCTCAGATATACCTCCGTCAACTGATTTCCCCACTTCAAACACAGGAAAACTTTGATATCTGGCATCTACTTGATCTTCCTGCATTAATTTTAGATTTGGTTTTAAGATAGGTATTGTAATTGGCTCTTTTCCCGTATTTTCATCCTTCACATCAGCAATTTCCGAGGAATAATAGCGAGCCAAATTTCCCTCAAGCATATTTTCTCCGCTGCGACGAGACGGTGTCGCCAAATAAATTTTCGTGGAAGCAGAATTAACTTCAAAATAATCCCCCAGATTTAATTCCAACGGATCATCGCGTGTCGCGTCAAAATCAAAAAACAATCCATCTCGGAAAAAGCCTTTCGCTTTCAATACTCGAACTAATCCTGAAGATAAACATGAGGTATCTATTTTGAGATCGAATACACCGTATCCAAAAGGGAAAACCGCTGCCGACGTATACCCGATCACCTGCTGAAAATACCCTGTTGTTAACTGAAAATGCTGTGGAGAAATTAACATTCCTTCATGCCACTGAACCAAAGATTCCATTTACTCTCCTACATAAACTCCCTAGGATTAAGCTAAATTAATATTGGTTAATTAATAGTTAAATTTATTGAAAATTATTAATTAATTTATAGAAGCCATAAAATTTTATAAGAAATCTCTCACTGCTCTTCCATTAACCAATAGTTAACACATTATTGATATCCTGTTCTATTAGAAGATTGGAGAAATGTCGTGAAAAAAATAATTTTTGGATTAGTCGTTTGCGTGACGTTATCAAGTTTTGAATCCAATGCTGAGCAAAATCCTCATAACACATCGTTAAATATTAAACATTTTGAATCCAATGACGAAATCCCACTAGATATTAAATATAATAAACAAAACAGTAAAGTTGAATCCAATGCTAAAATCCAACTAAACCCTGATACAACATTCTCGGATATTGAATATGACAAACAAATTAGTAAATCCAATGATGATCAAATTCGTTATAACAATACTAAATATAATGAACAAATCAGTGAAATTGAGTATCCATCGAATTCTAAATCAAGTACCTGGATAAATAAAAAAAAAAAAAAAAAAAAAACCAAAGAACTTATTTTTTTGCTTAATGAAATGAGGAATTTATTGTTAAACGTAAAATTGCAGGTAAACGATAACCAATATTTAAATGATCCGACTTTCAAGAAATTTGGGAAAAATCTGATAATCTTTAATAAACTCATGAATAACCCTGGAACTCATCGCGATACGATTTCGGGAAAAGGAAAAGAGATATTCAGTGATAGCAATAATAAATTTTTCAGATCAGAAAGTATACCTTCCGATTTGAAGAACTTATATTTCAACGTTCTTAATGATTGGGAAAAAATAAAAGACGAAGAAAATCTCAAAGAAAAATTAGATGACTTCAAAAAAAATATCGAGCCATTAGTTAATATATTCCAGCCCAATCCGAATTAGAAAATTTTCCAAAGCTCGTTAACGAAAGAATAACTCTGTTATAAATCTTTCAGCAAATCCAAAGATTCCAGAGAGTTAATGTTCACCAGCCGCATACTCGGGGAAATTCTTTTCACCAGTCCAGTTAAAACCTTTCCTGCTCCGACTTCGATGCATTGAGAAACTCCCTGCGCTTCGGCATATCTAATTGACTCGACCCATCTAACTCTGCCCGTGATTTGTTTTAACAAAAGCTCTTTGAAATTCTCCGTTTCCGCTTGCGCCGTGATATTCGCAATAATCGGTTTTGACGGAGATCTGAACTCAACATCAGATAACACTTCTTCCAAAATTTTTATCGCCGGACGCATTAATTCACTGTGAAATGGACCGCTGACAGGAAGAATTACCGCCCTTTTTGCTCCGCGGCTTTGAGCAATTTCCGTCGCTTTTTTTACGGCTTCTTCACGACCACTGACAACGATCTGTCCGACGGAATTATCATTTGCAATTTGCACCTTGGATATCTCGGAACACGACTCCTTCACGATTTCTTCAACTTGGTCTATGCTCAATCCTAAAATCGCTGCCATCGCTCCGCCTGTTGGACAAGCTTCGGACATCGCACGTCCTCTGGTTCGCAAGATTCTCGCAGTATCTCTCAACGAAAGAGCACCTGCCGCACACAGCGCGGTGTATTCTCCCAAAGAATGTCCCGCGAAATACTTTGCTTTTTCAGAAAGATCGAATCCGTATTCTTTTCTCATAACCTCGACAAACGCCATACTGACCGTCATCAACGCCGGTTGGGTATTTTCTGTCTTTTTTAAATCTTCTTCCGTTCCTTCGAAAATCAACTTCGATAAATTAAAAGAAATCGCGTCGTCAACTTCGTGGAAAACATTTCTCACCGAAGAAAAACTATCGTAAATATCCTTTCCCATTCCAATTTTTTGAGAACCTTGTCAATTATTTATCATACGGATGGTTGTCCATTATCTTCTCGATGCGGTAAATTTGCTCAACCAAAATCAGTCGCGCCAACATGTGAGGCAGAGTGATTTTTCCTAGCGAAACTACACGATTACTCTGTTTTTTTACCGAAGAGTGCAATCCGTCCGCCCCACCGATAAAAAACACAAAAGACGAATACCCCTCATTGGTTTTCTGCTCTATAAATTTTGCGAATTCATGACTTGTCAGAAGATCGCCCGTTTCGTCCATCGAAATCAAATATGAATTCTTCGGAACATCGGATAAAAGCAATTCTGCCTCAGCTTGCTTTATAGAATCTTCGGACGCATTTTGTGATCTTTTGAACTCCAGCTCGTTTATCTTTACCTGATTATGGACCCGATTCTTGTAATCCTCAATCAGCTCAAGTGTCGGAGATTTCTTCAATTTTCCAATCGCATTTATTTGAAATTTAATCATTCTGCGTCAATCGATCGCGAATTAATTCCGCAAATTGCCTTACCTTGCTCATCGAACAAATAACAACGGTCGCATCCGAAGAACAGACGAGCTTTTTCTCCAACCTGCTCCATCACTGTTTTCTTTGATTTAGACATAATCTGATAGCCGTCCTTCAAACATACATGAACGAATCCCTCGCCTCCCAAATTCTCAGCAAGGATAACCTCTCCCTCCAAACAATTGCCCGAAACTTTCGCATTCTCGGCAACAACGTCCAAATCTTCAGGACGAACTCCCATCAGGTACTTGGAACCTCTGTTCAAATCTAATTTCTTATCAACAGAAACAACCTCTCCCGTCGCCAATCTAAAGTTGGACAAACTACCCTTACATCCCTCAAAGGTCACTGGGAAAATATTCATCTTACTGGAACCGATAAACTGCGCAACAAATGTGTTTACCGGAGAATTATAAATCTCCAACGGAGAGCCTTCTTGTTCAATAATACCATCGTGCATCACAACAATCTTATCGGCCAAAGTCATCGCTTCGGATTGATCATGGGTAACATAGACCATTGTGGTTTTCAGCTGAGCCTTCAACTTTGCGAGTTCATATCTCATTTGGCATCGCAAAGAATAATCCAAATTTGAAAGAGGTTCATCAAACAAGAAAGCGTAAGGATTACGAACAATCGCACGACCTATCGCAACTCTCTGCCTCTGACCTCCAGACAACTCTTTCGGTTTGCGCTGCAAAAGATGGTCAATCTTCAAAATTTTTGCAGCTTCCTCTACTCTTTTTCGGATTTCATCTTTTTTCAACTTGCGAACCTGAAGAGCGAAGGACATATTCTCAAAAACCGTCATATGCGGATAGAGAGCGTATGATTGGAAAACCATTGCAATTCCGCGACTTGCAGGAGGAACATCATTTACTAATCGATCGCCGATATATATCTCCCCCGAATCTGCATCCTCCAAACCGCAAATCAATCGCAAAATTGTAGACTTTCCGCATCCGGAAGGACCAACCAACACCGTGCATTGCCCATCTTCGATAGTTAAATCCACATTCTTTATTATGGGACTATCTTTGAAAGATTTATTTATTCCCTGTAACTTTATAGATGCCATGTTTGTTCTTCTCTATTTCTCTTCAATTTTACTGTTCTCGATCAATCTAACCGCAGATACGACCTTTTCGTCCTTACCAACTTTAAAGAAAATCACTCCCTGAGTCGCTCGCCCTGTAATTCTCACACCAGAAACCGGACAACGAATCAACTTTCCGCCGTCAGTAATCAACATCACGTCGTCTTCTTCATTCACCGGGAATACCGCGATGACCTTTCCGTTCTTAGAACTCATATCCAGGTTTTTCACACCCTGAGCTCCCCGACTCATGGTTCTGTATTCGAAAGACGAGGTCCTCTTCGCATATCCCTTTTCGGTTATGGTCATCAGAATTTGCTCCAGATCTTTCATCTCTTCATATTTCGCCGGAGGGTCCATTTTTTGCTCTAAATCAAGCTCTTCCCCCGTACGCCTCAACCAATTGGAGTAGCGAACATATTCTTCCCTTTCCTCAACTGTAGAAGTTCCGTTATTCAGGACCGCCATGGAAATGACTTCATCATCACCGACCAACTTAATCGCACGAACCCCGACGGAATTTCTGCTGGAAAATACCCGAAGAGAATCTACAGGGAATCTGACACTCTTTCCAAGTTTGGTGGAAATCAAAATATCCATTCCCGCCTTGCAAAGAGAAACCGCGATCAATTTTTCGTTTTCGAGCTTCATCGCGATTTTTCCTTTGGAATTTATATTCGCAAACACGCTCAAATTATTACGCCTGATTGTTCCCCGCGAAGTTGCCAACACTATATCGTAATCATCCCAAGTTGAAGGATCATCCGGTAAAGATAAGCCTGTAGCCAAAGCTTCATCTGCCTTTGTCGGGAAAAGATTTACGAGAGCCTTCCCTTTCGACTGCGGAGTTCCCAAAGGCAATTTGTAAACCTTCATCTGATAAACCATACCAGTTGTCGAGAAAAACAAAACCGGAGTATGAGTATTCGCAACAAAAACATCCTGGACGAAATCTTCATCCTTCGTCGTCATACCTGTCTTACCCTTACCTCCTCGATTCTGCGCGCGGTAAGTATTCAAAGGAACCCTTTTTATATATCCACTGTGACTGATGGTTACGACCATATCCTCCTTTTGGATAAAATCTTCGTCATCAAGATCAACACTGTTTTCCTCAATGGTAGTCAGTCGCGGAGTCGCAAACTCATTGCGAACTTCAATCAACTCAGTCCGAACTATCTCCATAACTCTCGCACGCGAAGCCAAGATGCTCAAAAGATCCTTAATTCGATCGGAAAGTTGATTCAATTCATCGGAAATCTTCGTTCTCTCCAATCCCGTCAATCTGTGCAACTTCAAGTCCAAAATCGCCTGAGCTTGAACTTCTGTAAGTCGACATTTTCCATCGGAATAAATACTATTTGGATCATCAACCAATTTAATCAACGGCTCGATTTCTGCAGCATCCCAATCTTTACTCATCAAAGTCACCTTTGCTGAACTCGGATCTTCACTGGCTTTGATAATACGAATTACTTCATCGATATTCGCAACGGCAATCGCCAATCCGATCAACACATGGGCCCTGTCCCTAGTCTTCCCCAGATTGAAACGTGTCCTACGAACAACAACTTCCGTCCTGAACTCAACGAAGGCCTGCAAAATTTCGATCAATCCCATTAATTTCGGACGACCATTATGCAATGCAAGCATGTTAATTCCGAAAGATGACTGCATCGGAGTAGCTCTGTAGAGCTGGTTCAACACAACATCAGCATTGACATCTCTCTTCAGCTCGATAACAACTCGCACTCCGTCCTTATCCGATTCATCTCTTATGTCGGAAATTCCTTCTATAACCTTTTCATTCACCAAAGATGCGATTTTTTCTATCATCTTCGCCTTATTGACCTGATAAGGTATCTCGGTGGCGACTATCGCCTCACGATCCTTGCGAATCTTTTCTATATGTGTCTTTGCTCGAATAGTAATGGAACCTCGTCCGGTCTTAAATCCGGAAACAATTCCTCCTTTCCCGAGAATAATACCTCCCGTAGGGAAATCCGGTCCCGGCAACACTGTCATTATCTCTTCCAATGTAGCTTCCGGATTGTCGATCAACAGAACGCAAGCATCGATAACCTCCCCGAGATTATGAGACGGAACATTGGTCGCCATACCCACGGCAATACCACTGGCTCCGTTCACCAAAAAGTTCGGGAACCTAGCCGGCAACAAGACAGGCTCTTTCTCCAATCCGTCATAGTTCGGTTGAAAATCGACCGTATCCAAATACAAATCTTCTGTCAGTTTGTGAGCAACTTTAGTTAATCGAGCCTCCGTATAACGACTCGCCGCAGCGGAGTCACCATCCATCGACCCGAAGTTACCTTGACCATTTACAAGGGGAACTCTCATTGAAAACGGCTGAGCCATGCGAACCATGGTTTCATATATCGCCGAATCTCCATGAGGATGATATTTACCCATGACATCACCGACGATACGGGCCGACTTACGGAATGGCTTGTTATAGTCGTTCCCGCACTCCGTCATACTGTAGACGATACGACGATGCACAGGTTTTAAACCATCTCTTACATCAGGCAATGCACGTGCAACGATAACGCTCATGGCATAATCCAGATAAGAGCGCTTCATCTCCTCATCAAGACTGACCGGAACAATGTCCTCGTTTTCCACACTCAAAAGAAATCTCCCAAATACTACAAAAACTGATTAAAACGGAATATCGTCGTCTATCCCCGCCGGTGGTTGATCTGAACCCATATCCGAAGAAATATCCGCAGCATCGTCACCGCTGCCTCTGGAATCCAACAGAGCAAGTTCACCTTTAAAGCGAGGAATTACTATCTCCGTAGTGAATCGCTCGATTCCGTCTTTGTCCTGCCACTTTCGGGTCTGAAGCTGACCTTCGATATATACCTTAGACCCTTTTCTCAAATATTTTTCGCAAATTTCCGCCAAATTCGGATTGAAAACAACAATTCTGTGCCATTCTGTACGATCTTTTCTTTCTCCCGTAGTTCTGTCTTTCCAAGATTCCGTCGTAGCAATGGAAAAACTCACTATTTTGCTACCGTCCTGACCTGATCTAACTTCCGGATCCCTTCCCAAGTTCCCCAATAAAGTTACTTTGTTGATACTTCCAGCCATGAAACACCCATCCACATAAACTTGGGATATTATATGAATGATATCTGAAAATTTCAACCTTCCCTTAACCTTTTGTAAACTATTTCGCAGTACTGTTAAAAATTTACTATTGCTAAAAAATTTTAAAGGGTGTATAAGATTCCCAGAGTTTGGGCACATAGCTCAGAGGTAGAGCACTACGTTGACATCGTAGTGGTCGTAGGTTCGATCCCTGCTGTGCCCACCATTAGTTTTTTTGGCAACACCAAGGAAAGGGTTTAAGTTGGCTCCTCAAGTAAAGATAGATACAGAAGCTGTTCGTGCTCTTGCAGAGCTTCTGAGGGAAACAGATCTGACAGAAATTGAATATCAGGAAAATTCGACAAGGATAAAAGTTTTGAGAACTGTTCAGCAGGCGGTCATTCCGGTTGCGGCAGCTCAGGCTCCGGCGCAAAATGTCGCGACCGGAACTACGGAACCAAATTCATCCGCTGGAGAATCAGGAAAAGACGATTGGTCCAATCATCCGGGAGTGGTTGAAGCACAGATGGTCGGAACGGTTTATCTGGCTCCGGGACCTTCTGCTGATCCTTTCATTACCTTAGGAAGCAAAGTCGAGGAAGGTCAGACTTTGTTCATCATAGAGGCAATGAAAGTGATGAATATGATAAAGGCTCCGAAATCGGGAACTGTTAAGCACATTTTTGTGAAGGACGCCCAGCCTGTAGAGTATGGCGATCCTATAATTGTAATTGAGTAGTTTTAGTTAAGTAGTCGTAGTTGATTGTCCATGATAAAGAAGATACTGATTGCCAACAGAGGTGAGATTGCTCTCAGAATTTTGCGGGCGTGCAAGGATCTGGGGATTAAGACAGTCGCAGTACACTCTACTGCGGATGCGGATGCAATGCATGTGAGATTGGCAGACGAGAGTGTTTGTATCGGCCCCGCTTCTCCAAGAGAAAGCTATCTGAATATTCCTGCAATTATTTCTGCAGCTTGCATCACCGGGGCGGATGCGGTTCACCCGGGTTTCGGATTTTTAAGCGAAAACCCGACATTTGCTCACATGGTGGAAGAACATGGATTGATTTTTATCGGACCTAAAGCTGATCACATCGTTATGATGGGCGACAAGATTATGGCGAAGAAGACGGTTTCTCGTCTTGGCTTACCAACAGTTCCGGGATCAGACGGTGCCCTGACCAAGCTGGATAAGGCAATCAAGCTCGCCGATGACATGGGATATCCTGTTCTGATAAAAGCAGCCGGCGGCGGCGGCGGAAGAGGAATGAAGGTCGCAAGATCGAATGAAGAGTTTGTGGAAGCCTACGAGACAGCCCGAAGAGAGGCGGGGATTTCTTTTGGTAATGACGTGGTGTATCTGGAGAAATATCTGGAAAATCCGAAACACATTGAGTTCCAAGTCATTGCTGATCAATACGGAAACGCTGTTCATTTGGGAGAGCGTGATTGCTCCATGCAGAGACGCAACCAAAAAGTTTGGGAAGAAGCACCGAGTATGGTATTATCTCCGGAATTCCGAGACGAATTCGGCAGAAAAATTGCAAAAGCTATATCCGAAATGGGATATGTCGGAGTCGGCACCTTAGAATTTTTGTATGAAAACGGGCAGCTTTATTTTATCGAGATGAACACCCGTATTCAGGTCGAACACCCTATAACCGAGATGATTACCGGAATCGATATAGTACGCGAGCAAATATTGATCGCGGATGGACAGAAATTGTCTTTTACGCAGGACGATGTGACATTCACGGGCCATGCGATCGAATGTAGAATCAATGCGGAAAATCCGGATACCTACATCCCGTCGGCAGGAACGGTTTCAAAATATCATTGCCCAGGCGGTCCCGGAGTAAGGGTCGACAGTTTCATATATGAGGGTTATAAGATTCCACCGTATTATGACAGCTTAATCGCAAAGTTGATTATCCATGGAAAAGATCGTCAGCAGTGCTTGGCGAGATTGCGCAGAGCTTTAAATGAATATGTTATCAGTGGAATTGACACCTTGATTCCCTTGCATTTACGTCTTGCAAATGATCCGCGCATCATTGACGGAAACTTCAATATACATTTTTTGGAGAGCTTTTCTGAGGGACTAAAACTGGAATAATTTTATTATTTTTCAATTTGTTATATTTGTAGTATTTTATCGGCTTTTTATGATATATATCAGAAAAAGTTATGACATTT
Source organism: uncultured Pseudomonadota bacterium (assembly GCA_902771535.1). Taxonomy (GTDB): domain Bacteria; phylum Pseudomonadota; class Alphaproteobacteria; order UBA3830; family UBA3830; genus UBA3830. Next base: position 49,485 of record CACXWU010000010.1, on the reverse strand, counting down.
GTTTACAGTTATCCATTAATCATATATACTGCCCTTAGTGGTTATTTGGACCATATAGGTTTTTGTTCTGCGAAAGTTGAACTGATTTATTTTCGCAGATTTGATTGGACGGAATGTTTAAAAGGGTGTTATGCCTGTTTTGGAGTTAAATTTTTTCAGGATATTGTTTCGATCGGGTGAAGCTGCGCGGGCCATACCGAGGGCAGATGACTCGAGTTACAAGCAAAGACTTTTGAATATTCCTACTCAAAGTTATGGAGAAGAATATGTCAAAAGATATGCTTATAGATTCGGCGCATGCTGAAGAGATTCGAATTGCGGTTGTTGATGACGGAAAATTAGACAAATTCGATTTTGAGACTCGCTCGAAAATCAGAGTCAAGGGAAATATATATTTGGCGAAAGTTATCCGTGTGGAGCCTTCGTTGCAAGCAGCTTTTATCGATTATGGAGGAAATCGCCACGGGTTCCTGAGTTTCAGCGAAATTCATTACGATTATTTTCAGATTCCAGTGAGCGACCGTCAGGAATTGGAAGCTCACTTACAAAATGCAATTGCCGCTTATGTCGAAGAAACTGGGAAAACTGCCGAAGAAATGGATGCACGAGAAATTTCTCGACTTCGTTACCAGTTTTATCGCCGTTACAAAATCCAAGAAGTCATCAAAAAACGGCAAATAATGCTCGTTCAGGTTACGAAAGAAGAAAGGGGAAACAAGGGAGCCGCCCTTACCACTTACATCTCTTTGGCTGGAAGATATTGTGTTCTTATGCCGAACACGTCAAAAGGCAGCGGGGTTTCCAGAAAGATTACAAATCGAAGTGATCGCGAAAAATTAAAGAAGATTGTTTCGGAGCTGCACATTGAGAACGGAAGCACGGTCATTCGTACTGCAGGTATAGGACACACAAAAACCGAAATAAAAAAAGATTTCGCTTATCTGAAAAATATTTGGGATGAAATTCGAGAGACGACACTTAAGTCTTCCGCTCCGTGCTTGATTCACGAGGAAGCGGGTGTCATCAAGAGATCCTTGCGAGATATGTACTCAAAAGAAATCGATTCTGTCGTGGTAGAGGGAGAAGCTGGCTACAAAGTCGCCAAGAATTTCATGAAGAAACTGATGCCGAGCCATTCCAGAAAAGTGAAATTGTACAACGACAAGAATGTCCCTTTATTCAGCAAATATAAGTTAAACGAACAAATAAATCAGATTTATTCGACGAGGGTCGATTTGCCTTCAGGCGGATATTTGGTCATCAATAACACCGAAGCCCTGATTGCCATCGACGTTAACTCCGGAAGATCCACCAGAGAAAGAAATATTGCAGGAACCGCGTTGAAAACCAATCTGGAAGCGGCGCACGAAATCGCACGTCAATGCCGTCTGAGAGATCTCGCCGGATTGATCGTAGTTGATTTCATCGATATGGAAGAAAAAAGAAACAATATCCAAGTCGAAAGATGTATGCGTGAATCTTTAAAAAGCGATAAAGCGAAGATTCAAGTGGGAAACATAAGTAATTTTGGGTTGTTGGAATTTTCACGCCAAAGATTGCGCTCCAGCATCGCCGACGCAAATATGATCGTGTGCCCTCATTGCCGAGGAACGGGCTTTATGTGGTCGGAAGAATCCATGGCAATCCAAGTGTTGAGAAAAATCGAAGAGGCCTGCATCGCTTCGGAGTTTAAAGAAATTATCGTCACTCTCTCCCCTGTTATTGCTCTGTATATTCTGAATAACAAGAGATCATTCATTTCTGCGATCGAATCTCGAGGAAGTTTGAAAATTACTTTCAACACTGATCATCGTATTGCGACAAATGATTTCAAAATCGAGCAGATTTTCAAGCCTCAGCCGATAGTTTTTGATGATGAGGAAAGTACCGAAGTAGAAGAGGAAAAAGGATCGACTGAAAAAACTTTCATCAAAAAATCCTCTGGGAAAAAGTCAGAAACCAGAGAAAATAGCTCGTCGGAAGCTTCAGAAACGAAATCTACTCAAAAGAAAAAAGGTTACAAGTCTCGTTCAAACATGGAAAAGACAGAACAAGAAGCTGACTCTGAGGATACTGTTGTGCAAGAATCATCGGAAGAATCCTTGCCGGCAACTCGCAAAATAGCGAGACGTTCCAACACAAAAGACAGGAGAAGGTCTCGTAAAACGGACGTTAGCGAATTTAAGAAAAAGTCAGAAAAAGTTGCTGAATCTGATGAAAAATCAAATAAGAAAGCTAAGCGGACCGAGAAATCATCAAAAAAAGCGGAATCAGGGGTAAAAAAAGGGTCAGCCCAAGTTACTGAATCGCAGGATATCTCTGATGAAAATTCGCAGAAACAAACTCTCACTCCCGAAATTCCCGAGCTGAAGGAAGGAAAAGTAGATTTCCAAGCTCCGATAGAAGTGAGTGAGTATCAGCAGGAGATCGTTTCCAGAGTTATGCAAACCTATCAAAAGAAGGAATTAAGGAATGCAAGCATTTCTCCGAATTCCGGCAAGAAAAAAAGCGGTTGGTGGCAGAAATTGTTGAAGAAACCGCAAAACAAACCGTTGGAGAACTCATGAGCGTAAAGGTCAGGTTTGCTCCCTCCCCTACGGGTTTACTGCACGTTGGAAATATTCGAATTGCGATTTTGAACTATTTGTTCGTCAAAAGTCGAGGCGGTAGGTTTGTGCTACGCATCGATGATACCGACAAAGAACGCTCTACCGTAGAGTCCGAGAATTTAATTTTGGAAGATTTAAAATGGCTCGGATTTAAATGGGATGAATTTTATAAGCAATCGAATCATTTTCCTAAATACAATGAGACATTGGAGTATTTGAAATCCATCGGCAGAGTTTACCCTTGCTACGAAACAAAAGATGAACTTTCTTTGAAAAGAAAAATTCAATCTTCACAAGGAATACCTCCTGTCTATGATCGAGCATCTTTGCAATTGTCTGACGAGGAAAAAGCTGATCTTGAAAAAAGAGGTGTCCGCAAATATTGGCGATTTAAACTCAACGATGCGGAAATCATAGAGTGGAACGATTTGGTTCACGGAAAAATTTCCATTCCTTTGAACAGCATCAGCGATCCTATCATAATCAAGCCAGACGGATCTTATGTTTATACATTTGCTTCTGTGGTCGATGATATCAATATCGGAATTACTCATATCATTCGTGGAGATGATCACATAACAAACACTGCGGCGCAAATTGATATGTTTCGAGCTATTTCGGGAAAGTCACCAGAATTTGCTCATGTTCCGTTATTATCTTCGATAGACGGACAAGATGTATCAAAAAGAACAAGTTCTTCTTTAAGCATGGTAAATCTGCGTAACGCCGGGATGGAACCGCAAGCAATCATTAATGTGCTGTCGTCGCTGGGAACTTCAAATAACATCGATCACAAAAATTCGCTTGAAGATTTAATCAAAAATTTCTCTTTCGAAAAAATGAGTTTATCATCTCCGAAATTTAACGTCCGAGATGTAGAACTTCTAACGAAAAAAATTATCTCGGAAAAATCTTTTGATGAAGTAAAATCGAAATTTTCTAAAGAGATCTCTGAGGATTTTTGGGAAACAATAAAAGAAAATATTAATACCTTAAAAGAAGTTGATTTTTGGTACGAAATTTTCTATAAGGATATACTTCCTTGCTCCGAAAAAATGGATCAAGATTATTTGCGTCAGATGCTAGAAAGTCTTTCGCCCGAAGTTGATTTCGATACATGGATTTTGCGGCTGAAAGAAATTTCCGCGAGGAAAGGAAGGGATTTATTTCACCCAATCCGAATGGTTCTGACAAATTTGGAAAAAGGTCCGGAATTGAGAAAGATTTTCGAGCTATTGGGATATGAAAAAGTAAAGAACAGAATAGAGAAGAATATACGATGACTTCGTTACATTTATACAATTCTCTGACCAATAAGTTAGAGAAGTTTGAACCTATTGATTCCGATAACGTCCGCATGTATGCCTGCGGTCCAACGGTTTATTCCAGTCCGCACATTGGAAATGCTAGACCTCTTGTTGTATTTGACGTATTGTTTCGTCTTCTTAAAAAGATTTACGGAAATGCTACGTATGTCCGAAATCTTACCGACGTCGACGACAAAATCAATAAGCGCGCTTTTGAAAGAAATATTTCGATCAAAGAATTGACCGACGAAGTCATTGCTGAATTTCACAAAAGTACAGATCAGCTTAATGTACTCCCTCCGACTCATGAGCCACGCGCGACTTTTCACATAAAAGAGATGCTAGATATCATAGATTTGCTCATAAAAAACGAATTTGCTTATGTCGTTGAGGGTCATGTTTTATTCCGCGTTAAGAAGTTGAGCAACTACGGACAACTCTCCAAGAGAAGCGTGGAAGATATGATTCCGGGAAGTCGCGTGGAGGTTGCCCCTTACAAAGAAGATCCGCTCGACTTCGTTTTATGGAAACCTTCAAAAGAAAACGAACCAAGTTGGAACAGTCCTTTTGGAAAGGGCCGTCCGGGGTGGCACATAGAGTGCTCAGCAATGAGTTCAAAATATTTGGGAAGGCAATTCGATATCCACGCAGGCGGTCAGGATTTGATTTTCCCGCATCACGAAAACGAAATCGCTCAAAATTTCGGAGCTTTCGGCTGCCTTATGGCGAATTATTGGGTTCACAACGGTCTTTTGTTAGTTGACAACCAAAAGATGTCCAAATCCATCGGAAATATTATTTCTCTCGATGAAATTCTTCAGAAGCTCGACGGGGAAATCATTCGTTACGTGCTGCTGTCCAGTCATTACCAGAAAACACTGAACTGGACAGATCAAATCGTTAATCAGGCGAAATTGGCGCTTGACAGATTTTACGGAGCACTAAATTCCGCAACAGAAATTTATGACGATGTCGATTTTGAAAGCAAAGTTATCGCCGCGCTCTGCAATAACCTAAATACTCCTCTTGCGCTGCAACAATTGATGGAAATTACCGATCAGATTTACAAAGAGGATGATCAACAAGAAAAAAATCGTCTGTGCTCGATACTGAAGAAAGAGGCGGAAATTTTGGGATTGCTAATGCGCGAAAATTGGTTCCAGAAGGATGCAAAATTATCCGAAGAAGAAATTGCGAGGTTATTGAGAGAAAGAACAAAAGCAAAATCTGAAAGAAATTTCCAGAAAGCTGATGAAATTCGCAATTATCTTCTTGAAAACAAGATAAAAATCGAAGACACCAAGGACGGTCCTATTTGGAAGGTAATTTTGGATTAGGCCATTAGTGGTTTTTAAAATCTCCAAAATTTTTCAATTTGTTAACCTTTTGTTAATAAATTGTTACTACTATGGAATAAGATAAAGTGCTTTTGATTTGATTTTTTGCAAGGTTTAGAAAAAATTAATTTATAGAGGCATATTGAAATTTAAATTGATGTTTTGGAATTACTTTAAATTCCGATAGTGACTCTAAAAAAAAGGTTTTGTCTGTTATTTTGATAGTTAGTGTGATGTTGTGATAGAAAGAAAAAAGTCAAACTGATTCGATGAAGACATTCATCTCGGAATAATAGCTGATTAGTTCTTTCTTTGATTGTAACAGTATGTTTGTAATGACACGGATAGTAAAGTGGAGTTTCTTGCACTTGAACGCACCAGGAGCAGATATTTGCCGTTATTATTCGAAGTTACATACATTTTATGCGCAACCTATCACCGAATAACTGTTCAAAACCTTTTTTATTGGAGTCTGCAAATGCGAATTCAAAAAAAAGAAAGTGGACCTCAGTTATCTCATCTCCGGCAATTATATTGATTCCATTGCTCCCATATAATACTATCAGCATGTTTTGTTGTTATTTTTTACATTTGCGAAGGAAATAAGCTTATGGGTTTCTGGAAAATTTCAGGTGATCAAAATGGCACTTGGAATAAGTTTAATTTATTCATTCTGATTTATATTACTGTCTTCTCGCTAATTCCGATACTTACGCGCAACGTAATTCCCTTCGATATGGTAGAAAATTTATACTGGGGCAAAGAGTGGCAACTCGGTTATGAAAAACACCCTCCTCTTTTTGCTTGGATTTCTCAGGCATTTTTCAAACTTTCTTTTTCAATTCCGGAATCTCTTTATGTTCTAACTCAATTAAATCTCTTGCTCGGATTGGTTTTCATTTTTAAAATTTCTCAACTTATTTATAACGACCGAATCAAATCATACGCTTCGGTTTTTATATTCATGTCCTCTGCTGCGGCAATTCTGGGAAACGAAAAATTTAATGCCACAACGATTTTGTTTTCTCTCCTGCCGATGACTTTTTATTATTTTTTGAAAATGATGAAGTTCGGTCGAAAAAGAGATGCCGTTTTGCTGGGAATTTTCGCTGCGCTATCTTTCATCGGAAAATATATCGCTCTTTTATTTTTCGGATGCATGGGATTTTTTCTGTTGATAAACTCCGATTGCCGAAAAATGCTCCGAACTTCTCTCCCCTACATTTCTACAGTCGTATTTTTGATTGGAATTTCTTGGCATATTTACTGGATTTACTCCAACGATTTCGTAACTATTCAATATGCTCTTGAAAAATCAGCATTGGCTAAAAAATCGCCTATGTTTGCCCTAAAGTTTCTATTGATGATGTGCTTTTTCTTCATTACTTCACTTGTCGCGGCCTGTTTCGCTTTTCGACCAAACAAGCGTTCAAGAAAAAAGAAATTCAAATTATCTGAAATATGGTACAATATGAACTTTATATACAAAAGGAACGAAAATTATTCAACGGAGGAACTATTTATAATCGCAATAACACTCGCTCCGTCAGCTATTTTGTTTTTGTCCGCCCTCTTTACCGGAATGCGAATAGGAAGTTTCTGGGGAGCGAGTATGATGACCACAATCGGAATTTATCTGGTTATTATCAACAAAAGGCAGCTAAACATTGAGTCACTTTTTAAATTTACAAAATGGATATCTTGTTTTTTCGCTGTAATTTTAGTCCTAAAATTGGGGTTGGTACGTCAGATTTTACGCAACTCCCATCCGTCCTACGCAATAAATTACAAAACGGTCAGTCGGCAAATTGAGCAGAACTACAGTCGTGTATTCCCCAATCAGAAAATCAAAAATATTATCTCGGACAAAGATACGACCCCGCTGCATCTCTATCTGAAGGATTATCCGTCTTTTTACAACCCCAAAATCCACAGAACTCAGAAACTTTTTACCGAAAAAGGAAACAATTTAACCAACCGCATCGCGACATTTACCTATAGAGATTACGCTGAGGTAGAAAATTTCAGAAAATTTTACGATGCCGACATAATTTTTGAAAATGACATTGATATTTTCGGAAATTGGAAACTGCATTACGCTTTCTTCAAAAATCGATAAATGAATATCCGCGTTTTCGCATTGAAAGTCGATCGAATTTAAATTCAGCTCATGTAATTTTTTTCCTAATAACGATTAAAAAACCTGCGTTTATAAGTTATATTTGAATCTGTATAAAGGAATTAAATCCGATGAAAAAGATTTTGGTAATTTTGTCCGTTGTTGCTGTGTTTAACGCGGATTTTGCGAAAGGAAAAAAGAAGATCTATTCGGGAAAATCTTCATCGAAAAAAACAGCTATTCAATCTGCAAAGAAAAGAGTAGGATTACCCGATGCTAAACAGGCGGTTCTCATCGATTTTGATACCGGAGAAATCTTGTATGATAAAAATTCTCAGGAGAGATGTTCTCCATCGTCTATGACAAAATTGATGACACTGTACATTTTGTTCTCTGCGATAAAAAGCGGTCGCTTAGCGATGGACGATGAACTTTTGGTAAGTGAAGAAGCCCAAAGCATGGAAGGTTCCCGTAGCTTTTTCAAAGCCGGAACTTATGCCAAGTTAGAAGATCTAATAAGAAGCATAATCGTGCATTCCGGAAACGATGCCTGTGTCATCGTCGCAGAAGCTCTTTCAGGAGACTCATCCATATTCGCTGACGAAATGAATCGGAAAGTGGAAGAATTCGACTTGAAAAACACTCATTTCACCAATCCCACGGGACTGCCGGATGAAGAGCATTACTCTACCGCCTATGATTTGGCGATCATTGCTCAACGTTTAATGAAAGATTTTCCGGAATATTATCCTTATTTTTCCGAAAAAACGTTTACCATTAACGGAATCACTCAACCAAACCGTAATACTCTTTTGGGAAACTCTATGGGTGTTGATGGGTTAAAAACAGGACATACGAACGCTGGTGGATATGGACTTATCGCTTCTACCACTCGAAATGATAAGCGATTAATTGCTGTCGTGAACGGATGTTCCGGTACAAAATCACGAAATTTGGCAGCAAATGGCTTGTTGGCTCTTGGATATCGCGAATTTGCAAATTTTAGAAAGATAAAGGCAGGAACTCCGATCACAAAATTAAAAGTCTGGCTGGGCGATAGGAACGAAATTGACGTTTGCGCTCACGAAGACATCAATATAATGATTCCTAGAAAATTCCAAAATAAATTCAAAGTAGAAGCAAAAATGAAGGAACCAGTTGAAGCTCCGGTGGCGCTCGGATCAAAAGTCGGAGAACTATCCTATCGCTATGAAAACTTTGTCTCCAAAAAATACGATCTGTTCGCCTGCCAAGCAGTGAACCGAGCAGGGTTTTTCGAAAGAGCAAAGTCTGCCGTAAGTTATTTATTGTTCGGAACATCCGATAGCCAGCAAGGACAAGAAACTCAGCAATGAAAAAAGGATTTTTTATCAGCTTCGAAGGCGGAGAAGGCACAGGAAAATCGACTCAAGTAAGGCTGCTGGCTAACAAGCTGGCCGAACAAGGAAATCTAGTCCGTATCACGAGAGAGCCTGGGGGAACAGAACTTTCTGAAAAAATTCGCGACATTCTGAAAACAACTTCAAATATCGATTCAATAACGGAAATGTTGCTGTTATTCGCCGCTCGTCGAGAGCATTTCATAAAATCCATTTGCCCGTTACTTGAGCAGAACTATATCGTACTTTGCGATAGGTTTTATGATTCCTCCTTGGTTTATCAGGGAATATTAAAAAACGTTTCGATCGAAAAAATAATGCAGTTGAAGGAAATGACCCTCGGGAATTTCGAACCTGATTTTACGATTATCTTGGATATTCCTTCGAGCGTAGCGAAAAAGAGAATTCAGGGTCGCCAATTATATTGGGACGACTACGATATGATGTCCGAAAATGAATACAACATTATTCGGAACGGATTTAAAAAAATCGCAGAAATATTCCCATTCCGTTGCAAACTAATAGATGCATCTGGAAACGAAAGAAAAGTATTTTCCAGAATACACAAAGCGATAAAAAAATTAATAGCCCAAAAATCCGAAATCGACATTTGTAAAAACGATCCCTGAAAAATTTCGCCAAAATTGTTGAATTTAACTCTTAATTAACAATTTTTCGATAAAGTTAGTTTTTACAACCTATTGATTTTTTACACGAAATACCTTGTCAGAGAACCAACCTTTACGTAATTTGCTCTCGTCAACAATGACGCAGTCATTCATTTCTAATTTAACGCGATTAAAAAGCCCTTTATTGATCGATATATTCCCTTTAATAACTAGAATCTTATCCTTTTTTAAACGCTCTAAATTTTTCTTCTGTTCCATGGAAAATTTGCATGGTATCGTTTTTAACCGTGTAAACGAAAGAAACTTACCTTTTAGGGGAGCTAATCTTAGTTCATAATATTTTTTTCTATCACGCACTGAATAAAAGCGTCCTTTTAAATATATGGTCTTATGGTTATAGTCATTTGCAATTATATCATTGTCTTTCACCAAATCACGAAGTCGTTCTACTTTGAATATTTTTATCTTGCCCTCTTGTACGTTTTGTTGCAATGGTTGAGGAGAACTAAATCTATAAACAGATACCGCTCCAATACAAATAACGCCAATTCCTAAAAAAATTGATAATGCCTTGATATGTTTTTTCATATACTTTTCCTTTACTGTGGATTATTTTAATTAATAAAGTTTAATATTTCGTAAAAATTAAAGGCACAATATCTGAATATTTCTCTTTACTCTTATCTCTCCTAATTTTATCTAAAAAAAACTATTGATTTTTGCATAAGACACCTTACAATCGTCGAAATCGTACTGTCTTATTTTCCTGAATTTTATCAGAACCCCACAAAATCCAGTTTACACAAACTTTCTCTTTTTCAAGAGCTCTTCGGCCTTTGGCAGATCCATCGAAAAAATATCTTCCGTTTTCGGTATAGACACATATTTGCCTTTAAAAAACACATATGGCCCGTAGCGACCGATGCCGACCTTTACTTCTTCCGTCCCGATCGTTCCAATCGACTTCGGAAGGCTCAACAAAAACAGAGCCATATTCAAATCGATATTATTTGCTTCCACTGTCTTTGGAACAGGCGCCCTCAGAGGCTTCTCTTTCTTTTTGCCTTTTTCTTCCGTTTTATTTTGATCTTTCTTTTCGAGATACAGACCGTACGGTCCTTTCTTCAACAAGATTTCCGCATTGTCCGTAGGATCATTCCCCAAAAATTTCGGAAACTCACTGGCTGCAATCATAACATTATCATCCTGATTCATCGGAGAAGAATCCAATTTTCTTACATACTTGCACTCAGGGTATCGAGAACAACCAATGAACGAACCAAATCGTCCTATTTTCAGACTGAGCTCGCCCTCCTTGCACTCCGGACATTGTCTTGAAACCTTTCCGTCGGACATAAAAAGGAATTTCTCCATGGATTCGTTCAGTTTATCAATAACGTCGGAAATCTTTACATCCTTCATGCCGGCAATCGCTGCCGAAAAATCCTTCCAAAAACCATTCAGAACATCGAGCTTCGAACGACTGTTGTTTGAAATATCATCCAAAAATTGCTCTAAATCCGCGGTAAATCCGTACTCCAGGTAGTGACTGAAGAAACTCATCAAGAACGAAGTAACCAAACGCCCACGAATTTCAGGAACAAAAAACTTTTTCACTAATTTTACGTAACCCCTGTCCTGAAGAACCTGCAAAATCGTAGCATACGTCGAAGGGCGACCTATTCCCAACTCTTCCAGTTTCTTTACAAGACTTGCTTCGGAAAATCTCGGAGGCGGTGTCGTAAAATGTTGCAGTGCTTCAATTTTCTTGGTCGGAGTATTATCTCCTTCCTTCAACGGAGGCAGTAGCCCCTCCTCATTTTCATCTTGATCGTCTCTTCCTTCTACATAAACCTTCAAAAATCCTTCAAAAACAACTGTATTTCCGTTTGCTCTGAAAATATTTTTATTCTGGTCGCTCAGATCTACCTGCACTTTGTTGAATTCAGCCGAAGACATCTGACAGGCAACTGCTCTCTTCCAAATTAAAGTATATAATTTCAGTTGATCATTAGAGAGCTTTCCCTCAAGAGTATCCGGAATAACCCCCGCATCCACAGGACGAATAGCCTCGTGAGCCTCCTGAGCATTTTTCACCTTTGTGTTGTAAACTCTCGGCTTCGACGGAACAAAGTCCTTCCCGTATTTTTCTTCAATAACCTGTCGAATCTTATTAACCGCGTCCGTCGACAAATTTATACTGTCGGTTCTCATATAGGTTATCAATGCTTTGGTTTCTCCGCCGATATCAACACCTTCATACAAGTTTTGCGCCAACTGCATGGTTTTCTTGGCACTGAATCCCAATTTTCGAGAGGCCTCTTGCTGCAAAGTCGAAGTAATAAATGCCGGAGCGGGATTTCGCTTCACGATTTTCGAATCAACCTTAGTTACTGAAAAATCATTCACCAACTCGTCTTTTATCGCCTGCGCTTCCTGCTCATTTTTTATGGAAAACTTATCCAACTTTTTCCCTTTGTGATGGGTCAAATGGGCAGGAAAGACTTTTTTATCAGGAGCCGCAAACTTCCCCTCAATTGTCCAATATTCTTTTTTCTCAAAAGACTCTATTTCGGTTTCTCGATCTACAATTATTCGCAATGCGACTGATTGAACTCTACCAGCAGACTTACTTCCCGGAAGCTTGCGCCACAAAATCGGAGAAAGATTGAAACCGACCAAATAATCCAAAGCTCGACGCGCAAGATAAGCATCCACCAAAGAATTATCAATATCCCTCGGATTTTCTATCGCCGCTTTAATCGCACTTTTAGTAATCTCGTGAAATGCTATACGCTTGAACGGAACTTTTAACTTCTTCGCCTCCTGCAGTACCTCTTTTATGTGCCAAGAAATAGCTTCCCCTTCTCTATCAGGGTCAGTCGCAAGCAATAATTCATCACAGTTTTTGAGTTGTTTTACGATGTCTTGAACGCACTTCTTGCCTCGCGCACTCATTTCCCAAACCATTGAGAAATCATTATCCGGCTGAACACTTCCGTCTTTCGCTAACAAATCACGGATATGACCATAACTGGCCATAACCTTAAAATCCGATCCTAAATATTTATTGATCGTTTTAGCCTTCGCCGGAGATTCCACTATTACAAGACGCATATCAACCTTTTACCCATTTATCAAACTTACTCTCTGTCCGCTAAGCCTAACGATTTTATTTTCTATTTCCAATTCCATCAAAATCGGCAACACCTTCTGAAGAGACACTCCAAGCGTAGAAACCAACTCATCGATAGTTATAGGAGTAAAACTCAACAAATTCAATATCTTTTCGTGAATTTCTTCGGGTTCAGATTCAAACGAAACGGACGTGTTATCCAAAAGAAGCTCCTCCTGAATCGCCTTATAAGGAAAAATATAATCCAAAATGTCCTGGGAAGACAACGTTAAAATCGCTCCTTGTTTCAACAAATTATTTCCTCCCTCGCTTTTTACGTCCAAAGGAAATCCAGGAACAACAAAAATGTCTCTGTCATACTCCAAAGCGCATTTTGCTGTTATCAAAGAACCCGATTGCTTCGCTGCTTCAATTATCACCGTCCCTGAAGACAAACCAGCAATAATTCGATTTCTTTTCGGAAATAAATGCCCTTGTGGCGCGGTTCCCAGAGGCATTTCCGCAAAAATAATTCCGTTCTCTTTTATGGATTCGTACAATTTTTTGTTTTCCGGAGGATATATAACATCCACGCCCGATGCCAGAACAGATATTGTTCCCGTTGCAATACTTGCCTTATGAGCTTCGGAATCTATGCCTCGAGCCATCCCTGAGACAATGACGACGTCGTTGCGTCCTAAATCTTCGGCAATCTGTCGGCAAAGCTTATTTGCCATTATCGAAGAATTTCTCGCTCCAACAATCGAAATTAAATTTCTTTTGTTGAATTCCGCTAATTTCTCCCTTCTTCCCAAAAAAGTCAGAACCGGAGGAGCGTCGACCACCTCGCGCAACAAAGGTGGATACAATTCATCTTCAAAAAAAACAAACTCCGCGCCCAACTTTTTCGTATTTTCTATTTCCTTTTCAACAACTGAGTCTTCGCAAATTTTATATTTCCGCGAGTGATCTTTTAGTATCTCCAGAGATTCTACGGCGCTGGAATATTTTTTAATCAATCGCCAAAATAAACGAACACCTATCGACTCACTTCGAGTTAATTTTAAACGAGCAAATTTTTCTTCCTTCGAAAGTATTTCCAAACGATACCTCTATATTTTTTTTTCCTGATTATTGCGCAACCTTATCAAATTATCCTTATGTTTGATAAAAATCAAAATTACCAAAAATATCAACGCGCTCATCGTAAATATATTGTTTTGAACATATCTGTATAGCAGCAAACTACTGGAAACAGCAATCAAACACGAGACAGAAGAAATCCGACAAGCTAAAAAGACGGCTATCCAAATTAATCCGGTACATAAAAGCACGAACCAACTAATAGCGCCAATTGTACCCAAGAAGGTCGCAACTCCTTTTCCTCCTTTAAATTTCAACCAAATAGGAAACATATGTCCAATGGTCGGCGCAACAAGGATCAACAGATTGCAAACAAGATTACCCGAATCGAAAAAATAACAAGGGATAAATGCTTTCGAAAAATCGCAAACCAGGGTCATCGCTCCAAGCAATTTCCCTTGCGTCCTCAGAACATTTGTACTGCCGATATTTCCCGAGCCTTTCTCACGAAGCCCTCCCGGTCCGAATAACTCTGAAAAAATCAGTCCAAACGGAATAGATCCGAGCAGATACGCGAACAAAGGATACAAATATTGATGCATCGACATTAGTTATTACTCCCTTTCTGCCTTAAAATTTCATACAGAGAAATCGTTGCCGCCTGAGCCGCATTTAAAGTCGTAAACTTCCCAACACTCGGCAACTGAACAAGAAAATCGCAATTTTCCCTGGTCAAGCGACGCATTCCCTGCCCTTCACTTCCTATTATCAACACAAATTTGCCTGATAAATCCATTTCTCCGATTTTTTTATCGCCTCGTTCATCCAATCCGAGACACCAATATCCTGATTTTTTCAGAAATTTGAGCGATTGAACTAAATTTTTCACCTTTATCAAAGGAACAGTTTCAAGAGCCCCCGAAGCCACCTTAGCAATCACCGCTGTAACCTCCGGTGCGTGAGCCTCTGGAAGCACAACCGCTTTTGCTCCAAACACTGCAGAAGCCCGCAATATGCTTCCAACATTTTGAGGATCCGTAACTTGATCCAAAAATACTATCGGTCGATCATCGTCGGGCAAATCTTCCAAAAAAAACTCATCCAGCGGCATAACTTGCGCCGCACACCCTTGATGAATAACATCTTTCCCGAATAAGGATGAAAAGTAATTCTTATCAACAACATCAACTTTTATGGAACAATCTGTAAAAAAATCCCGATTCTGCGGAAGCACAATCACCCTAAAAATATGCCTCGCCTTATTCAGCACCGCCGCTCGCACAGCATGCTTTCCGTAAATCCAAATTCTGTTATCCTTCGCCATTACTTAAACACAACATTCGTTCGAGTCAGGCTACCGCATTTTTCTTTTATTTTAAAGAAAAAAGTATGACAACGATTAATCTCTTCACCGCCAATTCGATATCACTGAATCGTTCGAATCATCTGAGGACTCTTCTACATCGGCCTCGCCTTTGATAAATGATAGAGAATTAATATCTTTCTGTGAAATCGGCTCAATCTTTTTGTTCGTAAAAATCTTATGCAAAAAAGTTTCAACAACTCCCGTCGCCAATTTTTCATCTATCAGATTCTTGAAACTAACAACGGAGAAACTGGATTCGTCGACATCAGGTACTTTATCCAAAAATGCATTAATGGATTCAGAACGTTCAAAACTGCCCAAAATCATTGTCGGCTTTAAATTGTTACCATAATCAAAAGTACTAACCCGACTTATATCATCTTCGCTCGGATCAATTGCAATAAATCCTGCAAATCTTGCCTGATTTTTCAAAAAAAGCCGCATAGCCGGAATTATACTATGGTTTTCTGCAAACAAAATAATGTTCCCGTATTTGGCCAGCCTGTTTTTTACAGCCCAATTAATCGCTTCTTTGATATCCGCAACAGCTTTGTCAACCGACTCCTCGACGATACGTTTTGATTTCACTAACTCATCAGGAGACAATTCCTCTCTTTTAACCTTTTCGCCGTCATTCTCTTCATCATCATCGCTCTCATCTTCGTGCGATTCATCTCTTTGTTCGATATTTGAATTTATCATCTCTCGAAGAGCTTTTGTAAAATCTTCTTCCGATTTTCTGCAATTCAAACAAAGCACATTAAATCCTCGATTAGCTAAAATTTGAACTGTCGGCATATACTTCCAATCATATTGTTTTAAAGGTAATGACAAGTCATTGGTCTCAAATTGAGTTCATTGATACTGTAATCGTTAACGTTATATGCTCTGTTATTATCCGAATTCGTTGGAATAAATGTAAATTTGTTTTTTTCTGTATTATAGGTAAAGAATTGATCCTTAAGCTTGTCACTCATTACACGAATAAGCCAAATCTTCCCGTCTGATGAGGTATTAACCCGATACCAAGAAGCATAATTAAACTTATTATTGATTATCTTGAGATGAATATTAATATTGGCTTTCCAAGAAAAATGCTGATATTTTTTGTTGCTTACACTCACAAAGGAAGGCTCACCATTCTGATTCGTATTAATCCTGACCTGAGAGAGACTTGAAACATTCCTTAAGCTATATATTCCACGCGTTTCTACCTTTAGTTCATCCCCTTTCGACAATTTCTTTCTCTCAATCACAAGGAGCTTCCCTTTATTTTTCAATGTAGCCGTGTACCAATTATTATCGTTATCTACCGAAAAATATTTTTCTGAATCAGGATTCTGTATTTGTCCCACCTGAATTAAGTTATCGGCGGAATCTTCAGAATCATCCAAATCTTCAGAATTAGGCAATTCATCTTCTTCGCTCTCAACGAAATCGTTACTGCTCATATCGATACCATTATCTTTTCCTTCTTTTGATAGACTTGTTTTCATTGGTAGATTTGCGTAAACATTCGTTAAACCGTTTTCGTTTTTTATTGTAAGAACCGGATTCAAATTATTATTAAATAAAGATTGAGTTGGTCTCGATAAACGTTTCTCCCCCCTACATAAGAATTTTTTCGTTTTCGTATTGTACCTTATGCTGTATAGAGTGTATTCTTCTCCATCATAACACTCAGCCATACATAATGAATTATTCTTAAAAAAACGAACCGATCTCAAGTTACTCGGCAAATTCAATAATCGAGCCGTAGCAGTAGAATATTTAGCCTTGACATTAAGAATATTTTCTTCGTCGTAATAGGTATATACGATATTTCTTCCGAAAAGCACAAAATCATTAATTGGATATTTCTCCTCCTTAACTTCTTGTACAACGGAGGAATTTGCATTGGAAATATTTTTCAAATATTGATTTCTCCCCTGCCTGACGAGACAAACTACTCTCTGTCCATCAGGACTTATTTCTATCTTCTTTATCTCCTCCTTTGGAAAAACATCCTCTCTTTTCATAAATTTTATAGGTTGCTTAACTTTCAAGGAATTATTCCGGACTTTACTTTGTCTTGAATCTTTATTTTGCAAAGAATTATTTTTCCCTATAAAACTGTTCGCGACAGAATTAACAAATTCGTTAGCATTAAAATTCTTACTTAATCCTCTCAAAGTGGCATCGAAGAGCTGAGCCCGATCACAACAACAATCAAAACAGAAGAAAATCAAGAAAATCGCCAAAATATTCCGCATATAACTCACCCATACCAATATTATGAAAATCGTACACGAATAAGGTTAATAAAGTGTTAACCTTTTCACCTGAACGTAAGATTCCCGTTACTTACCAAAAGAATTCTTCGCATCCTCAAATGTAGGATATATTTTCAAGATTTTATCGAATCCGCTCATTTTAAAGACTTCGTAAATCTTGTCCGACATTTCTGAGAGAGCCAATTGTCCGTTCATCGATGCGATCTTCTTTCCCGCAACAAGAATAACTCTGAGCCCGGCACTCGAAATATAACTTGTGTCCGAAAATGAAATAATTATTTGTTGATTGTCAGGAATTAACTTCATAATGCCTTCTTCAAAATTTTTGGCAGTTGAAGTATCTATCCTTCCATTCGGACATACAACGGTAATACCTGAGTCTTTTTTTACTGTAATTTCCATTTCACTCCTCTTCTTTCAAACTAACTAATATATCTAATTGATTTTTGTTTCCCACTCTCTCATAACTAATAAACTGTGATAACTGCTTCGCAAAGAAAATTCCCAAACCACCGACTTTACGACTTTCTAAGGAAGCATCTGTATCAGGTTCTATCCTATTCAGCGGATCGAATGGAATGCCCGCATCCGACAGTCGCACATGAACCATATCTTTTTCTTTCTCTATCATAACTGTAAAGGTATGCTCTTGTCCGTCATCGAAAGCATAACTTATTATGTTGGTCGCTAATTCATCTATAATCATCAGTATATCAAAACATTTCTTCTCGCTTATGCCGTTAGCACAGCAAAACTCTTTGATACAAGTGAATACTCTATCTATCTCTCGGATATCGTTTTTAACATTAAGTAACATTGCGCATTATCCTCGGTTTATATTTTAAACATAAAGTCGTAATATCATCTGACTGCGGAGCTCCGCTAACAAAACTCTTTACCGCGACAATCAAATCATTCACCAATAATTTCGGAGTGGTAATTGAATGTTGTTTCAGGACGTCGATGAGCCTTGAAAAATCAAATTCCTCGCCGCTGTTGTTTGCGGCTTCAGTTACTCCGTCAGTGTACATCATTATTATCTCGCCAGGTGAAAGAACATATTTGTTATCCTGAAATGTCACATCTTCCATAATACCAAGGGCTATACCCGAGTCGCATTCCAAAAATGAAGGCTCCTTACTCGGATGAACAACCGCTATCGGAAGATGTCCAGCATTTGTATAGGTCAGCTCGTGAGTTTCCGTATCAAAAATCCCATACATCGCCGTAACAAACATTGTAGTTACATTCTCTTCGCAGAGAGTTTTGTTTACCTCTTTAAAACACTCCGCCGGAGACTTATAAATTTTTGAAAAAGATTTTATCAAAGTCTTTGCAATAATAGAGAACATTGCAGCCGTAACATTTTTTCCCGACACATCAGCCATAACTATCCCAACCTTTGTGTCATCCAACCAAAAGAAATCGTAAAAATCTCCTCCCACTTCAGCGGCCGGAATTGAATCCGCCCAAACATCGACATCGCCCCGCTTCAAACTGTTGCCGGGCAAAATACTCTTTTGCAATTTGGCGGAAAGGGTTAATTCATCAGAAATCGCACTGAGTTTTTTGGCTGTAACTGCCGCTCTTTTCAGCTCCAATACTGTGTTTACCGTATTTTTAATAGTGAGAACTAAATCCTGAAAATCAATCGGTTTAATAACGAAATCATGCGCACCACTTCGCATAACGGCACGCAATGTATTCATATCTCCGTAAGCAGACGTAACGATAGTCTTCATCAATGGATAAGTGGTCTTAAGCTGACCGATAAAATTTATTCCATCGAATCCTGCAATATTGATATCAGTAATGAATATATCAAAACTCTCCTTCTCTAACATGTTTGATACTTCGTCAGAGGATACGGAAAAGTAAAAGGAATAGTCTCCTCTCTCTATTTGATGACGAAATTCCTGTTGAAAAAGATCTTTCGTATCTTCTTCATCATCTAATACAAGTATTTTTATAGAATCCGCCACTTAAATATTCTCCTAAAAATGCTACAATTATGTTCGCATAAAAAAGTTTACAAATTATGACTATTTCAAAAAATGTTCGAGAAATTGTGCTCGATACCGAAACGACAGGGTTAAATCCCGAAAACGGAGATCGCATAGTAGATATAGCTTGCGTTGAATTAATCAATCATATACAAACGGGAAAGGTTTACCAAACTTATATTAATCCCCAAAGACTTATGAATGACGAAGCTTTGAGAATCACAGGAATTACAAATGATTTTCTGATGGATAAGCCGCTTTTTGAAGATATTGCAGATGAATTTTTGGATTTTGTTAAAGACAGCACTTTGGTAATACACAACGCCAGATTCGACATCGATTTTTTGAACAGCGAACTCGGCAGAATCGATAAACCCCTCTTCAAACTGGAGGATGCCGTAGACACTCTCACTCTCGCGAAGATAAAATTTCCGGGATCAGCGGTCAATTTGGATGCATTATGTCGCAAATTTGAAATAGATACCTCTATTCGTGTTACACACGGAGCGTTGGTCGACTGTTATCTTTTGGCAGAAGTGTATTTGAATCTATTAGGAGGACGACAGAGTAGTCTGCTATTCGAAGGCAAAGGCGAACTCAGTGATTCGATCCCCAAAAACTCGTCGCACAAATTTCATGAAGCTCGAAAATTTCTTCCAACCAAAGAAGAAATCCAAGTTCACGAAGCATTTTTGCAGACATTGAATAATCCTCGATGGCATTCTTTTTTGGAAAATACAACAAAAGAACCTGATTAACAAAATCGAACAAACATTATTGTTATATTTATTTGACTTTAGAAAATGGCTCGGTTTATATTAGCAAGGTTAAAATTTATTAAAAAGGAATTTGGTCATGAATAAAGAGAATTGGGGTATCAAAAGAGTTTGTTTGTGCTGTGCTACTCGCTTCTATGATTTTAATAAATCCCCTATTTTTTGTCCGAATTGCGGAGAAGAATTTGACCCCGAATATCTGATGAAAAGGAAGTCCAAGTTGGATCAAGATAAAGAAGTTGATAGCGTAATCGACGATGTTGAGTTGCTTGATACCGACGAAGATATCGAATCGGAAGAGAGTGTTAGCTTGAATGAAACTGAAGAGTAGCCTCCTTCTTGTTCTTTTTGCGACTTCTGTTTTCGCCGGAGATCCTAAATCTCACCCAAAGATTCGAAAGAAGATGAAGGATGTATTGACAAGTGTTATTCCTGACACGGATTCGTCAATCTGGAAGTCCTTCCCTTTGAAATCTGATAATGTGAATATTCAGGTTTTAGATAAAATCAGTGGTAAAGTTTTTAGGGCTAAAATGAGCGTAGGACAGTCTGTTCGTTTCGGCACCATAACAATTGGTTTGGAAAAAGCTTTCGTAAATAATCCTGATGATATGGACGAAGTTTACGCCTACATAAAAATTCAGGAGAACGGAAAAATAATTTTCAATGACTGGTTGTTCGCGTCCTCTCCTTCAATCAATTTATTCACTCATCCGGTATATGACGTACGTGTTGAATTCTAATCAATTATTTGAGAAAACGAATGAAGTTAAAATCATTGTTAGATAAAGAAATTCCTGTATTTTTAGCTCCGATGGCAGGAGTAACAGATGCGCCATTTCGCAACATGGTAAGCAAATTTGGAGCGACAGCCGTAGTTTCGGAAATGGTTTCCAGCGAAGCTTTGGTAAGAAACAGTGTGAAAACTTATCGAAGGCTTACGGGTGGAGGAGATATCAAAATCGTCCAAATAATGGGATCAGATCCTCAACGAATGGCAGAATCCGCAAAAATTAACGAAGACAACGGTGCCGATATTGTCGATATCAACATGGGATGCCCGGTAAAAAAAATCGTAAATAATAATTCCGGTTCAGCCTTGCTTAAGGATGAAAAATTGGCGGTAAAAATAGCTAAAACGGTCGTGGATTCGGTGAAAATTCCAGTTACTCTGAAAATGAGATTGGGATGGGACAACGAATCGAAGAATTTTCGTAGTTTGGCCAAACAATTCGAAGAATCAGGAATCCGAATGCTGACAGTTCATTGCCGAACACGCGCTCAAATGTACAGCGGAACAGCAAATTGGGAAGAAATTTCGGATTTAAAAGACCTCATAAAAATTCCTTACCTCGTCAACGGCGACATAAAAAATTGCAACGACGTAAAAGAGGCTTTAAAACAATCCCATGCATGTGGAGTGATGATAGGAAGAGCCGCACTGGGAAAGCCGTGGCTCCTTAACCAAATTTTGCAAAAAATCAATTACGGAATAGACGTCCCCTCTCCCTCCTTGGAGAAACAATATGAAATTGTAATGCAGCACTTCAGGAATACTTTGGATTTTTACGGAACAGAGCATGGAATGCGGATTTTTCGAAAACATTTTTGCTGGTACAGCAGCGGTATGAGCGGAGCTTCAAGCTTCCGAGAACAAATAAATCATTTGGATAATATAGAATCAATAGAAAAGGCAGTTAGAGTTTTTTACGAAAATCACTTCTAAAATGACTTCCATAAAATCAAATTTAACGCTAATATGTAGCTTACATGGAAGAAAAAAGATGAAAAGTTTGGAAGAGGCAAGCGTTTTCGGCTTCGGCAGTTTATCCGAAGCAATGGAAGCTCGGCTTGAGAAATATTTCGAAATGCATAGTGAAGTCAGTGTTCCAACGGGACTTTATGACATCATAATGAAAGAAATTGAGAAAGGTCTGATAAACGTAACTATGCGCCACGCAGGAGGCAATAAGGTGAAGGCTGCCCGCATACTTGGCATAAACAGAAATACTTTACATAAAAAACTACTTACTCTAGACTTGGAAGATGAATATTAGTTTTGCTCTACGAAAGTTCTGGTTTTTTCTGAAAAAATCCTACAAAAGAGAAGTCCTGACTTACCTTTTCTTCTTTTTATCGATTGTGTCTTGTGTAGGCACTTACTGCCTGTTTTACAACATCGAGTTATTTAACGAAAATCCCCGCAAGGTGGTCTCGATTCTATATTTCGATTTAGCTTTTATCGCCGTATTTTTATTTTTAGCTTGGAACAAAATTACTTTCATTTGGGGCAATCGTCATAAAAGAAGTTCCCGATTTACTCTAAAATTGATTTCGATCTTCTCTTTTATTTCTATTCTACCATCGATCTTAATGTGTATTTTTACTTCCCTGTTTTTTCACAATGGTCTGGAATCATGGTTCAATAAAAGAAATCAAACTGCTCTCAGAAATTCATTAAATGTCGCGAATTCCTATCTGGAAGAAACCCGAAAATCCGCATTGGGAGACTGTGTATCCATATCACGTGCAATTGAAGGACAGCTGAATAGTATGGATATTCCGGAAAGTTTGGAAAGCTTAGATGATAAATTCGAACGAGCTTTTGGAGGAATGTTAGATGATCTTTGCAGATTTAAAGATATGAGCGGAGCGATCCTCGTAACTGATGAAAAAATCATCGTGCATAGTAAATACAGTGTTTCGTTGCACTTTCTAAATATAAAAGATGAAGATATGCAACAACTGAGAGAAATTGCTGATCGACATCAAAGAAATGGAAAACTTTTGAATATCAGTGGTATGGACAAGGAAACCCTCATATGTGCTGCTTGTTTTCGCCTCATAAAAAATCCGAACAAATATATATACTTAATCACTGAGAAAAAAATTAATCCGCAAATAATCGAACACGCCGACAATGCCCGCAAAGCTTTTAAAGATTATTACAAATTGCTGGACAATCGAAGCTCCTTGGAGACAGCTTTTACTGTAATGTTTTTCATCATCGGCTTGCTCATACTTGTGATTTCAATACTTCTATCTCTTATATATTCTTGGAAATTCATAAAATGTATCAGTAACTTAATCGATGTCTCCGAAACGGTAATGAAGGGAGATTTCACAGCCCGAGTGAATGAACCGCACTCCGACAAAGGAGAGATTTCTAATCTTACCAGGACATTTAACCAAATGATATCGAAAGTTCATCGCCAACAGAGTGAGCTCATCGCAATCAATAACGAACTTGACGAAAAAGTTAAGTTCATCACAAATGTGCTGTCGGGAATTTCGTCAGGAGTTATCGGACTCGATAATTTATGCGTTTACATCTGGAACAGCAAAGCAGAAGAGTTGCTCGGCAAGAAATTTATTTTCGGTGAGAATATTCTCAATGTTCTACCGGAATTGCAGGAAATGATTAAAGAAATAAATAAACAAAATTCGTTTATATCGAAGGAAATCAACTACCGAATAGACAATAAGACTTTCCTATTCTCCATAAAAATCGTAAATATCGTAGCGGAAGATTATAACCGTTATGTAGTAACCTTCGATGATCTCACAAATATGATGGTTGCTCAGCATAAGGCGGCCTGGTCAGAGGTCGCACGGCGAGTTGCTCACGAAATTAAAAATCCGCTTACTCCAATTCAACTGTCGGCTCAGCGCTTGCAGCGAAAATATATTTCTCAAATTTCGGATGATCCAGATACTTTTACCCGATTGATCGAGGTTATAGTGAAGCAAGTGGGCGACATCAAGAGATTGATAGATGAGTTCAGCTTCTTCGCGAGACTTCCGGAACCGAAATTAAAGAAAACCAATTTTGAAGAAGTCTGCCAGCAAGCCATTTTCCTTATGAATGAAACTGCAGATAAGGTAAAAATCCACTTCAGCAAAGAAAAAGATAACGAGACATACTTTGTAAATGGAGATGATAGGTTATTACATCAATGCATTGTTAATATCGTAAAGAATGCTTTGAACGCTCTCTCAACGATAAGCCGCAGAAGTAAAGGTATTTGGATCCAACTGCGAAAGGAAGATAACACCATACGTCTGGATGTTGAAGATAACGGTCCTGGACTTCCGCAAGACAGAATGGATTCGCTGGCGACACCGTATTTTACATTACTTCCGAAGGGGACAGGTTTGGGATTGGCAATCGTAAAAAAGATCATTCAAGATCACAAGGGATCTTTGGTTTTCGGACAAAGTTCTCACGATGCAGGAGCAAAAATAACAATAATTCTTCCAGTTTTCACGGAATCCGAACAAAAAAAAATAGAGGTCGAAAATGAAAAATAATATTTTAATCATAGACGATGATGCCGAGGTTCGGTCTTTAATCTCTGACGTCCTTTCAGATGAGGGCTATGCGACCTTCCCCGTCAGCAACGAAACCGAAGCTTTTTCGAATTTAAAGAAAACTGAATTTGATCTGATCTTTTTGGATCTGTGGATCGGCGACGACGAATCCGCCGGGTTAAAAATCCTCGACAAGATAAAAAATCAATATGCCGGAGTTCCCGTGGTGATAATTTCGGGACATGGAACAATAGACGTGGCGGTCAATGCCATCCAGAACGGAGCTTTTGATTTCATTGAAAAACCTTTCGTAATCGATCGACTGTTGCTCACGGCCAATCAGGCAATAGAGATGTACCGTCTGCGCAAAGAAAATCTGAAATTGAGAAACAAAAGAGTGGATTTGGAAGTTATCAACGTCGGTAAGTCTCCGTTTGTGCTCGGTCTCAAATCCGTTCTGGATAAGGCAGCTCAAACGAACGGACGTGTATTCATCGAAACCTATCCCGGAATGGGCGCGGAGAATATAGCTCTGTACATTCACCGCCAATCTCCGCGGAAAGATTATCCGTTTATTCATTTTAATTGCTCCTCCGATGCCAAGGATAAAATTGAAATAGAATTATTCGGTAAAGATAAGACCATGGGTTATCTCGAAAAAGCAAATTTTGGAACCCTGTTCCTGGATAACGTTACGGAATTATCCCAAGACTGTCAGCGCCGTCTTCTGCAATATATCCAGGAAGGACGAATTTACATCGAAAACAGAGGAAATGTTTATATAGATACGAGAATTATCTGCAGCCACAATTCAAATCTCGATATTTCCAATTTTAATCAGAATTTGTTTTATCGATTAAATATTGTAAATATAAAAATTCCCGAACTGAGAAATCGACGCGAAGATATTCTGTCGCTGGTAGATTATTATGTCGACAATTCCGACAGCTTTTTCGGATTAAAATCAAAGCCATTCACCGACGAATGCCGTGCGATTCTTCAGACTTATGAATGGCCGGGAAATGTCTACCAGGTGAAAAGTATCGTAGAAAATTCTTTGATCAACGCGCTGGAGGATACCCAAATTACAAAAAAAGACCTGCCGGCAGAACTTACCGCCAGCACCCGAGACAAATTCGTGTCTCTCGATGTATCCAAACTAATTGCATTACCATTGCGTGAAGCTCGGAATGCCTTTGAAACAGATTACCTGAACGCTCAAGTTGAAAGATTTTCCGGAAACATATCTAAGACAGCAGAATTTGTGGGAATGGAAAGATCTGCATTACATCGCAAACTGAAATCGCTGAGAGAAAAAAACCCGGATGAGAAATAATCTCGTTTAGCTGACTAAACTAGAATTATGTAAATTGTACGCAAGTCGTGAAATAAACATTCGATACCATCGTGTCCATACGTCTTATTTTCTTGAAATAAAACCGGTTAATAAGATTGAATTTTAAAAATATGCATATTAAAATAAAATTAAATTTGGAGGGATTCATGAAATCTAAAAAGGATGATAAGACGGGTTGTTTCAAGTGTTGTTCAAAAAAACAAGTATTAATAGGAGCTGTTGTAGTAGCGTCGTGCGTTGCTGTATATGTAGCATATAACGCTCACTTCCGAGATTATCGCGAAGCTACCCGTGCATATAAACGAACAGATAAGGAAGTGTTTACAAAAATTTACACAGTCAAACAGGATGAAGAAGTGTCCATCACTGAGATTCCTCAAGTTGAAGAACACCGTCCGTTTATAGATTATTTGCAAAACTTCATTACAGAACATAACATTTCCACTATCGTCGATATGGGATGTGGCTATGGGGAATTACTCAAAGGTCTGAATCTTCCGCAAAATACAACATATCTGGGGTTGGACATTGTTGATTCGATCATCGCTTATAATAAACTTCACTATGAGAGAACAAATGTTTCGTATGACACCGTAGACGACATCAAAGATCTGTCAAAATATAAAGGAGATTTGCTTATTCTAAAGGATGTAATTCAGTATTGGAATAATGATAGTATCATATATGCTAAAGAGCATATACTTCCAAACTTTAAATATGCAATTATAGTTAACGACATATATTTTCCGAGCCAAGGACCTGTTAACTCCGAAATAAAAACTGGAGACAGCAGACCTTTAAACCTCGAAATTTCTCCGTTCTACATGAAATTAAAATTGGTTAGGGATTATAAGGCAAGGACTCCGAGAATTAAGAGAATTTATTTATACGAGAACAATAGGGTCGATTCTGAAAAATCACCGGAATCCTGATAGCTCTCCTCTTTTTTAAAAAGCAAAGTGGGACTTTCTTATACGAAAGTCCTTTCTGTGTTTTAAATCCGATTTAATCGGCGACTGTCCAAAATAAATTATTAAGAAGCGATAGGGTGTTCCAGAGCTACAGCGAGAACTTCGTCCACAACCTCTGCTTTAACTATCTCAAGATCGTCGAGAATGCACTTCGGAATGTCCTGTAAATCCGATTCATTCGCTTTCGGAATCAAAACCGTCTTGATCCCGCCTCTGTGAGCAGCCAACAACTTCTCTTTCAGACCTCCGATCGGAAGAACTCTTCCGCGCAGAGTAATTTCTCCTGTCATGGCCACATCTCTCCTGATCGGAACCGACGTCAAGCTGGACACCAAGCTGGTAATCATTGCAACACCTGCCGATGGACCATCTTTCGGAGTGGCTCCTTCCGGAACGTGAACGTGAATATCACTTTCTTCAAACACTTTTGGATCAATTCCGAAAGTTTTCGCACGAGACCTCACAAAACTTATTGCCGCCTGAATGGACTCCTGCATCACATCACCGAGCTTTCCCGTAAGAATAGTTTTCCCCTTTCCTGGAACAGCTACTGCTTCGATCGAAAGTAATTCTCCGCCAACCTCAGTCCAAGCCAGCCCAGTCACAACTCCAACTAAATTTTTGTCTTCGATATCCTGCCGCTTAAATTTAGCAATTCCAGCGTATTTCTCCAGGTTTTTGAGATCGATTGAAACTGTATTTAACTCCGAATTTTCAGTCAATTCCTTCACAACTTTACGGGCAATTTTAGAAATCTCCCTTTCAAGATTTCTGACCCCCGCCTCTCTGGTATAGTCTCTGATCAATTTCATAATAGTATCATCGGATATGGTGAGTTCCGCAGCCTTCAAGCCATTCTCTTCCATCTGCTTCGGAAGCAAATGCCTCTTGGCTATCTCGAACTTTTCCATTTCGGTATATCCGGAAAGCTTTATGATTTCGAGTCTGTCCAGCAGAGGACTTGGCATATCATAACTGTTGGCGGTGGTGATAAACATTACGTCAGACAAATCATAGTCGACTTCAAGATAGTGATCATTAAAATTACTGTTCTGCTCGGGATCAAGAACTTCCAACAGAGCGCTTGCAGGATCGCCCTTCCAATCCGACCCGACCTTATCTATCTCATCCAGAAGAAACAACGGATTTGACGACTTTGCCTTTTTCATGCTGGAGATAATTTTTCCCGGCATAGACCCTATATAAGTACGGCGATGACCCCGGATTTCAGATTCATCGCGAACTCCACCTAATGAAATTCTCACATAATTACGACCTGTTGCCTTTGCAATCGATTTTGCCAGCGACGTCTTACCAACCCCCGGAGGTCCCATAAAGCAAAGGATCGATCCTTTTATCTTCCCCACTCTTTTTTGAACCGATAAAAATTCGAGAATCCGCTCTTTCACATTTTCCAGTCCGTAATGATCCTCGTCCAAAATTTTCTTGGCCTCTTTTAAATCTCTTTTTATATTGGTTTTTACTTTCCAAGGAATCGTCAGCAACCAATCCAAATAATTTCTCACCACCGTCGCCTCCGGAGACATCGGCGGCATGTTTTTCAATTTCTTCAATTCCGACTGAAATTTTTCTCGCGCTTCCTTGGACAACTTAACCTTCTGAGCTTTTTCCTCAAATTCCTTCGTATCATCAAGCACAAAATCAGTGTCGCCGAGTTCCTTTTGGATGGCTTTTATTTGCTCATTCAGGTAATAATCCTTCTGGCTCTTCTCCATCTGCTTTTTAACTCGATTGCGAATCTTCTTTTCCACATGAATGACATCGATCTCCGCCTCGAGGAATTTCAGCAATTTTTCGAATCGACGTAAAATATTGGTATCTTCTAGAAGGTTTTGTTTATCCTGAACTTTCAGAGTTAGATGCGCCGCGATAACGTCAATTATGTCATCCGGAGATTGCAAATTCTTGACGGCATTTATAGTGTCCAGGGAAATTCTTTTATTCAACCGCGAATAAATCTCGAATTGTTCCAAAACCATGCGACTATAGGCTTCAACCTCGATTTCGTTATAATTTTCCTTTTCCAAAACTTCGCATTTCCCCGAACAATACCCGTCTTCTTCCCTATAATCGGAAACCCTGACTCTATCTATTCCGTCAACAAGAATTTTTACCGATCCATCCGGAAGATTTAGCATTTGCAATATATTGCCCAGCACTCCGACATGATACAGATCACCAAATCTAGGTTCTTCATCTTGTACATTCTTCTGGCTTAGAAAAATTACCTTTTTGTCTTGATCCATCGCCGCTTCCAAAGCTTTTATGGACCTTGACCGTCCTACGAATAAAGGAACAACTACATGCGGAAATATGACTATATCTCGCACAGTCAGGACTGGATAACTATTTTTCAAAACTGTCTCCTACGCAATATCCGTTTTCACTTCGCAGTATTTTAATATAGGTTTGCTGTTTCCATCAATAACTTCTTTTGTAATAATGACTTCCTCAAGATTTTTTATGGACGGCAGCTCATACATTATGTCGAGTAAAATAGATTCCATTATGGAGCGCAGCCCCCTTGCACCCGTTTTCCTTTCCAATGCTAACTTCGCGATACGATGTACAGCCTCGTCATCAAATGTCAGGGTAACCCCCTCCATGCTGAACAGCTTTTGATACTGCTTCACTAAAGCATTTTTAGGTTCAGTCAGGATCGAAACCAAAGCGACTTCGTCCAAATCATTCAGCGTAGCGATAACGGGTAATCTTCCGATAAATTCCGGAATTAATCCGAACTTAAGCAAATCTTCCGGCTCAACTTTAGAGAAAATCTCCCCGACTTTTTTGTCTTCTTTTGCTTTAATTTGAGCTTCAAAACCTATGGATGTCTTCGTCCCTCTAGACTCAATGATCTTCTCTAATCCAGCAAAGGCTCCACCACAAATGAACAAAATATTTGTCGTGTCAACATGCAAAAATTCCTGCTGCGGGTGCTTTCTGCCTCCCTGAGGAGGAACGGACGATATAGTGCCTTCCATAATTTTTAACAAAGCCTGCTGTACACCCTCTCCCGAAACATCTCTCGTAATGGATGGGTTGTCAGATTTTTTCGAAATCTTATCGATCTCATCAATATAAACAATTCCTTTTTGTGCTCTTTCAACATTATAATCCGCCGCCTGCAGCAATTTCAGAATGATATTTTCGACATCCTCTCCAACATATCCCGCCTCGGTAAGAGTCGTTGCATCCGCCATGGTGAAAGGAACATCAATTATTCTGGCTAATGTCTGAGCGAGCAACGTTTTTCCGGTACCAGTCGGCCCCACCAACAAAACGTTTGACTTCGAGAGCTCCACGTCCGTGCTCTTGGCACCACAATTTAATCTTTTATAGTGATTATATATAGCAACCGACAGAACCTTCTTTGCCTTGTCCTGTCCGATTATGTAATCATCCAAAGTTTTGCAAATTTCTTTAGGAGATGGTAATTCATTATTCTTTTTCAAAGAGTCCGCAGGTTCTGCATCGGAAATTATTCCTGCACACAACTCAATGCATTCATCACATATGTATACAGTAGGACCAACGATAAGCTTCTTTACTTCATGCTGAGTCTTTCCGCAAAAGGAACAACGCAAAGTACCGTCTTTATCTGATCTTTCCATAACATTCTCCTATCATTAATTCTATTTAATATTCTCATTAATATTCAAATAAATTATTAATTTCATAAAAAATATTTTAGCTTTTTCGCTTTTCTGCATTCATCAAAACGTATCCTACTGTTTTAATTTCATTTTATCCATAAAAAATTTTCGAAAAAAAGTTTTTTCGATCTTTTTCGGAATATAACAATCTATAACTCCGACTTCATCCGTTCTCAAAAAATCAACTTTTCTGCCATAAGCATCAAAAACCGCACTGATTCCGAAATTCGTCACTCGTATAAGAGGAACTCCTTCTTCTATCGCTCTTGCTCTTACAATATTCAAATGTTGTGCTGGTTCTGATGTATGTCCAAACCAAGCATCATTGGTGATATTCACGATAACATCAATATCGGAGTCACTCGATATAAACTCGCCCGGAAATATAGCTTCATAACACACGGTTAAAGCCATTTTCACCCCTTTAAGATCTATTACGTTGGAATTTTTTCCCACAGCAAAATCTCCGATACTGTTAGCAATCGGAGCAAAAACATCGGGAATAAATCTGCGAAACGGAATGTATTCGCCGAAAGGCACAAGATGTTTTTTATCATAATTTGTGACATTTTTTCCGAATTCATTCAAAACGATTACGCTGTTGTAAATATCCCCGCTAACGGAATCCTTTCTCACCGCCCCCGTCAATAAGTATCCGTCAGGCGGCACTACACCCGCCAATTTTTCAGTCAGCGTCTTGGATTTATCCGTAAACAGGTAAGGAACACTTGCTTCAGGCCAAATCACAAAATCGGGATTCCAATTATCGCGTTCTGACTTCATTTGACTCAAATTTAAATACAGATTTAAATTATGAGCAGACAAATTTCTGTTCATTTTATTCTTTTGATGAATGCTGCCTTGAACGCATCGAATTTTGTACGACGTATACTTCATCGGATTTTCTGAAAGTCGTATATTTCCGAAAACAGATAATGATGAAAATGAAACAAGAAGAATTGTAAAAGAAAGACCACTTTTTTTGAAATCGACCTTTTTTAACTCCTCAGAGAAATTAATTTCCGACCTACGAAATTTTTCAAGAACCTCAATTTCTGATAGTTCCTCCGCTTCGCTGGTGGAATTATCTTTAAGGCCAACTATAAATACTCCAAAGATACTTCCCATAAGCAACGTAAAAAAGGTCTGCCCGTATATTCCCCAAATACTTAGGCCTTGCATAAGATTGAGATTATGACCCCAAACATATCCGGGAAGAGCCCAAGGAAATCCAGGCGCATAATGTCCTTGCAAATACATAACCAAACAGGTTAATGTCGCAAAAACAAAGGCTGAAATCCAGACATTTTCGCAGAACTTCTTCGTGATGTACACCGGCAGCAACAACGGAACCGCTAAATACGTCGGAATTGCAATCAATGCAAACGGAATTAACACACAGTGAAGATTAAGATCTATAGTCAGCGGATAAACCAACCAATATAGAGCACCAATGAAGTAAAAAAGCCAATATAAAAAACCACAAAACAAAATCCAAATAGTGCAATAAAGAAAAATCCCAAGAAATCGTCAAATACAGCAGTCTCTTCAGTAATTTCATAACCAACAGGGGACACAAAACTTAAAGCTGAACACAACCCAAGGACAATGAAAGAAAAGCGCACCCGAGATTTGTGACTTAGACCAATCCACCAGGAATAAAATCTATCTCCACTCTTCGCTTTCAGCTTCCCCATTCTTAATCATTCCCCCAGGTTTCTTGGGTTAACAAATTCCCAAACGCAAACTTCGCTCCGATTTTTCAGTACCTTATTTTCGAAAATCTTCGTACATTTTCGATGCAACTGGTCCCATGGAATTTTGATAACGCCCATCGTACTTTTTCACATCTCCGGAAACAGCCCAGAAAGTCACCTGTCCGATCTGCATTCCCGGATATATGGTTACAGGCTGGACGGCATTCAACTGTAAAGTCACCTGCCCGATTGCCCCGACATCAATCAAATCCGCGGTAATGTTAATGAATAACCCCAAACGTCCTATGGATGAACGTCCTCTGATGACAGGAACAAAATACTCACTGCCAATCACTTCTTTCGTGTGGCCCAGGTAAACCGTACCCGGCGCCAAGGTCAAACCTTCTTCCGGAATTTCCAACTCTCTGGCTGGATTTTCTTTTTTTACATCCAAAACATAATCGTTATAAACCAAAAGCTTGTTGCCCAAGGTAAAGTTATAGGAATTCGGGTTCAGCTGATCTCTGTTAAACGGATCAATTATTATTCTTTTTTCTTCGTAATTTTTTAAAATTTCGCTACCGGTTAAAATCATTTTTGTTACTCCTCGACTATTTTCCGATAAATTCCTTATAAATTTCGCTGGATTTTGCTGATGAAAACTTATTGTACTTCCCGTCGTAGAGCATTTCTCTATCCCCGGAAGTCTCCCAGAAAGACACCTGACCGATTCTCATCATAGGATAAATCTTTATCGGCTGAACTGCTTTCAACTCCAAAGTCCAACGATGGGCCGACCCTAAATTTCCAAGATCTGCAGTAATTTGCAAAAACAGCCCCAATCTTCCCAAAGAAGACTTTCCTATCAACAACGGAACAAATTCCTTACTGCCTATTTCTTCATAAGTATTCGCCAAATAAGTTTTGTTCGGAGAGAGTACATAACCGTCATCGTTAAATTCTATCTCGTGATACGAAGTCTGCTTCTTGGGATCCACTGGTATATCGTCGATTTCAAGCAACTTTCTGTCGATGCGATAATCGTAGCTGTTGCTGTTCAACATTGCTTCATCGAAAGGAGAAATGCAAATTTTTCCGTTATTCACACTCTCCAAAATCTTTTGATAAGTCAATATCATTAAACCACCTCATGATAGTACATTAAATATATATGAAAATTCAGATTTTTCTATAGAGTTGAGCGAAATTTCTTGAAAATTATGCATTCAGCAACTAAACTGACACATGTAATCGTGGAGTTGGTATGCGCTTTAGGAATTGTCTTTTGGTAGGTTCCCTGTTGTTGGCTTCGTGTGAACCGTTCATAAATTCTCGGGGAAATGTTGTTGCGGAAAAGCAATTTGAGTCCTTCATAGAGGGAAGAACGACTATGGAAGAAGTGATAGAAAGTTGCGGAACTCCTTCTCTGCATAAGGATAACTTCACATGGATATACTTGGGAGGAAGGTCAGAAGAAACTTCTTTCAAGGGTATTGAAATGAAAAATCGTACGATGATCAGGCTGACATTTGATACCAATAAGGTTCTGAAGAGCAAGAAAATAATCCGCTCGTCGGGTAATACTTATAACTTTGATGAAGAAATGACTGGTCTTATTTCAAATGCGGAAGCAGGGTCTCTCCTGAAAAAGCCTCATGACTAAGAATCCCGAGCTGAGTATAGTTTTGCCTTGCTATAATGAATCGGAAGCTGTTGATTCTTTTTTCAAAAAAATTGTGCCTATTTTAGACGGGTTAGCTCTGTCCTACGAAATTGTATGCGTAAATGACGGAAGCAAAGACGATACACTGAACAAGTTAATCAAGATAAAGGAAACTGTCCCGCAACTGAGAATAGTGGATTTTTCAAAAAATTTCGGGAAGGACGCCGCCATGTCTGCAGGACTGGATTTTGCAACAGGGCAATGCGTCATTCCAATGGATTGCGATCTGCAAGATCCGCCAGAATTGATTCCCAAAATGGTAAAGATTTGGAAATCCAAAAATGTGGATGTCGTCTTGGCCAAGAGAGAAGATCGATCTGATGATTCTCTAGCCAAGAGGTTGACCGCTTGGTTATTTTACAAGTCTTTCAACCAATTTTCAGATTTAGAGATACCGGAAAATGTAGGAGATTTTCGCCTGATGGACCGTAAAGTAGTGGATGTCGTAAAATCATTTCACGAAAGAAAGAGATTTATGAAGGGGTTGTTTGCTCTGGCCGGATTCAAAACTGCTTGCGTGGGATACAAGAGACCCATACGGGCTGAGGGACAGTCCAAGTGGAACTATTGGAAACTCTGGAACTATGCGCTCGACGGCATTACGTCGTTTTCGACATTTCCGCTGAAATTGTCGACCTATTTCGGGCTACTTGTTACGACATTGGCATTCCTCCGCGGTATCTGGATTCTGATTCGGACTCTGATCTTCGGCATTGATGTTCCCGGATACGCTTCCCTGATGACCGCGATTTTGTTTTTCGGAGGAGTTCAATTGATCAGTCTCGGAATTATCGGTGAATATGTAGGTCGTATTTATCTTGAAACAAAACGGCGTCCTCTATATGTCGTGAGGCAGGTTCTGTAACGCAACTCGAAACTTTTCAGACTCGACGCGATTTATTTTTTGTCTTTAATATAAGAAAAAACCTCCTGAGCGGGCTTCATTTTGTCGGCTTTCAATGACTCCATGACTTTCGCGAACTCATTTTGCTGTTGATATTTCAAATCCGTATTAAGTATGTTTTCAACTGCAATGAAAATATTCTCAGGAGTACATTCATTTTGCAGAAGCTCTGGTACTACAGGTTTTCCAGCCAAGATATTAACCAAGCAAACATACGGAACCTTTATAAGCCACTTCACTAGCCTGGAGGTTATGAAAGAAGTTTTGTATATCACCACGAACGGCAAGCCCATTTTGGCCAGCTCAAGAGTAACTGTTCCGGAAGCTGCCACCGCAATGTGAGACGAATTATACGCTTTTACTTTTTTCAACTTTTTTGTTGAAACAATTGGTTTGTATTTCCAAGTTTCAACATATCTTTTTATCAGAGGTGCAACGGTCTTTACTGTCGGAAGATAAAATCTGACTTCCGGATATCTTGCAATCATCATCTCCGAAAATTTCTTCAAAATCGGCATATGATATTCAAGTTCCGAAGGCCTACTTCCCGGCAATAAAGTTATAGTGAGATTATCGGATTTCAAACTGTCGTTTTTCTCAAAATCCGAATCAGAAGCAATCGGATGCCCGACAAAAGTTGTATTTACTCCGTAATTTTTCAGAAAATCCACCTCAAACGGGAGCAAAACCATCAACTTATCGATAAACTTATGCAAATTTTTCGCTCTCCAGCCTCTCCAAGCCCAAACAGGAGGCGAAACATAATGTACAACCGGAATGCTTGGCTTTTTACTTTTAACTTGCTTATCTATTCTGTGTGTAAATCCTGAAGAATCTATCGTTACCAAAACGTCCGGATTGTAATTAATTATAGTATCTACCGTCTTCTTTATAAGATCTTTTATGTAAAATATCTTCCCAATAACTTCCCAAATTCCGATAATGGAAAGTTTCGAGATCGGACAAAGATTTATGAGCCCAGCTTCCTCCATACACGGACCGCCAACACCTACGAACTCAATATCTTCGTCGATTTTTTTCAAACTTTTCATCAAACGACTGCCAAGATAATCTCCTGAAGACTCGCCGGCCACTATAAATATCTTATGTTTTCTTCGAATTTTCACTACCTGAAAAAAAAGCCCGTATTCATCAATCTTTTTCAGAACCTCTGTTTTATTCAACACGATAGTTCTGTCGGCCTCAATGACAAGCCCACGAAAATTATGATTATGCAGATTTTCTATGGTATGAACACCAATAACCGGAAGATCCATGCGAAAATCCTGCTGCGGTTTGGAAGTTTTAACCAACACCCCGTCATAACACCTGTCGATCAGAGCATCCGTTCCACTCTTATCCTCTTTCGAAATTATCTTATCTCCAGAAACAACAATGCTCTGACCAATATCATTAATCCCCAGTATCTGAGATTCTTTAACACCTAACTCAATTTCTGCTTGTTCTTCTTTGTTCGGCTTTCGCGCAGAATAAATTCCCTCTGGAAAAAAAGCACTTTTCACCAGATCAGTACCGGAAATCAGATCAATTCCTTTTTCTTTAAAAATATCGGCAACTGTTCGCAACAACGCATCGTCTCCGGCGCAAAACAGAGCCTTCCACAACTTAACCAAACATTTAAACCCCTCAAAATCGAGAGACAAATCCCAAGGTTTCGGCCTCTTAACATGTCCTGCAAAAACGACTTCTTTTACTTCGTTTACCTTTAAAAACTGAAAAACCTTACCGGCCTGCCCCAGCTTAAATACAATTTTGGGAACATCCGGATAAACAAAAGTACGGTCATAATCATCAATAAAAAGAAGACAAAAATCCTTCTTCTGCTTCTCACAAGAATCAATAATTACATGAGGATACTCTCCTCTTCCGCAAAATATACCAATCATCATTTCCCTTTAGGTAAACAATACGATCTGTTACTCTTATATCTCATAAAGTTTACTATTTCTTTAACACCATCGGAATTTGGTAATTTTTTTTCGGCTTCATTTACATTTTCCAGGAGAACATCATCTCCGAAAAAAATGATCTGATAGGCTTCGCGGATAGCAACAATCTCTTCGCGGGAATAATTCGCTCTCTTCAATCCCAAAACATTGACATCGTACAGGTGCCCTCGCTCTCCTTTCACTGCTCCGAAAGGAATAACATCTCTTTCTATTCCCGTCATGCCTCCGATTATTGCATTGTGTCCGATTCTCACAAACTGATGAACGGCAGACAGTCCTCCAACTATGGCATGATCACCTATTTCAACATGCCCAGCAAGCGTTACATTATTTGCGAGAACCGTATTATTTCCGACAACACAATCATGCGCAACATGAACTCCGATCATCAACAAATTGTTATCTCCGATAACCGTTTGCATCGTACCACCCTCGGTTCCCGGATGAACCGTAACATACTCACGAATCGAGTTGTTTTTTCCAATAATAACCCTCGATTTTTCTCCGTGAAATTTCAAATCCTGCGGAGGAAACCCTATGGCAGCAAAGGGAAAAATCTGTGTACCTTCGCCAACGTACGTGTCTCCCTCCACGCAAACATGGGACATGATTTTCACATTATCTGCTATTTCAACATTGTCCCCGATAACCGAATAAGCGCCAATTTCTACGTTATTTCCTATCTTCGCATTACCAGAAATAATAGCAGTCGAATGAATCATTATTGCTTATCCTCTAGAACTATCATCGCCGTAAAAATGGCCTCTGCTACCAAAGTATTATCGACATAAGCCTTTCCGTTGAAGCGCCAGACATTTCCATGACTTTTTTCTTTGCAAACACACAGATGCAAAACATCGCCCGGTTCAACTAGCTTTCTGAACTTGATTCCGTCCATAGACATAAAATAAACCAATCCACCGCTGTTCTCTAAATTCAAAGTCTTAGCTACGATTACTCCAGCAGTTTGTCCCATTGCTTCGACAATCAGAACTCCTGGCATAATCGGACGCGCAGGGAAATGTCCCTGAAAAAAAGGCTCGCTATTGGTAATACACTTGATTCCAACTGCACTTTCTCCAAGCTTCAGCTCCTGCACTCGATCAATCAAAAGCATTGGATACCTATGAGGTAAACATTCTTTTATTTCGTTAACATTTAAACTTAATAACTCTTCTGAAACCAACGATTCCTCCAAATTTAATGATTCTTTCGCCATAAACACTACCTCCCTTTCTTTACTTATTTGCTTAATTTTTCTTCTTTTTTGTAACCGACATTTTTAGGAAAGCTGCTTGCCTTTTCCAAATTCCAGCATCCACTGCCGGGATCCCCCCGACGATTTTGCCGGGTTCAATACTGGATGCAATACCGCTTTTCGCTGCAGCAATGGCTCCGTCCCCTATTTCAATATGACCTGCCACACCGACTTGCCCAGCCAAAATTACTCCGTTTCCTATTTTTGAACTCCCTGCAATACCAACCTGAGAAACCAAAACAGATTGATTTCCGATTGTTACGTTATGAGCAATTTGCACCAGATTATCAATGATTGTATCGTTCCCGATCACCGTATCTTCAATACTACCTCGATCTATAGTTGTGTTCGCTCCGATACGAACTCTGTCACCGATGATTACCCGCCCCAGTTGCTTAACATATACCATGCCGCTTCCCGTCGGAATAATCCCGAAACCGGATTCTCCAATGCGTGCACCGGAATTTATTATGACATTACAACCTATGATGCTGTGAGAAATCGTGACGTTGTTTCGGATTAATCCGTTGTCTCCAATTTTGCAGCCTTTTTCGATCACAGTATTACATCCGATCACAACATTGTCGCCGATTTCAACGTCGTCTTCAATTTTTACATAATCTCCGATATAGCAGTTCGCTCCGATTTTCGCCGTTTCACTGATAACAGCAGTCTGACAAATATGAGATAGATGCTCATCCGGACGGCACAAAACTGTCAACGCCTTCGCGTATCCGACCATGACATTTGGAGATACCAATGCCATAACATTCTCCGGTAACTCAGAAAGATCAGCTTCTGACACAATCACCGCCCCTGCCTTTGTTTTCTTAAGGTCATCTTTGTATTTTTTGTTGCCGAAAAAGGACAAATCGTCCTTTGTGGCGTGCTTCAACGTCGCAACGCTGGATATCACGAAGTCCCTATTTCCAAACACCTTAAATCCGCAAATCACAGCCAACTCAGTCGCCTTAATTTTTTTTATTTCCCCGAAAAATCGCTGATCTATCATCCATCACCTCTCTGCCGGATCTTTTTTGGTCATATCTACTTTTATCTTAGGAATTCTGCTGTCTAGTCGACGGATTGCCTCTTCTGTAATGTCCGGACATTCGGAACTACTAAAGAAAACCGCTTCCGAAACTACTATCAAAGAATAGCCTTTCTCACTGGCAATTTCCTCGACGACTTTACGAATTTCTTTATTAAGGACTCCGAGCGCCGACTTGAAAGCAGCCTCAATCTGGTATCTTTTTTCTTTGGTCATGTCATACAGAATAACTTGCAGATCATCAACCTTTCTCTCGTCCGAACTGGTTTTAGCATCGGAATCCATTTTCTTTATACTGTTTTCCAGCTCCAAAAGATCCTTTTTCGACTTGTTATTAATTTCCTCGATCTGTTCGTCAATGCTCTGACCGGCTTTGGATCTTTTTGCAACATCCGTTATGCTGAAGACAGCAAGCTTTACCGCCTTCCCCGAATTATTCAAAACTCCAACATTTGCTGATTCGACTTCCTTGGCAGAACTACTCGGAACCTCCCTGCTTCGACTACTTTGCTTACTATCACAAGAAGCCTGCAAAAACAAAGAACAACAAAGTAAAAAAACACCTAACTCCCTCATAACATCGGTCCCGTTAACGTAAATACTTGTCTCTCATCAAAATGCTTCTTTTTCAGAGCAAATCCGAATACAAAGGACATCGGCAT
The DNA here is from genome assembly GCA_902771535.1 of uncultured Pseudomonadota bacterium. GTDB lineage: Bacteria > Pseudomonadota > Alphaproteobacteria > UBA3830 > UBA3830 > UBA3830. Next base: position 9,908 of record CACXWU010000010.1, on the reverse strand, counting down.
TCCCAACGGACATTTCGCCCATTCAATCGCAACACCTGTGGACACTCTGATCGCACTCGAATCATATACTCTGTTCTTCGGATACTTGCTACCCCAAGCACTTCCGAAATCCATAAAAGCCACGCCATTTATGCCCATTTCTTTGGTAGACAACGGTGCTTTCAGCATGAGACTGACAGTCCAATACTTCGTACTTCCCAAGCTGCCCCCATCACTATTTCTCGTATAAAGAAACTTTCCATTTTTGTCGTAAATGTCATCACCAGCACCGATCTCTCTCGCACCGATACCGTACGAATCGAATCCTCGCATCGTCTGTCCGCCACCGAGAGTAAATCTATCACAACTTCTGGTGTTAGAAATCTCTTTAATATGCCCGATTTGACCATTCAATACGAAAGTGATTTTCTCCGTAACAGGACGGTACAGGTTTCCTTCGATTATATTTTTGAAATATTTCACGTTCCCTAAAAGGCCGGAATAAGAATTGGTCAGGGATATATCATATCCATATCTCGGATCATAAGGATTGTCTACATTATGATAGAATAAAACAGAGGACAACTCACAATTCGTATACTTTCCGTATTCATCTTGTCTGATATCCCTGTTTCGCAACTTTACTATTTTGCCATCATCCTTACCACCATCTATAGTATACGAATCCGCGAGCTCATTGGTCCATTTATTCAAGCTTTTATTCCAAAACCTTCTTCTGTTGAACGAAACTGAATAACTTACTGTATGACTCAAATGATCATTAATCGCATAACGAATATAAGGTCTTATAAAAAACGAGCGAAGAGAAGACCTCTCAAATTTCTTACGGTTAATATCACTTACACCGACCTTAATTCCAGCTCCTACGTTCTGATCAAAAAACCTCTGGTCGTACAAACCAATACTTGCTCCGTGATGTTGCTGCATCCATATAATATCAGCGGACAAAACCCTTCCGGTTCCCATTAAGTTATTCTCAGAAAACCCGAGGAAACCACCAAAACCGTCGGAATCGTTAACACTCAAACCAAATTTGATTTGAGCAGTAGAGTCCTTTTCTTTAACAGAAACGACTACTACTTTCTTATCTTCTGCTGATCCGTCTTCCTGTCGAACCTGCACATCGTCGAAATATTCCATGGCTTCCAGTTTATCTATACTTCGCTGGATTTTGTAAGCATTCAAAGCATCTCCTTCATGAACAGATAACTCTCTACGAATAACCTTATCCAAAGTACGGGTATTCCCGACAATCTCTATACGCTCAACAAAGACCTTTTTGCTTTTTACTATATTATAAAAAACGTCCGCTAAATTCTTCTCTTTATCATACTGAATATCTACTGTTACATTGATAAACGGATTACCCTTAAGAGAAACCTCTTTTCGAATTTTGTCTCGTACCTCGTATATTAGCGTTTCATTGTATACATCCTTTGACTTGAATCTTATATAATTTTTATAATCATCTGCTTTTATGTCCGGAATTTCCGATTTCAGAGAAACGTCCCTTATATTGTATTTATCTCCCTCGTCCATGATAAAAGTGCAAAAATGAGACTGTTTGTCATTACTCATCTCTGCGTGATTTGAAGTTATCACAAAGAAAGGAAATCCCTTACTCTTATAGAATTTCGTGATATTTTCTATGTCGACATCGACCTTATCTTCACGATAAATCTGGCTGTCAGAGTCCCAAAAACGCCAGAGTCTGAACTCTTTCATAGACATGATGTCTTTCAGCTGATCATCAGAAAAGGTCTTGTTCCCAACGAAAACAATTTTCTCAATGGTCGTCTTTCGTCCCTCTTTTATGTTGAAAACAATGTCAATCTTATTCCCCGTACGCTCTATATATTGAGGCTTGATTTCCGTGAAATAGAAACCTAAAGCCTTATAGGCCAACTGCATATCGGACAACACATCTTTCACGACGTGGCTACTAAACAGCTTACCCTCGCCTAACCTGCCGTTTACGACATTTTTCAGCATTTCATCAGTTCCGGCATCGTTACCTTCGAAAGCAACCTTATCAACCATTGGCTTCTCTTTCACTTTTATTACTAACGTATTGCCCTTCTTAAAAAACTCAACATCCGAAAAGAAATCTTTTTCATACAGATTTCGAATACTTTGTATTACGTCCTTTTTATCGTAATTCTTATTCGGTTCTATGAGGACAGCACTTGAAATAGCAGCCTCTTCTACTCTGTCCAATCCTGAATATTCAATCTTTTCAACAACATCTGCAAAGACGACCGAACTAATACTCAAAGATAACAAAACACCAGGCAAAACTTTCATATACTACCTCTTAAAAATAAAATTGCTAACCGTTTCTATATTTAAAATATCATTTACAGTTGTAATTAACATCAAAAATATCAAAAAAATCATACAAGCTATCATCAGATATTCTTGTAATTTTTCATTGAGTTTCTTTCCGCTAATCTCCTCTGCCAAACATATGAATATGCGTCCGCCGTCCAGAACCGGCAACGGAAACAGATTTATAAATCCCAAATTCAACGACAACATTACCGTAAACATTATCAGCTGAGCAAAATTTCCGGATTTAGATAAATCCCCGGCAACTTTGGTCATTTGAACTATACCACCGAAATTATCAATGGAGGTTTTCCCTGAAAACAACCTCGAGAATATGCCGAACATTTCAACCGTCATGTCCCAACAATACTTAGAAGCCCCCTTTATCGAATCCAGGAAACCTGACTTAACATAGATAGGTTCTCCGCTGGATATCCCCACCACTTTCGTTTTTTTGGTTGTGCCCCAAGGTTTTTTTGTCTCTTTAACTTCAGGCTTAACTTCAACATTTCGAATCATACCGTCGCGCTCAACGGTGAATTTTATCTTTTCTTTATCAGAACAAATTATTCCAATTTTCACATCGCGAAACTTTTCTACTTTTTTACCATCAACATATAAAATTCTGTCACCGGCTTTAATTCCGCTTAATTCTGCAGGACTTCCTTGCATCACGGTAGAAACGACGGGTTCATAATTCGGAAGCCCGTAAAATAAACTCATAAAAACAATGACGACAAATGCGTAAATATAATTGAAAAACGGTCCACAGAAGGCTATCCAAATCTTCGCCCAATTACTTTTAGCGTAAAAAGATTGTTTCTTTTCCTCCTCAGACAATCCTTTTAGTGATTCCTTATCTTCGGTCATGGATGACGCATCACCATCTCCAAGCATCATTACGTATCCACCTATCGGAAATGCCGAAAAAATCCATCGGGTACCGTGCTTGTCTTCAAATCCGAACAACTCCGGCCCCATTCCCAAAGAAAAGGTCGAGACTTTAACTCCCATTTTTCTGGCTGCTTGAAAATGACCATATTCGTGAACAAAAACGATGACATTGATAATCAAAAAAAACGATAGAAAATAATATATAAAGCTCATGTCACCCTACAAAAAAATATCAATGAGAGTAAAAACTATGGAAACCATTAACAAACTGTCGAGCCGATCTAAAAGTCCTCCGTGTCCCGGAAAAAGCTTACTCATATCTTTCACTCCGATATAACGCTTAAACATGGACTCGAGCAAATCGCCTCCTACCGCGGATAAAACAAGTAGTTCCACTCCCCAAAACCTCAAATAAAAAACGGAACTGCTTATCGGCCCCGCGTAAAAGAAATCTCTTATAAAAAACACGCATAAATTCGCCAACAGTACCCCACCGAAAAAGCCAGACCAGGTTTTGTTGGGACTGATTTTTGGACATAATTTCGGACCTTTAAACATCCGACCGAAGAAATACCCGCCCATATCCGTAAAACTTGACACGCAAATCAAAAGAATACATCCCATGGAACCGAAAAACTGCCGACAATATATGAAAGATTTCATTCCGAAGAAACAGAAAAGAAGTGCCAAACTTCTGATAAGATAATACCCTTTAACCTTCGGCGAAAAAATTTCAAAAGCAATCACCAAATAGGCAAGCCAGCATAAGATTCGGAAATTGTTTTCCGATAAGATCAGCACCAATGCGATCATAGGTGCGAACAAAAATCCAGATAAAATCCTTTTTAGAAGATCGTAATTGAAAGATACTTTTCCGGTTATTATTTCACTTACCATAACGCCTCTTCCTTTTGGAAAAATCATCTATAACGAGCCGAACATCATCCTCCGTAAAGTCCGGCCAGAACTTATCCAAAAATATCAGCTCACTGTATGCCGATTCCCACAACAAAAAATTGCTGATACGTTGCTCGCTGGTTCTTACTATAATGTCAGGATACGGAACCTCTGGTAAATCCAAATAAGATTCGAATCGCCGTTCGTCTATATCGTCTATACTAATCTTATTATCCCGAACATCTTGAGCAATTTTTTTTACAGCACGAACTATCTCATTTCGTCCGGAATAGCTAACCGCACAAATAAGAGTAATCTTACTGTTATTTTTCGTTCTCTCTTTTATTTGAGAAATTTTATCCTGGAGATCCTGGGACAACTGAGACAAATCTCCAACGGTTTCAACCTTTATTCCGTTATCCTGCAAAAAATTATCCGCATCATCGAATACTGAACCGAATAACTTCATCAGATAAGAAACCTCTTCCTTAGACCTGTTCCAGTTCTCTGTAGAAAAACAAAAAAACGTTGCATATTTCACATTGTATTTGATAAGTGAAACACAAAGCTGCTTAACGTTATCAAACCCCCGTCTGTGACCAACTAAAGTTGAAATAGCTCCGCGTTTTCTAGCCCAACGACGATTACCATCTGGAATAAATGCAATGTGCTGTAATTCTGAATTTTTGCTCGAATCCAACTCCGCATTCGACATAGACTAAACTCTCATTATTTCTTTTTCTTTTACCTCGAGAGCGGAATCGACCTTCTTTACGTATTCATCGGTTATTTTTTGAATATCGTCCGAAAGTCTCTTTAATTCATCTTCGGTAATTTCCTTATTCTTCTCTTGCCTTTTCGCATCATCCATCCCCTCTCGACGAACGTTGCGAATTGCAACCTTGGTCTGTTCAGCATATTTTCCCGCCAACTTACAGATTTCTTTTCTTCTCTCTTCACTCAACTCGGGAACTGCTATGCGAATTAACTGACCATCCACCATAGGACTCAAACCTATCGAGGAATTTCTGATTGCAACTTCCGTTGGCTTTATCAATGAAGAATCCCAAACTTGCACTGTTAACAATCTTGCTTCCGGAGCGCTTACTGTTCCGACTTGCTGCAGCGGAACCATACTTCCATAGGCTTCAACCATAACGCTATCCAAAATGGACACGGAGGCCCTTCCTGTTCTCAACCCACCGAAATCCTTCAACAGATTCTCAAAACTGGCTGTCATCTTTTTTCTTAACTTTTCTAACATTATTCCCTCCACTGTTAGATTATAAGAGAATACTTTCCCGTTCTCAATAAGACCTTCTCTAAATTACCTTTTTCTTTCAAAGAAAACACAATCATGGGGATACCATTTTCTTTAGCCAAAGTAATGGCGGTATGATCCATGATTTTTATGTTTTTATCAATAACTTCGTCGTAGGATAGCTTTTCCAAAAACTTGGCATTCGGATTTTTAATCGGATCGGAATCAAAAACTCCATCAACCTTTGTCGCTTTTATGAAAGTTTCACAATTCGTTTCCAAAGCTCTAAGTACGGCCGCAGTATCCGTAGAGAAGTATGGATTTCCCGATCCTGCCGCACAGATAACTACCCGTCCTTTATCCAAATGACGTATTGCTTTTCTTTGAATATAAGGTTCACAAATATTCGGCATGTGAATCGCAGACATAACACGCGTATCAACTCCAACTCTTTCCAAAGAATTTTGAAAAGCAATTGAATTCATCACTGTTGCCAACATTCCGATATTGTCAGCGGCCGCCCTATGCATGCCATAAGCGGCGGCGGAAACACCACGAAAGATATTCCCGCCCCCAACAACTATACAAACCTCGACGCCGAAATCACGAATGGCCTTCACCTCCTCGGCGATCCGATCCACTGTCTTAACATCGAGACCATAATCACGATCTCCCATAAGAAATTCACCGGAAATTTTTAACAATACTCGATGAAAATTCTTCAACATAAGACCTTCTTAATTCAACTGAGCCGCGACTTCAGCTGCAAAATCAACAGCCTGTTTCTCAATACCTTCTCCCAGAACGAACTTTTTAAATCCAACGATTTTAATCGGTGCTCCGAGATCTTTTTCAGCCTGAGCAATTACTTCCTTCACTTTTGAGGTTCCGTCAATCACGAAGATCTGTTCCGTAAGAACAACCTCTCCGTAAAATTTGCTCAAACGACCCTCAACAATTTTCGGAATGAATTCCTCTTTCTTTCCTGAATTCTTCGCTTGCTCCGTAACAACATCACGCTCTCTCGCAACAACTTCAGGATCTAAATCAGAAATATTTACCGATTTCGGACTTGCTGCAGCGATATGCATGGCTATTTTCTTTCCCAGCTCCAACAACTTGGATTTATCGGCGGTTGATTCCAACCCAACCAAAATTCCGATCTTTCCCAAATTATCAGCGATCTTATTGTGAACATAAGATGCGACTACTCCATCACTCACCGAAAGATGAGAAACTCTGCGCAATCCCATATTCTCACCGATTGTTGCAATCAAATTTGTCAATTCTTCGGAAACATTGCGGCCCGTTTCAGGGTAGTCCAAAATTTTCAGTGTCTCCAAATCGGCATCGTTCTTGGATGCAATCTCAACAACTGTTGAAACATATTTTTGAAACAAATCGTTACGAGCAACAAAGTCTGTCTCGGCATTAACCTCCAAAACCGTTCCCTTGTTTCCGTCGACATAGAGACCGACCAAACCTTCAGCTGCAACTCTTCCGGATTTCTTAGCCGCTGCGGAAAGTCCTTTTTTGCGAAGCCAATCGATAGATTTCTCAACATCACCTTCACAAGCAACAAGAGCTTTTTTACAATCCATCATACCTGCACCGGTACGATCTCTTAAGGCTTTTACTTCACTAGCCGTAATTTCTGCCATAATTTTTCTCCCAATAATTATTCAGCAACCGCTTCTTGACTTTGATCATCGCCGGATTCCGTACTCTCCTCAGAAACTTCCTCTGCGACAACAGGATTCTCCAACGCACCGACATCAACCCCGGACGAACTCAATCCTTTTTGAATTCCTTCAATAATAGCATTTTCCATGGCGGTGCAATACAACTCAATCGCTCTGGACGAATCGTCATTTCCCGGAATTGGGAAGTCAACAACAGAAGGATCTGAATTCGTATCACAAATACCGATCACAGGGATTCCCAAAACTCTGGCTTCCTCAACGGCGGTCTTATCCAAAGTGACATCCAAAACGAACAACAACGACGGAATTCCTCCCATGCTGCGAACTCCACCGAGAGCTCTGTTGAATTTCTCAATCTTTCGCTCGATGCTCAGGATTTCCTTCTTTTTCAGTACGATGTTTTCGTCCTTTAACCTGTTTTCCAGTGTCTCCAATTTTTTGATTGACTGCGACACGGTCTTCCAATTGGTGAGCATACCACCCAACCAACGATGGTTAACATAATACTGACCGCACTTCTGAGCCGCTTCCGCCACTCTCTCACTGGCCTGCCTCTTTGTTCCGACAAACAGAATACGTCCCCCCTCAGCGGCAACGTTTCCTGCGACGCTCAACGCCTCTCTCATCATCGCAGCAGTCTTATCCAAATTTATGATATGGATTTTGTCCTTAGATCCGAAAATGTACGGCGCCATTTTTGGATTCCAACGACGTGTCTGGTGTCCAAAATGAACTCCAGCTTCTAACAAACTTTTTATTGAAACTTCTTGCATATTTTTGCTCCTTTTTCGGTTATAAAGATGGAATTATCCAAGAAAAAATAATCCCATCACGGGAACACACCATGCGCCCCCTCCTCTGCGAACTCCAACCGATTTCTCGGACCGAACGGACAACCCTGCCCCTCTGTTCGCATGCGTTATCTCCGTATTTATAACCGCAAATATTTCAAAACTCAAGAAGATTGCTAAAAATTCCAAAATTAATCCGTGTCGAACCTCACAAAACGAATTAATAGTTTCCGCAATAAGGCCATTTATTAAAAATATCACTTGCTTTTGCATATAAAGTTGTTTATATTGGCCTCGGTTTTAGGGCAATTAGCTCAGTTGGTAGAGCACCTGACTTTTAATCAGGGTGTCGCAGGTTCGAATCCTGCATTGCCCACCATTCACTCGTTTTCCCTGATCTTCTGTTATATTCGGCTGTCTGCTGATGTCGAAGTGATCTGTTTAAAAATCATCTTTTTTCCAGCCGCTACTGGCAGGTGTAACTCCCCCGGCGAAATTTTTAATATCGTCCGCGATATCATCCAGAGTCGATTTCAGGTCGGCTTCGGATGATATATCGTAAGTCTTTCCGCCGGTATCTGTCTTTAATTTTGCACAAACCGCCGCCGTAGTGTTTTTAAGTGCCGCTATAGTATCTTCTTGGGATGATTGATATCCCGCTTGTAACAACACATGATTACCCGGAATTGTAAAACTATTCCATAAGAGATTCACCTTATTATCACATACGGTTCTTCCCCGTCGCTATCAGCAGGTATAACTACCTCGGCGAATTCTTCCCCGTCGCTATCAGCAGGTATAACTACCTCGGCGAATTCTTCCCAGCCGCTACTGGCAGGTGTAACTCCCCCGGCGAAGTTTTTAATATCGTCCGCGATATTATCCAAAGTCGTTTTCAGATCGGCTTCGGATGATATATCGTAAGTCTTTCCGCCGGTATTTGTAGCGCACGCATCAACAACTGAATAATCGTGATCTATATCTGATTGTGAAACATTATAGACTGGAAAAGTCTTGTATTTAGCTTGTTTCCTATATTTTACTACGTAGACTCGCAGATCATTTCCATAATCCGTCTTTAATTTTGCACAAACTTTTGCAGTGGCTTTTTTGAGTCCTATTACTGCCTCTTCTTGATCACTTGATTGATATCCCCAATTCAATACCCTATTGATTGGGAGCGTGAAATTATGCCACAGCAAATTTGCTTTATTATCATACCCATCACGTGCAGACATCTGGCAGTATTTTCTCGGAGTGAGAGACGAATCCCTTGTCATCGGAGAAAACAGACGCATTGGTCCGACCAAATAGGTATTCGCAAAATCGGTATAGACATCTTGCGGCATGTACCAGTCAGCAAACATTGGAGATGTTGCGCCTAAAACTGTGGTAATGTCCGAAACATGTGAATTGCTCCAGACACGAAGCTTGTTATCGTCATTACTTTGGTATTTAAGCCAGTGCTGCCATTGCCATCCCTCACCCACACTGTAGTTTGAATAACTTCCTGATAAACTTATAGCTCCCGAAATATAAGGAGTAGGGTACCATACCAAATTATGGGCATGGTAGTAACACGCTGAATTACCTATTTCTGCTTTAACATCACAGAGTTTCGCATATAAAATCACGCAGTCTTTGAACGTGAATTGCATCGTGCCGTTCGAGAGATCCTCATATTTTATTTTAATCTCTTTTGGAGCTTCGATATTTTCCTCTGTAGTTCCGTATTTAATATATCCTCTGTAGGCTTCAAAGTATGGAGCGACTTTCAGTTTCAAACTTCCCTTTGCGTTTGTGGTTAAAGTTTTTGTAACAGGAGAAGACCCGAAATAATAGAAACCTTTGTCATAGCTACCGTTGAAATCTGTCGACAAACATCCGTTTTTACTGATCGTAGTATTCTCAGTGAAATCAATCATATCGTAAACAGCTTCGGTCTCAGAATATTTTCTCGCAGCATATATTCCGTCACACCCCTTTGGCAATTTAATATAATACTTCCACTCTCCGTCCTGATCGTCAGACTCT
>CACXWU010000009.1 GCA_902771535.1 uncultured Pseudomonadota bacterium | reverse complement strand
CAAATCGGGCGTATAGCTTATCTTTTTCTTCTTTTGTTCCTGCGAAATATATGACGACGGCTTCTGTTAACGGACAATAAATCAGGAAGTACAAAATGGTTGTTCGATAGTAGTAACTTATAGCCAATATCGGAATCAATCCAATCCAGCGAATTTGCGAGCATTTTTGTGTACATTTCGGATTGTTTGCACTCGCTTCGCAAAGCCAAAAATTTTCAAAACGCGGAAGTTTCAACAAGATGTACAGCTCAAAGATTGCAACAATTCCCGTCGCAAGGAGAGGATAAATCGATGAATCTGTTCCTATTAACCTTCTGACCCGCGTTTCAAAGAGTAAAATCGTACAGAAGCACAAAAAGTTTAGTACCCGACCCATGTATTCTCCTTGCAATTTTTCGGGGATAATATCAAATAACGATTAAGTTACAGTTAAAATATTGCAAATTTCGAAAAAGGCAACGTCTCGGCTATCCTCGACGGCGACATCGACGACTTCCTGCGAGCTTCCATCAGCGCAAGGGTGACGCAGAGTGATGAGGGCAAATAATTGTTTAGACTTCGCTCCCTTTTGTTTTTAAAAAGAGGAATTCGAAAAACTCTGATGAGAATTTTTCAAAACAATTAAATGATACTTTTTTTATCGCAAACCACAGACAAATCCCTACAAGAATCATAAAAATTGTTAGTGTTAATATTTCTCCTATTTCCCAATACCGATAGGCCTTTGACGTTTTTCCCTTTTCAACGACATGACACCATTTTTGGGAGGAACTCGAAAAACTCTGATGAGAATTCGTTCAAAACAGATCGCGAATATACAATAAACTAAAGGAATGCATCCTTTCGGCAAGGCGATCAGCAGGAACCACAGAAAAACGGCTGATGTTATGCGGATTTCTCGGTAATTCGAGTAATCTGAATTTTTGGCGTCCATCCACAAATATTCAGCCCCCGGCAAGCGGAATGATATCCACAATTCGCAAACGACCACGGCGGATAGGTATAAGAACCCATTATGGATCGGATCTTTTACTATTATTAACGAACAAAAGCACAGAACCCATATGAGTTCCTTTATTGTGGTTCGTTTTCGAAAAAATTTCATGCAAAAAATCCTACAATTTGAGGATATTCTATCACTCAAAAGTTAATAAATTTTCAAGATTCGCGCACGAATTTTGAAAAGGGAAACGTCGCCGCAATCCTCGACGGTGAGATCAACGACTTTCTGCGGGCATCGATCAGTGCGTTTTGTTTCCTCTTCCATTTTTCAATTCCTCTTTATATAAACTTAATCGTACTTTATCGGTGTATTTTCGTATCAAATCTTTCCATTTCCCCCAAATGATACTTTCGGAGTGACTTTGCATATCTTTTTTTGCCAGGATTCCCAATTTTTCACGCTTTTTCGGACTATCCATTAAAAATTTCAATTTTTCAGCGAAATCTTTCGGGGAATTTTCACTTAACAGGCCGTTTTTATTGTGTTTAATGATTTCGTTTACGCCATCGCAAATGGACAAACCTACGCAAGGGATTCCCGCGTTCATTGCTTCTCCAAGGACCAATGGCCAACCTTCGCAAGTGCTGGGTAGTGCGAAAATATCCGTATCTTTCAAAACTTCTTCCACATTCTTTGTAGATCCTTTCAAAAAGATTCGATCTGTCATCGCAAAATCGGAAATCATTTTTTGATATTCCTCTCTTTTGTGTCCTGAACCCCAAAGTTCGACAATCCATTCGGGATAGTCTTTCGCTATACTCGAAAAAGCACGTATCAATAAATCTTGATGTTTGCGATTATCCAGAGATGCGATACATACAATCTTTTTCCGTCCCGACCTGTGATAATTTATGGAAAAATTACTGAATTTTTTGGCGATGTTGGAAATTGTCACTACTTCGCCCTGAAATGATTTCGGTACCGTAGATCGATAACTGTCCAACAACACTTGGACAACATCTGCCTTTTGATAGGTTCCTTCCAACAGTTTGTTCCTCCAATCGGGTCTCGGCCAGAAGCGATTGCTGTAATCATTTATCGGGTTGCCATGAACTGTCAAAATGATAGGTATATCAAAATCTTTTTTGTAAGTAACATTCAAAAGAATGGGCAAAGAAAAACATATTATAAGATCAGGGTTATTATTCTTGATAAATTCGTTGAGAATGTCGTTTCGACATCTTAACTTAATAAAAAATCTTTGAGGATCGGATGTCATCAACGTCTTTAATTTATTAATCAATGAAATTTTCTCATACAAATTAACGAATTTCACATTTTTGTTCAGATTATAAAATGTATTTCCCCGTTTCGTTTCCATCGTCGCAATAGTGACATCATATCCACAACTATCCATAACATTCGCCATATTACAAAGGACGTGTTCGACTCCTCCCTGTCCATCAATTAAGTATTCCCCGATTAACAGAAGTTTTTCCCTGTTTCTTTTATTTTTGTATCGGAAGAATTTCTAATTTCTTGCGTTTTTTTCTTCAACGACTTTGTAACATCCCGGATCAGATCATTTTTACATTCATTCAGAGCTAAAAAAACGGATTTACAAAAAATCTTTACTATCTCCATGTAATGCTTGAAATTATAGGTAAAATAGAAATCCGATGTAACAAATAAATAAAAATAACGAGGAAATTTTCTCGCAAGTTTCTCGTCATTTAGTTCGTGTTTTTTCAGAAAATTATGTATTACCTTAAAAAGATATTTTCGCTCTGAATCAGAAAAAGGCAATTTACAGAATCTTCCGTAAGGTTCTGTTTTTATAAACGATAACAAATGTACTTTTTCATTCCATAAACCGTATTTTGTATGGAACTTTTCCAGAATTTCAAACCACCTTGGAATATCTTTTAGTATTTTGTTTTTATCTATGTTGTGTTCACTGGATTCCGCATGTTGTCTGTAAAAATATTTTGCGGATTTACAGAGAGATACCTTATCTGTTAGCGCTAACAATTTGTGAGAAAACAATCCGTCTTCGCACGGCTGCATATGTTCTTGGAATCTCACGTCCGGATATTTTTCCAAAAAATTTCTCGTCACTGCAATACCCCACGCGGGTAACGCTCCTATCAATTCAGTGGGAATTCTGCAAAAATTCTCGCCGATTATGACGCAATCGCAGGATTCCTTTTCGAAAACTTTACTGACTTTTTCGATAAATTCTCTATCTAAAGTGTCGTCGGAATCCGCACAAAATATGTAATCTCCTGTGGATAAGGCAATTCCGTTGTTTCGAGCAATTGAGACCCCCTGATTATCTTGTTTAACGTATTTTACCCTATCATCGCGCTGCACGTATTTCTTACAGATTTCGTCGGCATTTCCGGGAGATCCATCGTTGACTAAAATTATCTCGAGATTTTGATAACTCTGATTTACCACGCTTTCGATACACTCTGGCAGGTATTTTTCTGTGTTATATATCGGAATAATTACAGAAAATTTTTTCAAACCCGTTCCCAATTTCTCACGCGAAGACACCTCCTCCGCAGCACAGTTTCCGAAAATCGAGAAAAGAACAAAAAAGAAAAAAACGCATTTCAAAAGCCTGAAAAATAGAAAACACTGTGTTCTTCCAAACAAAACCGCCGTCCTGATTTTTGTTTCGTTTTCCATAAAAACTCCATAAATCATGAGTATTCTGCCAATCGAAAGTTAATGAATTGTTAATTTTTACCTTACTTGCGCTTAACCCTCCATTCTTTTTGTGAATTATCAAATCCGCATGTAGAATCCAAACGCAAGATCAAACGACTTTATCGAACAATCTCACCAGCTCCAGCCTGTCTTGATTTTTCGTTTTTGCAGTCCAGATTAAGCACAAAACAGCTTTTACAAAACTCCACTGTTTCAGACGCAGAGGGTCAATATTCGCGATCTGCGAAAACATACAAACACGCTCATCTACCAGCGAAACGGCATCGGATCTTTTCCAAATTTTATCTATCGGATTTATCATGAACGAGGCGAATTCATAAACCGAATCCCCGACGACGCCAAACGGATCGATCACTTTCCAACGATTTTCCGCCCCGTCGTATATGATATTATCGTGGTGCAAATCGCCGTGCATTGCCACTCTTTCGCAAGAGGTTTTTTGCAAAAATTCAGCAAATTTTTTGGCTTTGTTCAGGTAATTTTCGTTGATATTTGAGGGCTGGTCTAAGTCTTTCAAAATAGTATCAAGAGAAACGAAATCGCTGAAAATTTCCTGTTTTTTCGAAGCTGAACGAAGATTTTTGATAACATCAGCCGCAATTTCGACGGATTTTTGCTCATCGCGCGGGAAAAAATCCATCAACGAATTTCCCGGGCTGCATTTTTTCAACAGCAACGCGCCGTCGCAGAAATCGATCAAATCGACCGCACCATGATTTTTGAAAAAAGTCAGAACGGCCGCTTCTCTCCGCAAAAGATCGTGTTCGATGCCGATTTTCAACACAACCTTCTCGGCTCCGCGCAAGGCCGAAGCGACGTAATTGAAAGTGAGATTCGGGAAAACCTCGAGATTCGTCAAATTCCACCTTACCGCCAAATTTCGAGAGACATTCCAGCCACTCGCTCCCTTTCTCTCCGTAGTTGTCGATGATGTTGGTTTTAAAAGTCGACGGAAGATATTTCATACATATACCCGTTAATTCACCCAATTTTCGGATATTTTTTCGGACGCTGCAAATAATATTCGATCGCGGGGTTGTCGTTTTTTATCTCGACAAAATTTGTGAAATGCTTTTTGGAAAAGCCGCCTGATTTTTCCCGTTTCTTTTTTCGGGCTTCCGAAATTTCCGACGAGGTAATTCCAAACACACTCGCTAACGTTTGCGCCACCTCCTGCAAATCAGCCAATTCGAAAATCAATTTTTCGCGATCATTTTCAGCCGCGACTTCCTGCGCTTCCTCAACAACTTTTTTCCTCAGCGCATTCTCATAATTTCTCTGATCCAGTTTTTTATAGTCGACCAAAATACCTTCGGATTGCATTTTCTCGACCATCTTATCCCTTACCAAAATGTTGGTTTTGAACTTCTGATACATAATTTCCCTGTAAAACGCAGACCATTGTAACATTTTTCGCGCAGCAGAAAACAACTCCTTTCCTTGCCATTGATTGATTCGTTTCATCGACTTAAGATACTGCGTGCAAGGAGGAAAATATGCGTAAATTTTTGTGTCTGGTAGCGTTGCTGTTGATCGTCGGATGCTCTAACAACAGGCTGGTAGAGACTTTTGTTACCGATAACGACGAGGTTCTGCAGCAAATCTTGGAGAAGGCCGATAAGAACACCTTGGTAATATTTGATTGCGACGAGGTTTTGATAACTCCAACGGACACTCTGTTTTCTCCGGCGAATAAATCCAATTACAAAAAAGCGATACAATATCTAGACAAAAGGGTGGGATTTTCCAAGGCGGACGACATTCTCCTCGATCTCAGAAGGCGGTATAAATTCAGGCTGGTGAACGATGAGTTGCCGAACAACATAAAAAATATGCAGGCGCAAGGAGTCTCCGTTTTGGTGTTGACATCGCACTGGACCGGCGAATTTCACGATATAAAACACGTCGAAAATCTGAGAAAAAACGAGCTGGCGCCGTTCGGTTTTGATTTCAAAAAATCGTGGAACGGAATCGAAAAAATGACTTTTTACGAACTTCCCGCGAATCTGCCGAAATACAATATGATAAGGTATCCCATCTTCGAAAACGGAATAATTTTCGCTTGCAATCTGGATAAAGGAACTGTGCTGCAAAAATTTTTGGAGCGCATTCCGCAAAAATTCAGCAAGATAATTTTTGTGGACGATAAGATGAAGAACGTCCGCTCGATCGGGAAATTTTGCGAAACGAACAATATTTCGGGAAAATGCGTGCAGTACAAAAAAGCCAAACTTTTCAACAAAAATAAAGCAGAATCTCAGTATCTGGAAAGGGAATTGGATAAAATCATAAATTCTCACGGTTTTCGGTCGTAATTTTCACGGTGAACGGGTGAATCTCCTAAATTTGTTTATGAATATTTGATTACGAAATTTTTTCCAGAAAAATTTGAAAATACCCGATGTAGTTACAGCATATGTGATAAGCGGAAAAAGCAAAAAAAATTGCCGGAGCGAACCACCGAACAATCGAGGGCTTTATCGCGATAATTTCCGCTGCATTTTCTCGACTAAAAGTTACAAACTTTCCTTTGCGACTCGTTATAGCTTCGTATATTTTGCGCAGGACTGAAAAAACAGTTATCACAAATATCCAGCTTGCAAATCCACCAAGCAACGCATTTATTTCCGTCAAAATTCCCGAGCAATGATTGTGAGTCATGCGATAATGCCTGAGCCACAGCGCTCCTCCAAAAGCATCAACGTAAAATAACAAACATATTGAAGCAAAAATCGGCGCGATGGGCTGACTTCCGCGAATATGCCGTTTCTTTCTTAACCACCTGAAATATAAACTATTTCCGAATATTCCATGCATTGTCATATAAATCAGTATGACAGCGAAAAACACATAGAGCATCGGGGAAGCAAGGAAATTTTTGCACTGAATTTTCAAAATGAACGGATCATAAATTCCAAAAACGACGAGACACAGAAGTATGACGGAAACAACGCAGTACCCCGGCATTTTTCGGTAGGCCAACCAGACGGGTCCGAACAAAAATGCGCTCCAATTCCAAGAAAATTTACTTTTCCGAACCCTTTCGAATTCCGCAAGATAAAAACTGACCGAAAAATCCTTTATAAGATCGAAAATTTTGTCCTTAATATTCATTATCTCTACGCTATTCGACAATGAATTATATAATGATTATCTGCTTTATGCCAGTTCCATTCACCCAAGCAATCTCCGCCGGCATCGATAGACAGTCACACATAAAGTTTTTCCTATTAAAATTTACAATATAACAAAATATTTTACATTTTCATTGAAAAATCAAAAAAAGACACTATATAGATAATTAGGAACAGATAAAAGAGGAAAAATGGGAAAATTAGCATTAGTCGTTGGATGTTTGTTGATTTTATTCAAATTATTGACAGGCAGTTCTTTCTTTAAATCCAATACTAACGTCGATCCAGACGAAGATACCGCTCCCGGATGGGATGCCATAGATGAAGCCTTTGCAAAAATATATCCTCAACAAAAGAACCCTTTGCATATTGCTACCGTAATGCCGAGTATTTTAGGTGGTCCTGATCCGTTAGACGGTATCAGTATCTATGACGGTGGAGAGTTTTGGCATTTTGTTACTTATGGTTTCTCTGAATTATATACAAAAGAAAGCAAATACCCTGAAATCAGTGGATACGGGTTTGAATTAACATTTAAACTCAAAAAAACTCACATTAAACAGGATGAGGAATACGAAAAATTCAAGGAATTCTTCGAAAAATACGATGAGTATAGTGAACAAAGTGAAAAATACAAAAAATTCTTTGAAGAACATAGTGAACACTGTAAAGAATGCAAAGAATTAATGAATGTATGCCAAACGCTACAAACTGTTGCCAAATGGATTTTTGAAGGATACATGGAACCCGTTAGTGCATTTCATTATATATTTCCGAAACAAAATAGAGGTATCGATTGTAAGGGAAAATCCGGTATTACAGGGTTAATCTGTGTTCCTGAACGCTTAATAAATGAGATTTCAACGCCTCATGGAAATGTTAAGTTCATTGAGTTGGTAGGAGTAACTACAAGTGAATTGAATGCTTTGAAAAGTAAAAAAATAACTGTTACTGATCTGTATCGACGTTTAAACAGCGACATTACTGATTACAGGCGCAATTCCGTAATATCTGAGTAGGACAGCCTCCTTTCATTCAAATTCTGTAAAAACTAAACAGCAATCTATTTCACTTGCTCTGCCGATAGGCGTTTTTCCGCAATCCAGCTTTTTCGAAAAATTAACGATAAATTAATTAATTTTGAATAAGATCGAATATAGATGAAGTGATCGGTTGATTTCGTAGTTTCGTGTTATTTGTAAAAGATTTTTATTAGAAGAAGCGGAATATGCGTAAATTTTTGCTGATATGCTTTTCAATGTTTCTATTGGAAGATTGCGTTTGCTGGATAGATTCTGATGGAATGGAACAGAATTCACCGGAATCTTACATTGAGCCGGCGCAAAATCATCTTGCAAAAAAAAGAAAAATGGAACCGGGCAACAAACCTCAAACCGCAAAAAAATATGGGATAGTGACGAATTCTATACATGATTGTCCAAATTTCACAAAGGTAGTTGGTGATATATTAAAAATCGATATCTCTTCAGAAGAGGAAGCTAAGTCTTTATTAACAAATATATTTTGCGTTTTTAAAAAAAGAAGAAATGAAGTTAAGAATATCGAGGGAAAATACCGCAGCACTAACATTCTTCTTTGGGATGGAAAATTGTTTTTAAACGGAGCTATGAATATTTCTCATTGTTTTGATGATTTTTCATATTCTACGAGTGATCGTTGCATACATGCGTATCCTACAATACAGTTATGTGATCTCATAGATTTCAAAGTTATAGAGATGGAAGCCATACAAAATATCGTTAATATTTTTCCGAAATTATGGAAAATATTAACCACTATTCAACCTGACCTTGATGATGAGATAAGGCTATCTATCGGATCATTTTTTAACAAAACTAAAGGAGCGAAAAACGATCAGGAAATATCAAAAATATTACAGGAATATAAAAAAAAGTACGCCAAAAACAAACGTAAATTCGAGTTGATAGAATTAGAATCCAGGTATGTAAAATCAATACGTATTTTAGGAATAGATACTCCGGTTTGCAATTCTTTGGAGGGAGAAATTCGGGAATCATTCGAGATATCAAAAGATATAATAAGAACCAAAATAAACGAATTCTTGGAGAAATTTGGTAAGTATATAAAATTATTTAATAATGAAGATGGCGAATTATTTTTGAATCAAGTCAGAAAATTAAAGGGATTAAATATGACGATTTCCAAATATTTAGAATGCGCAGAAATTCTATGTTTGGAATCTCAGTTTAATCGATATACTCACACTGAATACATGGTCCGATATTTTCAGGAACAGAATAATACTATGAAAATTCCCCTCTACATGATTTCTTTTTTCGATGCGTGTCCAAATTGTGAAGAAAAATTTGCAGAAATTACTTCACAGCAAGAGGGAAAATTCAACACTATAATGATTTCAGGATTTCCGTATCGTAGCAGCCGAAGCGACAATGGCTTAGAGCTTAGAAAAAATTCGTCAAACTCCGTAAACTCCAGCTTTTTGCAAATACGGTTGAATATTGATTCCTGTCCAGATTTATAAAAATTCCGAGATATTCAAATAATATGTTACAGTACATAACTTCCGCCACTCGCGATTTTGATTCGGAATTTTTGTTAAAAATCAACTTGTTATTGACAGAAAAAACAGATTTATGATTAGATATCTTTCGGATAGATAGACGTGTTTGCGTGGTGCAGGCGTGTGTAGGTGTGCTCAAGGAAAGGAGAAAAAATGAGACGAGAAGTATTTTTCACAATTTTAATGTATTCATCAGCGAATATCTTTGGAATGTCGAACGAACCATCTGAGAAATCGTATCATAGACCCCAGGTGAAAAGTTCAGCGCTTATGGTTGAAAAATCTGGTGATCCCATTCCAAGTTCATCCAATTCGAAACCAAATGTCAATTCTCGCAAAAGAAAAGCTGTCGAAGTTATAGAAATCGATGATGACGAAGAAAAAACATGCGCAAGCAGAGACTTCTTTACATATATCGGAGAAAATCAGCCCATTGAACCGAAAGATAGATACGAAATATATTCTCAGTATCATTACGAATTGGTAAAAGATCATATGATAGGATTTTCGACGCCCACGACTGTGTTGGTATATCCGAAAGGAAATCCGAGAATTTGGAGCGATATACGAGAAATACATTACTCTCATGATGTATCATATCAACATCTGGTCAACCCCAAAGTCTCTTTCTTCAGAAACAGAAATAACACGTGTAATATACTTTTGAACAGTGTAAATGTTATTCGCGGTACAAATGAACGGCATATTGTAATCCAAAATAATTCTTTTGCGACCTATGAAGTTTTGGAATCCTTGGATAGTTTTTTAGATGACATTTCTCGTCGGATCTATGTAGACATCACCGGTTTGTATATAGTTACTGAAGAAAATAATTCCATACAGGACATAATCACAAGGTACGAGAAAAAAGGCAGGCTGGAATTTAAAAATCCCTCATATATAGTGAAAATATCGGCGTCAACCGGAAACATGGCCGTGGGTAATACCCCTATAACTGCTGATAATTTTATTGAAAAATCTTGTGAAGAAGCTCCGCTTACGTATACCGATGCAATTTTTCGAAAATTTAAAAATATTCCGTACCCACACAATATTGATGGCCTTTCAGGTTGTGCTGCCGGTTACCGCTCAAGCTCTCACGGAGCCTTTGTGTATAGTGCTTACTACAAAGAAGCCGTAGAAGAATTCGTACAAAAAGCAATCATTATTGAGGAAAAAGCGCGACGAAAACGTTGGATGAGAGTACGTGAGATTGGATGACTTGTTCGTCCGTGAAATTACAAACATTCTCCATAAGAATTTGTTGGCTTTTAAAGATGTCTGCCTCGTTGCCCGTGCTGGCAGTATCTGTAGGTGTTCCCTTCTGATCAGCGTTCCATATGTTCCCGGCTTCGGAGGCGCTCGTTTCCCTCCCATCGAGTCATTTTTTAATGGAAAAATGTTAACCTTTTCTTTATAATTAAGAGCTAAATTGTTTCAAAATATATGTGAGGCTGTATGTTATCTCAGTTTTTAAAAGCGGTTTTTGGGTCGCACAACGACAGAATAGTAAAGAAATACTTCAGGGTTGCGGAGCAAGTCACCGAGCTGGAGGACTCTGTCATAAATCTCTCTGATGATGAGTTGAGAGCGAAAACTGAGGAGTTCAAGCGGCGCCTCAAAGAAGATGAAACTTTAGATGACATTTTGCCCGAGGCTTTTGCTGTCGTTCGAGAGGGAGCGAAGCGTACTTTGGGACTACGTCCGTTCGATGTTCAGCTGGTGGGAGCTCAGGCTTTGCACAACGGAATGATCGCTGAAATGAAAACAGGTGAAGGAAAGACTCTCGTTGCAGCTATCGCCGCCTATTTGAACGCTCTTGAGGGGAAGGGGGTACACGTTGTTACCGTCAACGACTATCTTGCCAGAAGAGACGCCGAATGGATGGGAAAAATCTACAAATTTTTGGGACTTACGGTCGGAACGATTGTTCACGGATTGACTGATGAACAGAGGCGCGAGCAATACGCCTGCGATATCACCTACGCGACAAACAACGAGTTGGGATTCGACTATCTGCGCGACAATATGAAATTTTACGCTTCCGAGTTGGTGATGCGCCCGTTCAATTACGCGATCGTTGACGAGGTCGACAGCATTTTGATCGATGAGGCGCGAACTCCGTTGATTATTTCTGGAGCAGCTGAAGATTCAGCGGATTTGTATGTCAGAGTCGACGCGATTATGCCTCAATTGGTCAAGGAAGATTACGAAGTCGATGAAAAACAGCGCAATGTCACTCTGACAGAGGCTGGGAACGAGCATGTCGAGAAGCTGCTAATCGATGCGGGGCTAATAGTCAACGAAAATCTGTACGACGTCCAAAATATCGCGATTGTGCACCACGTAAACAACGCAATCAAGGCTCATTTCCTGTTCAAGCGTGACGTCGACTACATCGTAAAAAACAACAAGGTTATTATCATCGACGAATTCACTGGGCGTATGATGGAGGGGCGTCGCTACTCGGACGGTCTGCATCAGGCGATCGAAGCCAAGGAACATGTCAAGGTTGAGATGGAAAACCAAACTTTGGCGTCGATTACTTTCCAAAATTTCTTCAGAATGTACAAGAAACTGTCGGGTATGACAGGCACGGCAGCGACTGAGGCGCAGGAGCTTTCGGAGATTTACAAGGTCGAGACCCTCGTGATTCCGACGAATGTTCCGGTCGCGAGAAAAGATTACAACGATGAAGTCTACAGAACAGCCCGCGAGAAATACGACGCAATCATAAAATTAATAAAGGAGTGCCACGCACGCAAGCAACCTGTTTTGGTCGGAACGGTCAGCATCGAAAAGTCCGAGTTGCTCTCGAAGTTGCTGACGAAAGCCGGCATCGAGCACAATGTGTTGAACGCAAGATATCACGAGTTGGAGGCTCAAATTATTGCGGAGGCAGGACGGTCCGGCGCAGTAACCATCGCAACAAACATGGCGGGACGAGGAACCGACATCAAACTTGGAGGAAATCTCGAGGCGCGCTTGGAGAAAGAACTCGCAGGAGTCGAAGATCCGGCGGAAATCGAGCATATCAAAGAGAGAATAGAAAGAGAGGTCAAGGAAGACGAGGAGATCGTCAAGCAAGCGGGAGGTCTTTACGTCGTCGGAACGGAGAGACACGAAAGCCGTCGTATCGACAATCAGCTGCGTGGACGTTCAGGGCGTCAGGGAGATCCGGGAGCGTCAAAATTTTTCCTGTCTCTTGAAGATGACCTGATGAGAATTTTCGGAGCGGAAAAGTTGGACGCGACTCTGCAAAAGCTCGGAATTGAGGAAGGTGAAGCGATCGTTCATCCGTGGATTAACAAGGCTTTGGAGAAAGCGCAAATGCGAGTTGAAGCGCGAAACTACGATATTCGTAAGCATTTGCTGAAGTTTGACGACGTCATGAACGACCAACGAAAAGTTATTTACGCCCAGCGTCACGAATTGATGGCGGACGACAAGGATTTCGACGAGGATATCGACGATATGCGTGAGGAGGCCATCACCGACGTGATTTACAGCAACGTGGCCGAAAATACTCCGTCTGAATTTTGGGATTATCAGCTCATAAATGATCAATTGTCGGCGATTTTCGGTTTAGATATCGTGCTGGATAAAAAAGGAAATCTGTCTCGCGATGAGGTTGTGGACCTTTTGCTCGAAAAAGTAAAGGATCAAGCCAAAAAGAAAGAGGAGACCTACACCGCGGAGATCATGAGATACATGGAGCGCACGATTTTATTGCGTTTGATCGATCAATATTGGAAGGAGCATTTGCTGAATCTCGATCGCTTGCGCCAGGGAATAAATCTGCGTGCATATGGACAAAGAGATCCCCTGAATGAATATAAGCAGGAAGCTTTCGCTCTGTTCGAGAGTATGTCGAAAACAATTAGGAGAGAAACTGTTCACGCCCTGGCGATGTTTGAATTTGCAAGCGCGGCGCAACAAGATGACGAAGTTTCGTACGAGACCTACGATAGGGATGGGTTGGAAGACATGTCCGATGAAGAATCAAATCTTGTCAATGAAACAGATGAAGACACGGATGGCGAGGCAAAAGGCGACGCTAATCCAAAAGCTTCAGATAAGCAACTCAACGGAGAAGTTTTTGCGGTTCCCCGTAATGCTCTTTGTCCGTGCGGCAGCGGTAAGAAATATAAGTATTGTCACGGAAAAATTGAGAAATAGCCGCATTTTGCGTCGGTGTATGGTTTTTATTGTTGAGGTGACGAGCGATTTCTATGACGTGGGTTTTTTGTCGCGTACGAACAGAAAGGAAAGATAGCGGGGAATGATAAAATTTGCAAATATCGCTGTGATTTTTGGATTATTGATGTTACCGGGAGGTTGCAAAATGAGCAGTTCATCGCAGTTGCAGCAACCTCAGCTGCTGCGTGATTTAGCTTACAAGGATAATGCAAAAGACCAATCTGTAGAAATGCAAACTATTTGGAATTTACCTATAAATGCGGAAATTTCAGAAATAAGGGAAAAATTAGAGCCGTGTCTCAGATTTGTAGAGGAAGATGTTTCCAATTTGGATAGGCTGGATGACGTGGCGGGCCGTTGTCATTTGTTTAGCAACAAATTGATATCCATTGCAGAAAAAGCCATGGCAGATCAGAGACGAGAGGATGTGAACGCTCTGATTTTGAGTATGTCGGCTAGAATTCTTGAGGCAACAAGGAAGGTCAGAAATGCCTCGATTAAAACTTCCTGGACTGCGGACGTTCCTTGGTTAACTGTTTTGTACAATGACAATCGTTTACATATTTTGAATATCATGAATTTGATAGCCTACGACGATGATTATGATTCTCATGAGGCGGTGGAGTATGAACTTACAAACATCGTGACTCGCCTCAACGAAGTTGTAGATCCTGATATTTACATAAATACCGTGAAAGAAATTGAGTACGACAATAAACATCTTGTTATAAAATTCCACGAAAAATTGCAGAAAGTCGGTGTTTATGGCGTCAAACACAGCGGACCTGTCCGAAAATTTTTGAACGAGATCGAGCGACAAGTAATAGAGCTAAAAAAAAAGAAGAGAAGATTTTAATTTTTTCCCGAGAACTTTGTTATATCAGAAATTTGAGCATATAGATTTTCTGTGCCACAGGATACGGCCGAGTTTTTTGAATTCAACCCTTGTGGGGGGAGTTTTTTTGCAAAAAGATATTTCCGCAATGCTGTCAGTTACACTGTTCAGTCGGCAAAGGCAGGTGTCATCATTTGTTTTTTGAAGGATTACGACTTTTCCGATAAGTTTTTGCGGATTTTCTCCCACTCCAGCCACGCAATCTCCCGCGTCGAACATTGAGTTTCCGAATTTTTCCGTCAATATATGAAAAATAGGATTATCGTGCAAATTTAAAAAAAAACTCAACTCTTTTTTTATGTCCGAATCCCAAAAAGGAGGAAGATTGAAAGATTTTTTTCTCAGCGAATTTGTTTGAGAACTTTCTTCATTTTTATCGTAGGAGAGCATAGATCTTTCGGTGTCGGACATTAAATGGGGAGGCATTCCTTCCCCGCGGAGCAACCATTCCGCGGAGCAAAAAATTCCCAACTTGCGGAAAGACTCGCAAATTCTGAGAGAACTCTTTTCATTCAGCTCGACTCGCCCGCTTTCCCAGGTGTCCATCGTAGAAGTAGCTATTCCCGTCTTGTCATGCAAATCCTGGCGAGACATACCCGTAAGCGCTCGTGCCATACGCAATCGACGCCCTTTCGCTTGAGCTACTGTATACTCTATGACCTTTTCCACCTACAACTACTACACAAACTATTGTCATCTTATAAAACATATTGTGAAAAATTTCAATGTTGTTCTCCGTTTTAAAGGCAATGAAATTACTTTTGATGAGCAAATTTGCGAGTTTTTTGGTGGATTTTTCGATTTTTCGCGAAATTTTTGAATTTTTCTAAAATTTTACGTATAATTTTGTTAATATTTTATAAAAATGGCTGAACAATATGAGACGTCTGATTTTTTGTTTTTTGGTTATGGGATGTTCGATTGTCGATACTCCAATGACCTCTCAACAGAAAAATTTGATTCCATCCAGCCTAGATACTATCACGGATTCGATTTACGAAGACGATTCGTTCGAAGAAATGGATGTGGATTTTCAAAAGGAAGACGAAGATTACATACCGCCGAATTTTTACCGCAAAGTGTCGATTTCCATCTCGAAAAGCATGAGTTTACGAGACGTTCTCACCCAGCTGGCGAAGAAGGCTGACGTTAACGTTTTCATTGCGCACGATGTCGAGGGAGGAATTTCTTTCGAGGCCAAAAATCGACCGTTTCTCGACATTTTGAGAGATATTTGCGGTAGCTGCGTTTTGAAATATACGATAAAAGATAATTCAGTAAAAATCGAGAATGATACTCCGTCGACGAAAATTTACAGCCTGCAATTTTTGAATATCGAGCGTGAGACGCAAAGTTCGGTTTCGACTTCCACAGACTTGTTTATGAATCAATCGATTTTGAAAAACAGCATCAATGCGACCCCGAATTTCAAAGACAACGGCTCGAGCAGCACTATGTCGGGCGTAATAAAAAATGATTTTTGGACCGAGCTGGAACAAAATTTGCAAAATATCGTCGGGGATGAAGGTACGGTTACAGTTCACAAACAGGGCGGTTTGGTGACGGTGCATGCCCCGCAGTTCAAGCATGAGGAAGTCCAAAAATACGTAAATCTTTTGAGAGAATCGACAGAATCACAGGTTTTGATTGAGGCGAAAATTTTGGAAGTCCATTTGAAAGATGCCTACAAAAACGGAATAAATTGGGATATTTTTCGTGGAGACGGAACGATTTTTCTGAAGAGTTCGGATCAAACGGGAATGATTTCGTTTGGAGTTAAAAAAAAGAAGCTGAATATAGTCGCTGGCATAATTGAAGAATTTGGGGCGGTCAAAACTTTGTCCAGCCCTCGAATTACAGTTCTGAACAACCAATCCGCCATACTCAAAGTTGCGCATAACGAAATCGTTTGTCTTCCGGAAATACAGCGGCAATACGGATCAACAACGACTGGACGCGACACTGATTTCATGACTACAACTTTGCATACCATCCCGATCGGGCTGATAGTTACAGTGCAGCCTTCGATCGACGTGAAAAATAATACGGTCTTACTGAATTTGCGTCCGACAATTTCGAGAATTCGTGATTACAAAAAAGTGCCGTATTTGTTTCAGTCTTTCAATCGGGTTCCCGGCAGACCACTGATGCCTTATATACAGGAAATTCCGATACCTTATATGCAAAAAATTCCTATTGTGGACACGAGAGAGATGGATTCTGTTCTGAAATTGAATTCGGGACAGGTTGCCGTGATGGGCGGTCTGATGAAGGAAGAATCCACCAATAACCGCAACGGATTGCCTGGACTTGTGGAGCTCGATCCCGTTGTCGGAGAGAATGAAAAGTCGACGAATGTGACCGAGCTGGTGATTTTCCTGAAGGCGACTATCCTGAGGAACAAAAAGCATCACGCCGCCGACAAAAGGTTATACGAAAAATTTGCGAACGATCCTCGTCCGATAAATTTTGAAAAAACTCGTAGCAAAGATGCACAAAAAAGAAAAACAAACAAGGGGAGCAAAAAATGAGAAGAACTCGACCAATATTCAGAAAAACAAAAAAAGGGTTTTCTCTTGTCGAAATTGCGATTGCGGTGCTGGTTGTCAGTTTGATCGCAACTTTCTCTCTGAAAGGAAAAGAATTGATTCGAACGGCAAAATTGCGAGCAGTGATAGAGCAAGTCGAGACCTTTAGGATCGCTGCGAATAGTTTTTCGGAAAAATACGGAGCGATTCCCGGAGATTTAAAAAACGCGAAAGAATTAATCGATGAATCCTTGGAAAACGGAAAAGGCAACGGCGAAATTTTATCGAAGGAAGACGCAAAACGGTTTTGGAATCACCTGTCCAAATCGGGACTGATCGGCATCGAACTGGTCAACGGATATCCGATCAGCAAAATCGGAGGATATTTTTCCGTGTCGTCGAAAATCGAGGGCAGACCCGGAATTTGGCTGATTCTGTCTAAAGGCACAGGCGACAATCAAAATTTTTCGGGAATTATGACAACGGAAAGTGCGTATTACATTGATCGAAGCACTGATAACGGTCTGCCGTTGGAGGGAGATGTCCAAATTATGAAAGGACAATATGCCACGGGAGAATGTATTGTCGAATCAAAATATAATTTTAAAAATAAGAATGAAGACTGCGTAGTTCTGTTCAGAATTTGGTAAAAATGCGAAAAAGAAAAAATATGAAAATCGAAGAAAAAGAACAAAAATCGTCGATTTTTCTTAGATTTTTTCAAAAAAATTCAAAAAAAGGATCAATTTTACTGGAAATCGCCGTAGGAATTTCGATTTTAGCAATAATTTCCGGATTTTTTATTCGCAAAAGCATAACGGCAAACAAATATGTACGCGAACAGTTGACAAAATCCAATATCGAAACCGTGACTATGTCCGTAGCCTCTTTTGTCGCGAATAACAAGCGGCTCCCTCGGCCTTCCGAAACAAATGACGGAGTCGAAAGCAGTTCGTTAGACGTAAAATTCGGATATGTTCCCTACAAAACGCTTGGTATTTCCGAAACTATCGCCAAGGATGGAAATCTTCAACCTTTGATATACATGGTCGAACCTGATCTTACCGCAAATTATTCCCAGATTTACGAAGATACCTTTGAGTCGAGAGTTTTTTGCTCTTATGTTTTTTCTCCGAAAATTTCTGTTCAGGAAAATTCAAATCGGGAAAATTTCGATTATCCAAGTACAAACAATGACGTAATCGCATTCGCAATCGATACCAAAGATCACAAAAATTCCCTCGGAGAAACCATAATTCTTCATCCGACCGCTCACACTTTTTGGGTCACTCGGGACGTGTTGCTCATGAAATATTTGAAAAATTCTCCGTGCGCGATTGAAAATCCCCAACAAAATTCAAATAGGCGTTTACAAGAATTTGATGATGATTTTTAATGTAGAAAAACAGGTAAAATCATGTATAACAAAAATAATATATTTTTCAAAATTCTGCAGAAAGAAATTCCTTCCAAGGTCGTTTATGAAGACGAAGTTTGTTTGGCTTTTCACGATATAAATCCGGCAGCAAAAATTCACGTGCTGGTCATCACGAAAGGCTACTACACGAATTTCGCGGATTTCGTGCAACATGAATCGGCCGAGAATGTCCAGAAGTTTTTCAAATCAGTTGCTCACGTGGCGGAGAAGCTGGGCGTCGCGGAATCAGGATACAGAATTTTGTCGAATACCGGGCGTGATGCGGGGCAGGAAGTCGATCATTTCCACGTTCACATTCTGGGGGGCGAAAAGCTGTAAAGTATTTCAGCGGCAAAGGTTAAAAACGATTCGCGAGTTTTCAGGTATAAGTTCGAGATGATGGAAGAAGAGTTTACCGTATCGAGATTGTCGGCGCTGATCAAAAGGTCGCTTGAGATGAATTTCGGTCACATAAAACTGACGGCGGAAGTGAGCGCGCTGAAAATTCATTCGTCGGGTCACGCCTATTTTTCTCTCAAAGATGAGGGGGCGGTCATTGATGCGGTTTGTTGGCGAAGCACTCTGCAGCGCCTCAAGCATCAGCTGGAAGACGGGGGGAAAATCACGTGTTTCGGAAAGATCAGCTCCTATCAAATGCAGTCGAAATATCAGTTTATCGTCGAGAAATTCGAGCCGGCAGGAGTCGGAAATTTGCTGAAACTTCTGGAGGAAAGAAAGCAAAAGTTGGCGAAGGAGGGACTGTTCGATCCGAGTCTGAAAAAGAGCATTCCGAAATTTCCGAAAATCATAGGGGTGATTACTTCGCCGACAGGGGCTGTCATTCGCGACATCATTCATCGTGTGAAACAGAGATTTCCGACCCGCATTCTACTTTGGCCCGTTTTGGTTCAGGGAAATGAATCTGCGGCACAGGTGGAAAAAGCTCTCGACGGCATGAATTCTCTTTCGGAAAACAATCGCCCGGACGTGTTGATAGTTGCGCGCGGCGGAGGCAGTTTCGAAGATCTCATGCCTTTTAACGAGGAAAATGTCGTAAGAGCAGTTTTTCGTAGCGAGATCCCCGTGATTTCCGCTGTGGGACACGAGACCGACACGACCCTGATCGACTACGCTGCCGATTTGCGAGCTCCGACTCCAACCGCCGCAGCTGAGCTGGCCACTCCCGACAGGCTGCAATTGCTGCAGGACCTCGAAAAAAATTCGTTTCAGCTGAAATTTTCGGCCTACGGCATCCTGAAAAGAAGCCGCTTGCGCCTGAAAGCTGTCGGGCAGTTGAACGTCAGTTGGTTTCTGTCGGAGAGGAGACAGCGCATCGACATTGCTTCGGAGCGTCTCGAAAAAAATCTTTGGAATTTCATTGATCAAAAAAAGATACGGCTGGCGAAGCTGCAGTTGCTGAGACCTGTTTTGAAACACAATCTGAACGAAATCGACGAGAGGCTTAATTTCGCTTTCATGAGCATTCTGAAAAATTCTCGACATCGCCTGAATCTTGCCGTGAGCAATCTCGAATCTTGTTCATATTTAAGTATTTTGCGTAAGGGATTTGTTTGGGCGGAAACTCCAAGCCACAAACCGATCAGCTCGGCCGAGGAAGCCAAAAATCATCCGAAATTTCTGCTGAATTTTTCCGACGGGCCGCTGACTGTCTACACCCAGCAACAGATTTCGCTTTACGACGCGGAGCGCGAATCGTGAGAGACATCTGGAATCCGTGGCACGGCTGCAAAAAAATAAGCGAAGGCTGCCAAAATTGTTACATGTATTTTCTGGACTCTCAGCGCGGCCGCAGCGGCGCGGAAATCTACAGAGTGAAAGGTAATTTTGACTACCCGCTGCACAAAGATCGCTTCGGAAATTATAAAATTCGCAGCGGAGAATTTTTGCGCGTGTGCATGACCTCGGATTTCTTTCTCTCAGAGGCCGATTGCTGGCGCGCGGAGGCTTGGGAAATCATAAGAAAACGCAGCGACGTCATCTTCATCCTCGTGACCAAAAGACCACAGCGAATTCCAGAAAGTCTGCCGGACGACTGGGGTGACGGCTGGGAGAATGTCTGGCTGAACGTCACCGCGGAAAATCAAAAGCGTGCCGACGAAAGAATTCCGATTTTGCTGGAACTTCCGTTTAAACACAAGGGGGTTTTGGTTGCGCCTTTTATCGGGGAAATCTCTCTGGAAAAATATTTGCGGTCGCAGAAAATCGAAAATGTTTGGTGCGGCGGCGAAAATTACGATGGCGCGCGCCCTCTGTACCAATCGTGGGTTGTAAAACTTTCGCAGGAATGTCGCAAAAACGACGTCACTTTTTCGTTTTTTGAGACGGGGAACATTTTCATAAAAAACGGAGAAAAATTCAAAATTTTCGATAAAACCGAGCAAATGAAGAAGGCTTTTTCGGAAAATTTGAATTACGAAAGCACAAAACCGCAAATTTTTAACATTTCCGAAAATTCGAGTTGGCAGGAAAGTTTGTTTGATTTTTGCGATACACCTCCGAAATTTTTTAAGGAACATTGCAACTTCTGCGCGATGAAAAAGCAATGCGCTGGATGTTCACGCTGCGGAAAATGCAATAGGTGAGTTTTTCATGGCTTCGTTAAGTTCTGTTTTCTGGTGAATTAAAACATCACAAAATCGAAAGTCTCCTATCCTTTTAGTTGCTTCAACATCTGCCTATCGATTCTGATCTTTTTGTTTTGAGGAGAATTCTGAATATACGGAACGATGCGGTTTTCGATAATTTCATTTATTTGTTCCCTTTCGCCGGATCTTTTATATCTTTTCCCTGTCATGTCGAGCAAAAACTGTCTTTCGTTATCATCGAGAGCCCCTTCTTTATTCAGATAGCGAATCAATTCCTCAGAAAAAAGTCTGGCGGTGAATTTAATGGATTCTCCTTTACCTATGGTTTCTCTCAGCTTGGATATTCCATTAGATATTTTGTTAAATGCCTTCTCATACGCATGAATATCTTTATTCATTTTTTCTGATTTAAACTTGTTGATGCAGCGGCTTCCGATAGGATACAACTCATTTCCATTGATACGGTTGCGGATTGTATAAATATCCTTAATTTCTTCCTTTCCGCAGATACATGTATCTTCTTCTACTCTTTCATAGACTGTTATTTCCCATTCCCGCGCTACCGATTCCCATTCATTGGACACAGAGCTGCAAATAATCGGATGTAAAAAGTTATTTTTATATCTTTTTTGATAATTATGTATTTTTACCCAATACAAATCATCGCCGTTTCGGTCATTTCCTATACTTCGTGTCATCGCTATGACCTCGTTTGTAGTTTTTCCGAGTTTGTTGTTATCAAAAGAAACTTTACATTCAGAAAATTTTTCCTCAATAACCCTTAGGATGTCCGATCTAGTAAAAGTCTTTTTTTCCATTACTAAACATCCCAGAATATCTTCCGCCTTTGTCATTGTAAAGTTTAACAAAGGATTTCTGTTGGGACCATCATAAGCTTTTACGATAGGACGAAAAGCGTTTGGATCGACATCTTCCCGGTCTGATATTTGTCGACGAACGGAACTCGATTGTGATTTTTGATTATTGAAAACGGAATTGGAATTCATGGCGTCCACGGCAGTTGAGATCCACAAACCGCTCATTACCAAACACGATATTTTTCGCAGATTTTTCATAGCTTTCACCTTTTTACAAAACAACAAATTCCCTAACAACCGCATCTTATGGTTGCTGACACATACTTACAAAACTACAAAAACTACATACGCTCGTAAAATAATAATTTTTATAAAAAAATGCAACGACGAAAATTTTAATTCATTCCGGGATAAAACATTTCGCAAACCGTTGAAACACATTTGCCACAGAGATATAATTCTATATAAAATCTGAAACTGAAAATCCTAGTACAGCTCGGTAAGTTCGCAAAAAATGCATCAATGACGATCTTCGAAAATTTCTGGCATGTTTTTTAAAGACTCCGAATTTCGCTTTGGTAATTTCCAAAAAATCAGTGTTTCGGTTTTGGCATTTCCCGACAAGCGACAGAATTTAATTGAGCAGAATCTCAAACTCACAATCCGAAAATTTGGGATTATCGGGTTGATCTATTGGTTGAGGATGTTTTTGATTCTTTGAAATTTTGTAAAAACTTAGAAGATTTTTGTTTATATAGGTTAATTCAAGTACTTTCGGGACGGAATGAGAAGAATATTTTGTTTTAAAATAACTACCGGAAAAATTATTCCCGTGCAGATGTACTAAAACAAAGTGACGACTTACGGAAGACAAAAAATTTAATGCTTTTTCGGGATTGTTGCGAGGAATGTGAATTTCTATGGCTATTCCTGTGATATTTTGAGCATTTTTCAATATATCATCCATCACCTCAAATTCAGCTCCTTCAATATCCATTTTGATAAAGACTTTTTTATCAGTTAACCCCAAACGGAGTAATTGCTCGTGAAAAGAAGAAATATGTCCTGACGAATTTTGTTCCTCATATAAATAACTACTCGTTCCGATACATTCACTGAAAAAATGACACCTACCGTCACCTGTATTAATATTTTGGACGCCGCAATCAAATCCAAAAGAAGGTTTATCAAAACGCTGAGAAAATTCTCGTTCAAATAAAATGTCATCAGCGATTCCGTATCCCATTAAAACATCAGCTGATTCCAGAGCTATGACAGGAACAACATATCCTCCGTCGTTATCTTTTCCTAATCTAACGAATTCCAGGGAATTATCTTTCACTTTCGCGTCATAAACTACCAGCATAGAAGCTATTTCGTCAAAAATTTTTTGATGTGAAAAACTGTTTAGTTCAGAAATCATCCTTCTATTCTCTATGAGATAATATGCTTCTTTTCCTATAATAAAAAATACTATAAGTGTTATTGCGACACTCAATATTGTATCGAACTTAGGCAATTTTCGGAGCAATTTCTCGATTAAATGTCGTATAAATTTTAAAGCGTTGTAAGGACGATCGATTAAGCGTTCTCTCTTTCTAGACTTCCCCCCCCCGTCAAACTTTTTAGCAAATCGTTTCATCATCCGCTCCAAACTGTAAAAACTTATATGAAACAGTCTAATTATGAATTAGTTAATTTTTGGTAAAAATTTCGGCCAATTTAAATGTTTGGATGAACTACATCTTCACGCCAGGCTTCTTCGAGGTAAAATAATTCACTGAAATTTTAAACGGCAACTCACTCCGCCAGCACCGAGACACATTCGTCGGAGAATGAGCAAACTCCTCCGTCAATTTCGGTTTGGAATTTCTCTCCGTCATTTTTGAAAACGATCAGCCGCCCGTGCTGCAAATTCGTGACGATTGAGATGTGATGCGGAAGGATTGTCATCTCGCCGTTTTGTGCCGGAACGGTTACTTTCTCCGCCTCGCCCTCGTACACAACTTCTTCCGATTTGAAAATTTTGACCTTCATGCCTTTTCACCCTCTGCTTCCGATCCGAACGGCCTACCTCGAGGCGTTTTTTTCTTCTTGAAAACTTCACATAGCCGATGATACTAAATATCAGCCGAAAAATCGAGAAGAAAAAAAAGACAAAAATATTTATTGACATTTTTTTAATATTCTTGTACATAATATGCAAAATTAAATTAGAAAAATACAATGAAAAAACATTTAGCAATTTTTTTTAGTATATTAAGTTTTTCTACAGTCCATGCGGCAAATCTGCCGGAACGGTTTAGCTGCTTTGAAATATCGCAAAAAAGCGGTTATCAACTGCGGTTGGATCGAATTGATCGGGAAATCGTGAAAGATATTCAAAAGATAGCTGATGAGTGCGGAAAGGATCAAATATCAGATTTGTTGGACTATATCCGCGAAGAATCCGTGTGCAAAGTATCTCGAACCATTGATGCTTTTGATTTCATGAGACAGAAAGGGATTGACACGCAAATTATCGAGTCCATTAAAAAGCAAGAGCAAGAAGAATATGAAAAATTGATTGGTAAATTGGATAAATTTTTCAAAAATGACCCAAAATGGGAATTCTTTAAAACTAACAATTCGTCACCGGGAGATATAAAAACATGGCATTGGATAAAAAGTAATCAGGAATTTATTTATCTTGACAATTTGTTGAAGCAGAACAGCAAGACTCAAAAATTGTTTGATGAATTTAAAAATCAAATGAAATCCATAACCAAGAAAAATATCAAAAAGATTAAGGAAGATATTCTGAAAAAACACTTAGTAAGCGACAGAGAATGGATGTTGTTTGATCACGAAATTTCCGATATAAATAATCTGGAATTGAAATCATTTCTGATATCTTCAGCGCAGAAAATTCCTGAAGTAAGTCTAGATTTGAGAGAGACTATTGAAAGATATATTGCAGGTGGAAATTCAAATCAAGAAGGCCTTCTCAATAAATACAAGCAGCTGAACGACGCATTTTTAAATGCGAAAATGGTCGAAGTTGGTTTGATGCCTGATGAAAAAACAGAGGAACAATTAATTGCAGAAAAGATACTCACCAACAAAATCGAAAAGGAAATTTACGAGTCTTCGAGAAATCCGAATGAAAAAGAAATCGAAGATTTACAGGATTTGCGGTTGATTGCGGAAAAACACGGAGTGAATGAAATTCGAATAATCGATGCCGAAAGTTTGATAAATGCTTTGCATTTGGATGAAAGGGAAAAGGATCGATTTCAGGATCTGTTGAAAAAAGGGACTCAGGAAGAAATCGAAAATGAGATAGAAGACTTTATTAAAAATTCCAAATTTAATGAAGAAGCCGATCCATCAAATGAAGAGGGCTATTTACGGGAACACGTAAAAAATGTACTCGTGAAAGGAGCAAAGAAGTCCAAGGTTCACAGAGATGAGACTATTGCGTTTATTGCATGGTCGAAAGCAAATGAACCAGCGTTGTATGATGTGAAGACGTGCCCGTACATTATGGACAGCGAATGGCAGAATAGATCCATTACCTTCCACGCGGTTAAAACGGGTTCTCGGGCATTTTATAAAAATATTGGTCTGGATCTATCTGAAAATCGTCCGGGAAATTTCTACCTTTATGGATTATCCGAGAATCAACCGTCTCATT
This sequence comes from uncultured Pseudomonadota bacterium, assembly GCA_902771535.1. GTDB lineage: Bacteria > Pseudomonadota > Alphaproteobacteria > UBA3830 > UBA3830 > UBA3830. Next base: position 18,352 of record CACXWU010000009.1, on the reverse strand, counting down.
GCTTAGCATATAATGAAAAAAGAGACTCGATATTTCATGAAATGGGACACGTCATCTCAGGAAATATGGCTCTTGCGACAGATGTATCTTTAGAATCATATTTGAACAAACAATCTTCCGACATAGCTATGGAAATTGCGGGGGAGTCTATAATCCTACAAAATGAGAATCTGCTGAAACGTTCTGTAAAAAAAGGATTGCAATTATTGGGCAACTTCGCAGACTTTTGCACCGGAGGTCGAGCATCCGATTTCATAAAAGAAAAATTCATGAAAGTATTGGGACTGGATCCGCGAATCGTTTTACCGAAAGAAAGAGAAAGTAAGATAAAATTATTTGAAAAACTCGGTTCTTCTGATGCTCTTTACACAAGGGTTTTTCTTTTCCATCGTCCCGTGGAATTAATGCAAATCATGGGGATAAGTTCCGGCATTCATAATGGTCAGAACGTGCTGTATCTCAACAAACTGTCGGACTGTGCTAATTCGGTTCTTACGGGGAATTACATACGAGTGGATCATTACGGAGATAAAAAAGATTGGAATTTCCTTCTGCGTTTCGCTAACAGCGTAGTGTTGCCAGATCTAGCTTATTTAATAAAAGGGGGAGTTGGAATAAATCTGGATTTTTACAAGGCGCTTATCAAAGCCTATGGCTCTGACCCAGACGATTATTTTAGGAGATTGGAAGAAAACAGAGACAAATAAAAAACAGAGTCTCATTTTTGAGACTCTGTTTGCGCTTGCATAAGTTCTGTCTCCTAAGCCTCTTTTTTCGCTTTCTCGAAGGCCTCCTCGATCGTTCCGACCATGTAGAAAGCGGATTCCGGCAGCTCGTCGCATTCTCCGGCGATGATTGCGCCAAATCCCTTTATCGTATCGACGAGGTCGACGAATTTTCCTTTCAATCCGGTGAAAACCTCGGCAACATGGAACGGCTGCGACAGGAATCTCTGGATTTTTCTTGCACGCGCAACGACCAACTTGTCTTCTTCCGACAGCTCGTCCATTCCCATGATCGCGATAATATCCTGCAGCGATTTGTAGGTCTGCAGAATTCGCTGTACCTCTCGGGCGACGCGGTAATGCTCCTCTCCGACAATCAACGGAGACAACATACGTGAGGTTGAATCCAACGGGTCGACCGCCGGGTAAATTCCCAGCTCCGAAATCTTTCGATTCAAAACCGTGGTGGCGTCCAAATGTGAGAAGGATGTCGCCGGGGCAGGGTCCGTTAGGTCGTCCGCCGGAACATAAATCGCCTGAACCGAAGTGATCGATCCCTTCACGGTACTGGTGATTCGCTCCTGCAGCTCTCCCATATCGGTCGCCAAGGTCGGCTGATATCCGACTGCCGACGGAGTGCGCCCCAGCAAAGCGGAAACCTCTGATCCCGCCTGAGTGAACCTGAAAATGTTGTCGATGAACAGCAGCACGTCCTGATGCTCGACATCTCGGAAATATTCCGCCAAAGTCAGCCCCGTAAGTGCGACACGCGCTCTTGCTCCGGGAGGTTCGTTCATCTGTCCGTAGACGAGTGCGGCCTTGGATTTATCGCCTTTCGGATCAATAACTCCCGACTCGATCATCTCGTGGTACAAATCGTTTCCCTCACGCGTACGCTCTCCGACACCGGCAAAAACCGAAAATCCTCCGTGGGCCTTTGCGATATTGTTGATCAGCTCCTCGATCAGAACGGTTTTTCCGACTCCGGCACCTCCGAATAAACCGATTTTTCCACCTTTCGCATAAGGCGCGAGAAGATCGACGACTTTAATTCCCGTAACCAAAATTTCAGACTCGGTCGACTGATCGACGAATTCAGGCGCTCCGCGGTGAATAGGATATTTCGTGTCGGAATTTATCGGACCACGCTCGTCCACAGGCTCTCCGATAACGTTGATGATACGCCCGAGCATCTGCCGACCGACAGGAACCTCGATCATGCGTCCCGTGTCGACGACTTCCTGACCTCGAAACAATCCGTCGGTGACGTCCATGGCGATGGTACGGACGGCGTTCTCCCCCAACTGCTGCGCAACCTCGAGTATCAGCTTTTTTCCGCCGTTCATTACCTCAAGAGCGTTCAAAATGTCGGGAACTTTGTCGGGAAACACAACATCCACAACAACTCCTAAAACCTGCGAAATATATCCTTTATTCTGTTCCATATTTTCACCCTCATTCCGAAGTTTTAATTCATAACTCTAATCATTTGCAACCGCGCTTGCACCAGCAACCACCTCCGTCAGCTCCTGCGTAATGCCGTACTGCCGCGTGCGGTTGTATCGAATCGTCAGATCTCCCAGCATCTCGTCGGCGTTACGCGTAGCGTTATCCATTGATCTCATACGCGAACTCTGCTCGCTCGCCATGCTTTCCAAAGCCGCCTGATAAATCTGGATTCCCAAGTTGTAGGGCAGCAGATTTTCCAGTACTTCATCCGCGCTCGGCTCAAAAATGGTCTCAGTAATGTCTTTGTTTTCCTCTCGCTTGAGCGGAATCAGACTTTCCTCGCCGACCGTCATCCTCATAGCCGAATAGTAATGAGTGAAAACGAGAGAGACCCTGTCGACCGCTTCTTTACGAAATTCTTCGATCACCCGAGCCGCAAGATTGCGCGAGTTTTCAAGAACTTCGCCCTTATAAAAATCAGCCACCAATTCCAAAGATTCCTTCTCCGACAGCGCATGTCTCAGCATTTGGTACAATTTATTTCCGACACACAGAATTTTGATTTTGATGCCCGATGCGCGGCGTTCTGTGATAATTTCCTTCAGCTTTTTGCTCAGCAGATAGTTGAAATTTCCGCAAAATCCCTTGTCGGAAGCAAATGCGATCAATACTTCGCTCTTCACGGATTCTCGACCGTCGAACAATTCGTAACTTTTCGCGAGATTTTCCCTTTTGATCGTCGCCAGAATTTTTTTCAGTTCATTTGCATAGGGTTTGGAGGCCAAAGCGCGCTGTTCTGCCTTGCGCAGCTTCACTCCGGCGACCAACTTCATGGCAGCCGTGACCTTGCGAATCGCTCTGATTCCGCCGATTTTGATGCGCAGCTCCTTCAGATTAGCCATTGTCTCCGAATCCTCTCAGATTAATCATTACCCTCGAAATCTTTCAGATACTGATCCAAAACTGTTTTCAGCTTCGTTTCGGTCTCCTCGGTGATCTTCTTCTGGGAGCGAATGTCTGAAACGATCTCCTCCGCCTCGCGCTTGATACGATCCAATACGTATTTTTCGAAATCCTTGACCTGCGAAAGTTTCAAACCGTCGAGATATCCGTGAACTCCGAGGTAGATCGCAATCACCTGATCTTCAACCTTCATCGGAGAATATTGCGGCTGCTTCAAAATTTCCGTCAACCTCTCTCCGCGCGCAATCAACTGCTTGCTGGAGGCGTCCAAATCCGAAGCGAACTGCGCGAAACTCGCCATTTCTCGGTACTGCGCCAGCTCCAGCTTGATCTTTCCCGCGACCTGCTTCATACATTTCGTTTGAGCCGCTGATCCGACACGACTGACCGAAGCTCCCGCATTTATCGCCGGACGAATTCCTTTGTAGAATAACTCATTTTCGAGGAAGATCTGCCCGTCGGTGATCGAAATCACGTTCGTCGGAATGTAGGCCGAAATATCTCCCGCCTGAGTCTCGATTACAGGCAAAGCCGTAAGCGATCCGCCGCCCAGCGACTCGTCCAACTTCGCCGCACGCTCCAACAATCGTGAATGCAAATAGAAAACATCTCCCGGATATGCCTCTCGCCCGGGAGGTCTACGCAGCAACAACGACATCTGACGATAAGCTACAGCGTGTTTCGAAAGATCGTCGTAAATAATCAGCGCGTGCATGCCGTTGTCGCGGAAATACTCTCCCATCGCACATCCCGCGTAAGGCGCAAGATACTGCATCGGTGCAACATCCGAAGCCGTCGCGGCAACAATCGTAGTGTATTCCATGGCGCCTGCGTCTGTGAGAGTCTTGACGATCTGAGCGACCGAAGATCTCTTCTGCCCGATCACAACGTAGATGCAGTACAATTTTTCGTTCTCAATGTTGTGATCGAAAGCGTATTTCTGGTTGATAATCGTATCGATCGCGATGGCCGTCTTTCCCGTTTGACGATCCCCGATAATTAATTCTCTCTGTCCGCGCCCGATCGGAACAATCGAGTCGACTGCCTTCAGTCCCGTGTGCATCGGTTCGAACACCGATTTTCGCGAAATAATTCCAGGTGCCTTGATGTCCACCGGCTTGAATTCGGTTGCTTCAATATCACCTTTTCCATCGATTGGTTCTCCGAGTGGATTCACGATACGTCCCAGCAGAGACTTTCCGACTGGAACCTCCAGAATTTTGTGGGTACGGCGAACCTCCATGCCCTCATGCACGTCGCGGTCTTCTCCGAACAACACAACGTCTATCGTGTCCTCTCCCAAGTTCATCGCCAAACCTGAAGTGCCCGACTCGAACATAACCTTCTCGTTCATCGCGACATTATCCAGACCGTAAACGCGAGCGACTCCGTCTCCGACCGACAGAACCTTTCCGACCTCGACGAACTCCGGACCGGCATCAAAATTCAGAATTCTTTCCTTTAATATCGAACCAATTTCCGATGGTTTAATTTTCATAACTACCTCCATGCGCCCGAATAAACTCGGACTCGTACACTTTTACCGCAAATGATTGGGAAATTCAAGGAGAAAGAGCCGACAACAAGAAAGTAGATTGAAAGTTCTACAACCCCATTGTCGACTATTTAAATATTACGCCGCAGTAGCCGGCTTTATGCTCTCAATTAGAAACTTGACCATCTCCCGGTTTTTGTTTTTTCCCGCCAATTTCACGGGAGTATCCCCATCGTTATTATGAACGTTTACATTAGCACCGTGTTCAACCAGGTATTTTACTACCGAAAAGTGATTAAATTTAGCAGCAGCCGTCAACGCAGTGTTTCCGAAGGCATCTATTGAATTTACGTTGGCATTTTGTTTTATCCCCCATTTCACTACATTAAGTATTCCATACTCAGCTGCATATATTAAGACATACTCTACAGAAACTCCCGGCTCTTTTTTCAACAAGGTAGCTATCTTTGAAATATTTCCATTTCTTATGGAACTTTATAAAAGTGATAAAAACCTACTCGATTCATCCTCACTACTTATGTTTTTTAACTTTACTACCACCATATTATCGGGTTTCTCATTTTTCAAATATTCCTTAATCTTGGGATTACCAAATCCAGACAAATTAAAATGTGGATCTTGGGTATTAAAACTTGTCCCCTCATTCCACTGTTGAAAATTACGATTATTCATCCCCAAAACGCTCGACGTTAAAGTCGCGAAACTCAAAATAACTGCAAATTTTTTCATGCTACAATTCCTCAAAAACTCTTTCTTTCTCAATATAGCTACGCTTTTCATAATATCTATAATAACTTACTGATATCAAGTACCACTCCGTCTATGATAAAAATTATTAAGGATTTTTTCTTAAACCGTCCTCTCGCACAAGATTTTTCACGAAACAGTTTTTCTGCAAAACAACCACCTATGGGACAGGCTAGCACAAATCTCAGACAAAACCAATCGAATGACTCATCAAATGATATACCGATCAGCTTGTGGATAACTTTGTGTACAACTTTGTGCATAATTTGTGGATAAGTTAAAATTCGGCGAGTTATCCACACTCATCCACAAAAGACTCACATGTTTATCCACAGATTTTTGGTCCGATTTTAGGTATATTTTTGAAACAAAATCAAATAGTTATTTATAAAAACACCTAAGTTATCCACAAAAAATACGGTTACCAACAACAACAATATATTAGATATATATATTGTTGTTTTTAACTTTTCTGAAGAATCTGAGCAAATTTACAGGCAGTTTCGTCCTAAAATTCACAAAATCTCAGCCTGTAGGTTTATTTTGAGAATAAAATCAAATCACCAATGCCGTACATTTCCTGAAAATACGTACTTTAAGACGCTTGGTTTTTCCACAGAAATTGTGGAAAAGATTGTGGATAAGCTGTGGATAAGTCCCCAAAACCACTGGTATACAACGGATCCAACAGGGTGCTTAAAAAATAAGCATATTAACAAAAATTTTCAATAATATTAATAAAAAATCTTGAAGTCGGAATTTTCTTGGGATAATTTTTTTAGAAAGCATGAATACCTATATAGGCATTCATGGAAGGTTGGAAATGAAAAAAACTGTATTTTTACTGAGTTTTGTCGTCGTATCCGCAGGCGTTTGGGGGATGACAAATGTTCGTGTGGACAGAGGCAACGCCGTTAGTTCAGTTAATTTTGTATCTATAGAAAAAAACAACCGGGAGCCGAAACCTGTTTTGCAAAATTTGCATCAGAATGTAAATCAGGTGTCGTTACATTCGAGACAGAGGTCATCCGAGCCGAAAGATCAAAATCAGAAAAAGAAGCAAAAAATTTCGAAAAAATCTCAAGCATTGAAATTTTTAGCACCAAAAGAATTGAATCCGCAAACGGCAGAAAAAATCGAAAAATTCGTTGATAAACTAAGGAATAAAAAAGGGAAAACTGATCCGGATTTTGTTAAAAAGGTTCTGATCGAATACAGTACCCAACCGAATGTTTCGATGAGAGAAATTGCGGAAAATAACAATATTCCGTTGTCTGCATTATTCGATTGGAGAGAAAAAGCAGGGCTGCCTTTCAGATGTAAAATACCGAACATATATACTTCTCAGGTTGAAATAGATCCTGACACGAGAGAAAAGATTCGCAATTTTTCCAGAAACGGAAAGCACAGAATATACAGCGCTAAACAAATTGAAGAAGCTTTGATTGATTGGGTTACCAAAGGCTGCAACGAATCAAACGAAATTTCGTATCGTTCCCTTTTTTGTTGGAGTCAAGAATTGGGAATAGCTTCAATTCATAAGGATATTATCAAAAAATCCAAAGAAGCCAAGCGAAATTATGTGAAAAATCTTAACCAGAGGAGCAGAAGTAAAGATAATGATGATCAAAAAAAATTTGTGCGCCAGACATTGAAGGACTCACTGGACAAAGAACCAATTGAAATTTCGCAGAGAGAAAAAGAAGATCTCCTAAATACCTACAGGAAAGGATTATTTACAAAAAAAGGATTGGCGGAAAAGTATGGAATAAAAGAGAGTAACCTGAATTTTATACTCGATGAGGCACGCAAATCCGAAAAAGATCTGTCCCGTATAAAAGTAAGATTGTCAAAATACTTAAGAGCAAACCAGGTTTCAGAAACAACAAAAGAAAATTTAGTAAATGATTACGACCAAGGTTTGTTGAGTTTAGAAGGAATCAGTATCAAGTACAATGTCTATATAAGAGAAGTAAAAAAAATTATTGTTGGAAGAAATACAATCAAGATCAAGCGAGGGATGAAAGATAAGCAAATAGATTATAATGAAATTATTTTTGATCTGAGAAACAAATCATTGCAAGATATCAGTAATAAATACGGATACAAGTTTACTCATGCTGCCGATCTGAAGAGGTATGTAAATCTTTGGGAACAACTGACTGACGATCAAAAAAAATTATTTAAAACAACGATAAATACTAAAACTATGCCGACGAAAGAAGTTTTGTCTTCGATAAAATCCTCTTCAAACGATGGTATTAACGAAAAATTCGAAAAATTTTTATTTGTTATGACTTCAACACGTGAAGAGATCGGAAAAAAATATGGTCTTTCTAAAAAAGGCATCGGCAGACTTCGACGAGGCGTAAATTTATGGAAGGTGCTGGCCAAGGAGATGTGAAAAGGGATCGAAAATGGAAACAGCGATACTATTGTCAGGTGCAATATCAGTTTCAATGTTTGGAATGATATCCGAAAAAAACAAGCCGCGATCGAATACTCCAGTTTATGTAGAAAGTTTACAGCAATCCGAACAACAAAAAGAATTTTGGAAGGTACTGACCAAAAAGAGTTTTAATGCCAAAAAATTGCAAAAATTCATAAATTCCGACGTGGATATCAATTCGCGAAACACCAACGGAGACACCCCGTTCCTGTATGCGGTGAGAACTCACAAAAATCGACTATTGGAATTTCTGATAAAAATTCCTGAGGTTAATGTTAACGCTGTGGATTTCGGCGGAAATACATCTGTGATTATCGCAGCGAAATATAAAAATATCGATCTGATTAAACGATTGATAAATAATGTTCATTATGAACAGTCTGATATTTTGAATTTTTTGTGTGTGTATAAAAATTATCAGGGATTAAGCGATGATCAGATACAAAAATGTATTGATGAAAGGGTGAAAATTTTTATCAATACGCCGAATAATTACGGAAACACAGCTCTCATGACGGCAGTATCCTGCGGCAATTATGCATTGATAAGATATTTGGTGGAGCATGGTGCGAATATCAATCAATTTAACAAATTTGGGTTTACTCCACTGCTCAGCGCAATAGAAAAATCAAACAAAAAAATTGTAAAATGTTTGGTAGAATACAATTCGGACGAGATTTTTTTCAGCAATTTGTACGATACTTTTTTGAATTTAGCAAAGAAAAAAGGTCTGAAAAAAATCGCCCAAATATTGGAAAAGGCAAGAGCGAGAGAATAGCCTTAAATTTTATTTAAAAATAGAAAATCTCCGACTGTCTTGGAATCTTCAATGCGACATTGTATAAATATTTAGAGCATATTGAAGATTTATTCGGTATGTGTACAAGGGAAATGACGGAAACACCGTCTACGCCGAAAATGGTACCAACAGCTAAAAAAATCAGGAAAACAGGCGTGCACATCGAAACTGCCGCAACTTGCAAGTCGTTGTGAGTTTGGCCAATGAAAAAAGTGTCCGCAACATTGTAGATCAGCACCATCAGCATAGCTATCATGGCGGGTATCGAGTTTCTCAGCACCGCAATTGATACCTTTCCAGAACGAAAAAGCTCTGTTTAGTTATGCTTATCCACTTGCTATAGCTTCTCTCCAAATCGAGATGCGTCCATTTTAGTATCTTTGCAACGATATCTCAAATTAAGAACGATGACGAAAAAATTTTATTGCAAAAAGATTTGTCATATGATATAGAATGTTCCGTTTAGATAGTCTTGGTGTTTTTGTATAGAAAAATTGAAGAAATTCTTAACCTTATTGGGTTAGTGAATGGTGTTGGCGGGTGTCTGCCGGCATCGGTTGGGGCTGACGTGCTCGCGCGGCGTGGGTATGTCTGTGTATTAAAATGAAAGGAAAATATACAATGAAAAAAGCCTTAATTATCGCGAATATGATGTTCGCATCAGCGACTGTGTTTGGGATGATGCCAAATAGTGGCAGTCGGCAGTCAGACAATTGCGGTTCGGTGTTTAATATGAACGACATCAGAAGAGAGGTCGAAGAGATTGAAAATACTGAAACAAAATTGAAAATAGAAGATTATGCGGAACCAGAAAAGACAGATAATATCCGATTAATGGACGCCTTGAAAGCCAACGAGCCTGAGGAAGTTAGGATTAAGGAAGTAAAGAAAATAATTAATCGTCACATTGATAAGTCTGCGGTTATCGATCTCGTATTGGCACACAAAAACAATCAAAAACGAAATAAAGAAATGCCGCATGAGCAATTTGCACAGCATCACAAGCGTATTTTTCAGAATTCTGATGTAGCCGAATTAGTTAATTTTTCCGATGAAAGAGGAGTTACTCCTGTATTCGTAGCTGCTTTCCGAAATAATTTAGGGATTGTTAGTTTTCTGGTAGAGCATGGTGCTAACGTCAATGCTGCAACAAAAGATTCATTCTTTGTAACGTCAAAGAAGGGAATTTTATACTCAACAGAACAGGGAACTATTTCATATAACTCAGAATTGATGGGTTCAATGTATACGGCTCGAAAAGGAACCACTCCTTTGTACATAGCTGCGACGTTCGGAAACGAAGCTTTAGCGAAATATTTAGTAGATCATGGTGCGGATGTTAATGCGAAAGATGATGCAGGAAATAGTCTTTTGCATTTTGTACGAAATGAAACTTTAGTAGAATATCTGGTAGAACACGGAGCTGATATTAATGCAAAAAATGTTGATAAAGAAAGTCCTTTACATCGGGCATTTATGTTCGAACATGAAAAGTTCGCGAAATATCTGATTGAAAAAGGTGCTGATGTCAATGCGAAAGACGCTGATGGAAAAAGCCCTTTGTATTACGCTTTCAGGCGTAAAAACAAAGAGTTAGCAAAATATTTGATAGAACATGGAGCCAATGTTAATGAAAAAGTAAGAGGAATGTATCTGTTGTTCTATGCGACTTTGCAACAGGATGAATCATTTGTGAAATGGTTGGTGGGGCACGGTGCCGACATTAATATAGAAGTAGATGGATATACCCCCCTCTTTTTGGCACTCAAAAATGGAGATCAACCATTGATAAATTATTTAGTTGAGAAGGGGGCTAAGGTCAAAAATGCAGAAGATGGTTCGACATCTTTGATGTGGGCCATAGTAAATGGATGTGACGAAAAGGTGTGCCGTTATCTGATAGAGCACGGGGAAGATGTTAATGTAAATATGGAGGGTGATACTCCATTGCTCCTGGCATTTGTGTATGGAAACGAAAGTTTGATCCGACTTTTAGTCGAGAAATGTGCCGACGTTAATGTAAAAAATGATAGAGAAGAAACACCCCTATCCATGGCAATAAATACTCAAAACGCCTCGTTGACGCAGTTTTTGTTAGAACATGGCGCAGATGTTAATAAAGAATCGAGGGCCGAATTTCCTCTGCATATAGCGATAAGACAAAGCAATGGAAGTATTGTAAAATTATTGGTAAAGCACGGTGCGGACATTAACAGGGCAGATAATTATGGAAATACTCCACTAATGGAAGCCTCTGTATCTGGAAATGAAAACATCGTAAAATATTTGATAGAACACGGTGCTGAAATCGATAAAGCAAGAAGAAATGACGAAATTACTGCATTATGGCTGGCAGCACAAAATGGACACGAGAATATTGTAAAATTGTTGCTAGAGCACGGCGCCGATGTTAACAAAAAATCAAAGGACGGATATACTCCGTTGTCGATAGCAAAGAAAAGGGAACATACGAACATTGTAGAATTATTGGTAAAGCATAGTGCAGGCATCAATAAAGAAAGCAGTAATGATGCTTTGTTATTGACCATAATAAAAGAAGGACACGAAGATGTTTTAAAGCATTTAATAGAAAACCACGGTATTGATATCAATACCCCGTTGAATAGTGGAATTACTCCGCTGTGGATAGCCGTACAAAATGGTAATGAAAATATGGTTCGTACGTTGAAAAATTTTGGGGCGGACGTTAATCAAGAACTAGATGGGAAAACCCCACTGCACCATGCGATACAAAATGGTAATATAGCCATGATACTACGTTTAATAAATCTCGGAGCGGATGTAAATAAGATGGACAGCGAAGGGGTCAGCCCATTATCTTTTTTAAAGGAAAATATTTCGAAATTTTCTGAGAATAAAAGAGACAAAATTGTGAAATTTTTAATGAAAAAGGGAGCGGTTGAGCACCCTAACTTTTCGGGAACACAAATCGCTCAAGAAATTAAATAGAAGTCTCGTAACTTTTCACTTCCGAAATCCCAGCGCCCTCCGCGGGCGCTTTTTCTGTCCGTTCCATCCATTATTCTCAAAATTTCCTTCGAAAATTCTTGACATTTTGGATGAAAAGAGTTATAGATGATAACGTGCGTGGCGATGATGTCGCGTGCCGGAGTCGGATGCCTATGGTAGGGTTCGGTCCGTTTGGTGAGTGGAACGCCTTTTGGGTTTCACGGTTTACAATTTGCCTTATGAAAGGGGATTATTATGTCTAAAGTTATTGGTATTGATTTAGGAACAACCAACTCATGTGTCGCGATTATGGATGGCGCGAATCCGCGTGTTATTGAGAACACGGAAGGAGTCAGGACTACGCCGTCTGTAGTGGCTTTTACCGACAGCGGAGAAAAATTAGTCGGGCAGGCTGCAAAGCGTCAGGCTGTTACTAACTTTAAAAACACATTTTATGCAATTAAAAGATTAATCGGAAGAAGAGCGAGCGACGAATATTTGAAGAAATATCATCCTGCCTACGAAATTGTGTCGGCGGATAACGGAGATGCTTGGGTTTCTTCTCGCGGAAAGAAATACAGTCCAAGCCAGATCAGCGCGTTCACTCTTCAGAAAATGAAGGAAGCCGCAGAGAATTTCTTGGGAGAAAAAGTTACGGAAGCCGTTATTACCGTTCCGGCTTATTTCAACGATGCTCAGAGGCAGGCGACCAGAGATGCCGGAAAGATCGCAGGTTTGGACGTCTTGAGAATCATCAACGAGCCGACGGCAGCAGCTTTGGCTTACGGTTTGGACAAGAAGAGCTCGGGAATGATTGCGGTTTACGACCTCGGAGGTGGAACTTTCGATGTGTCCATTCTTGAAATCGGCGACGGAGTATTCGAGGTTAAAGCGACGAACGGAGATACCTTCCTCGGTGGTGAGGACTTTGATAAGAGAATCATTGATTTCTTGGCGGAGGAGTTCAAGCGCGACAACAACATCGATTTGAGAAACGACAGCATGGCTCTTCAGAGATTGAAAGAGGCCGCGGAAAAGGCGAAGATCGAACTTTCCAGCGCGATGGAGACAGACATCAACCTTCCGTTCATCACGGCGGATGCGACAGGTCCAAAGCACTTGACCGTAAAATTAACGAGAGCGAAGTTGGAATCTTTGGTAGACGACATCATCAAGAAGACTCTCGAGCCGTGTCGCAAAGCGTTGCAGGATGCTGGAGTGTCGGCGAAGGATATCAATGAGGTCGTTTTAGTTGGTGGTATGACTCGTATGCCGAAAGTTGTCGAATGCGTGAAAGAATTCTTCGGAAAAGAGCCGCACAAGGGAGTTAACCCGGACGAAGTCGTGGCTGTCGGAGCGGCAATTCAGGGCGGAGTGTTAAAGGGCGACGTGAAAGACGTTTTGTTGCTCGATGTTACCCCGTTGTCTCTCGGAATTGAAACTCTCGGTGGTGTGTTTACTCGATTGATCGACAGAAACACGACCATTCCGACGAAAAAGAGTCAGATTTTTTCGACAGCGCAGGATAATCAAAGTGGTGTTACGATCCGAGTTTTCCAGGGAGAAAGAGAGATCGCAGCAAACAACAAGCTTCTCGGACAGTTCGATTTGCAAGATATACCTCCGGCACCGCGCGGAGTACCGCAGATCGAAGTTACATTTGATATAGATGCCAACGGAATCGTTCATGTTTCGGCGAAAGATAAAGCGACGAACAAGGAGCAGTCCATTAGCATCAAAGCATCTGGCGGATTGAGCGATGATGAAATCAATCAAATGGTAAAAGATGCGGAAGCTCATGCTGATGAAGACAAGAAGCGTCGTGATTTAATCCAACAGCGCAACGCTGCTCAGGAAATGATCAACGGAGCTAACAAAATGCTGTCCGAGAACGGTGACAAGATTTCCGAAGAGTTGAAAAACGAGATCAAAACGGAAACCGAAAATGTTCAGAAGGTTTTGGAGAGCGAAAACACCGAAGAGATCAAGCAGGCGTCCGACAAGTTAATGCAGGTTATGATGAAAGCCGGCGAGTTGATTTACAAGGCAACTCAGCAGGCGCAGCAACCTGGAGCAGATGCGGCAGGAGCTCAGGCAAATGCGGAATCTCAGAAAGATGACAACGTTGTCGATGCCGACTACGAGGTAAAAGAAGAGGAAGGTAAATAATCTCCTATTTTCTGAAAGGCGTGTGTTTGTGCATGCGCCTTTTTTCTTTCGAAGGGAATTGTCATGGACTACTATCAAACTTTGGGATTATCCAAAAACGCATCTGAAAGTGAAATCAAAAAAGCCTATCGAAAATTGGCGATGAAATATCATCCCGATCGCAACAAGGGAGATAAAAAAGCCGAAGAAAAGTTTAAAGAAGTGAACGAAGCCTACGAAACTCTGAAAGACCCGCAGAAAAAAGCGGCTTATGATCGCTACGGACATGACGCTTACAAAAATGCGGCCAGCGGAGGAGGATTCAATCCTGGCGCAGGCGGTGGATTCGGAGGATTTTCGGGCAGCGGATTCGGGTTTGATTTCAGCGGCGACGCATCGGGATTTTCAGATATTTTCGAAGATTTCTTCGGTGGCGCGATGGGCGGCGGAGCTCGCGCAGGCAGAGCCGAGATGCGCGGAAACGATTTGCGCTACGACGCGACAATCACTCTGGAAGAGGCCTTCCGCGGAAAAGACATCGAATTAAACATGCGCACCAACGTAAAATGCGAAGAATGTAAGGGCACTGGATCCGAAGGCGGAGTCAAGCCGAAAACCTGTCCGTCATGTCGAGGAACAGGCCGCATGAGGTTCGCACAGGGATTTTTCTCGGTAGAAAGAACCTGTTCGGCGTGTAACGGAACGGGGCACATCATCGAAAATTCCTGCAAAAAGTGTCGCGGCGCAGGACGAGTCAGTAAAACGAGAAACATTAAAGTTTCGATTCCGGCAGGTATTGAAAACGGCGCGAGAATCAGACTTTCGGGAGAAGGTGAAGCAGGAATCAGAGGCGGTCGCGCAGGAGATCTCTACATATTTGTCACGGTCAAACCGCACAAATTGTTTACGCGAGAGGGCAGTTCGATTCACTGCGAAGTTCCTGTTTCGATAATCACGGCAGCATTGGGCGGAGAAGTTGAAGTTCCGACAATAGATGGAAAAAAAGCCGTGGTAAAGGTGCCGGCAGGAACTCAGTCGGGGCAGATTCTCAAACTGCGCGGAAAAGGAATGACGGTGGTGAGAAGTTCGCTGCGCGGAGACATGTTCGTCCACGTTAATGTCGAAACGCCTGTCAATTTGACAGATCACCAGAAAGAATTGCTGCGTGAATTCGACAAAGACCACAAAGCTCACCCGAAATCCGAAGGCTTTTTCGCAAAAGTAAAGGAATTCTGGCACGAGTTGTGAGAGGCTATACGACGGCAGGGGCCTAGAGGTTTCTGCCTATTTTGCCCAATTTTCAATAACAAAATTCTTGACAAAAGCAAAAAGAAGAATACAATCGCTTGCGAGATATAAATGAAGAAAGGACCTGACATGAAAAAAGTCTTAGTGGGATTGGTTTTTGCAGCGATCTTTTATGAAGGAGCGGATGCCTTTCAAAAAATCGATTATGACGAAATAATTCGCAGAAAAATGCAAAAACAATTTGATTATTCAACAAAATTAATCATAACCTCGGATCTTCTAAATAATTTAAAATTAGAAGATGGAGATTTTTCTCATCTAAAAAAACTAAAAATAAAGGGAAATATCAGAGATAAGCAAAATTTGCTGAATCAAGTGACAATTTTGTTATCAAAAGCCAAAAACTTAGAAGAGTTACAAATAATTGAGTGTAAATTAGGAGATTTTCCCAAAAATATCAGAGAGTTAAAGAAGCTGAAAAAACTAAGATTAGAACATAACGAAATTTCCGTGTTACCTGATTTTATTGGAGATCTGTCACAGTTAGAGGAGCTGACTATCGAATGGAATAAATTAGCATCAGTTCCAAAAACCATCGAAAATTTAACCAAATTAAAGATACTAGATCTTCAGTGGAGTCCCATATCATCACTCCCGGAAACTATCGGAAATTTAACTCAATTAACAGTGTTAAATTTGCAGGGCAATTTATTGAAAGCATTGCCGAAATCTATTGGAAATTTGAGCAATCTCGTCTATTTAGATATTGGGGAGAATATGCATATCAAAGCTCTTCCTGAAAGCATGGGTAATATGCAAAAGTTAGAGAAGTTGTGTGTCTGCGGGAATCAGTTAACAACGATTCCTGGCTTTATAGGGAACCTAAAAAATCTGAAAGTTTTAGCAGCATGGGGCAATCCGATAACTTCAATTCACGAAAATGTTTTTAATTTAGAAAATCTAAAGGTGTTGTCACTCGGATATACTAGATTGAAATCTCTTCCTGAATCGATTGGAAAATTGAAAAATTTGGAAAGTCTATATTTAGAGAGCCTTGAGTTGGAATCACTTCCCGACAGTCTGAGAAATCTTAAAAAACTGCACACATTAAATCTTTCAGGAGGAGAAAGAGGAAATAAGCTAGCTACAATTCCCTATTGTGTCTTCGAGTTATCGAATCTGAAAAATTTATGGTTATCTCGCAATCAGCTAGTTTCGATTTCTGAAAATATAGAGCAGTTAAGAAATCTGGAAAGCCTATCTATATCGGATAACATTCCTTTAAAAGAGTGGCCAAAGTCTCTGGAAAAATTAAAAAATCTGAAGAAATTGGGAATTGATGTATATCAAAAAGTTGAATGGTCCCAATTTGTGGAATACTTAAAAAAAATCAATAAGAACTTGGAAATAAGCGCTGTTAATAGTGGATGGTATACACATAAGTAAACTCTCTCGCTTAATGCGGAATTTTGGCACGAGTTGTGAGAGGGCTATTAGGGAAGTTTTTGGAAGCTGAAGATTCTCCAAAGAACAAAGACCGATATCTTTTGGAAAAGAAAGTACAGATGAAATGGTTTAATTCAGTAATCAAAAATATTAAGAATACTTGGTATGAAAGATGGGAAGTATTTGGCGATAATTTTTTTAGGAGAAAAAATATTTGCCTAGAATTTATGATATTTAACATCCGAAATGCTGAGGATGCAAATAAAACGATGAGTAATGGAACTACACCTCTTCTATTGTCGACGGAGGAAGGAGATGCAGGTTTCATAGAATATTTGATCGAACATGGTGCCGACATTGATAAGCCAAACAATGACGGACACACTGCTCTATACATAGCGGCGCGAGACGGTTATGTTGATATTGTCTCGTATCTAGTGGAACACGGCGCCGAAGTTGATAGATCAGCAAGCGATGGGACTACTCCTCTGTTAGAAGCGGCGCAAAATGGTCGTGAAGATATTGTTGAGTATTTGGTCGAGCATGGCGCCGATATAAATAGAGAAAACATAAACGGAGATACGCCGTTATCCGCAGCGAAAAAAGAAGGGTACGAAGATATTGTTGAATATTTGAGTAAATTCGTGTAAAACGCTTCACGTGGAGGTTTTCGTGGAAATTGATCTGGTCAAAGCGACAGAAAAAGATGCGGAGTTTATCCATCAATTGCAGGTGGAATCTTTTCACGAGATTTATCTGAAATACAGAGATGATGAAACTAATCCAATCAACGAATCCGTTGAAAAAATCGTTCAGAAACTCAGACGACCCGATTCACATTTTTATTTAATAAAATTCGAAAATGATTTTGTCGGTGGCGTCAGAGTTATCGTAAAAAACAATCTCAAAAGAATATCTCCTTTATTTGTTTTACCACAGTATCGTAACAAAGGAATCGCTCAGGCAGTAATGTCCAAACTCGAAGAGATTTTCGGAGCAAAAAATTGGGAATTGGAGACAATTTCAACCGAAGAAATTAACCGGCATCTGTACGAAAAAATGGGCTATCGTTCGGATGGAAAAACCACGGTTATAAATGACAAGCTTACCCTTGTTTCTTATAGAAAATGATAAAATTCCTGCACGAGTTGTGAGTGGACATGCGAAGAGGTTTGATTTTTCAAAAATTTTTCAGATAGTATAAAAATTTACCAATAATTAACTGTTTTTTGATATACCATAAACAAGAGCGATCTAGAAAGGATATACAATTATGGATAATATAACCCCTAAATGGAAAATTTTTTGTTTATCGGGAATTTTAATGTTGTGCTCGGCGAGTGCTTTTGGAATGCATTCTCGTGCGGGTGAAACTCAAGAAGGACTTCCAAAAGGGGAACCAAACTCAAAAAAAACCCAAAAAGCTATGGCAGCTTTTAACAACCGCGAGGAAAATATGCAACAAGATTTTTCTAAATTAATGGAAGAAGTGAGCGAAGGTAATTTGGAAAATGTTAATGGAATAATTAGTAGGTATAAGAATGTAACAACGTCTACAACTCGTGACTTTTTATTGATTTATAAAAACAAACAGAGTATGTCTAATACTCAATTATCTCGCATTTTTCCGGATGTTGTTGAATTAGTTAATCGCAGCGACATTTATCAAGATACTCCATTGATTTTGGCATTACGCAAAGAACATCTTGATATTGTAAAATGTCTGGTGGAACACGGAGCAGACGTCAATCAAGCAGATAAAAATGGAAATGCTCCATTGATTTTGGCATTACGCGAAGAACATCTTGATATTGTAAAATGTCTGGTGGAACACGGAGCAGACGTCAATCAAGCAGATAAAAATGGAAATGCTCCATTGATTTTGGCATTAC
>CACXWU010000008.1 GCA_902771535.1 uncultured Pseudomonadota bacterium | reverse complement strand
ACTGCCAAGCTTAATAAAATCAGTTCAGTTTTTTCTTCATTATATCTTACTCCATTTTGCCCCCTTCCCATTAAGAAGGGGGTGTTTGGTTTTGGATAAGCTCTTTTTTAGGTGTATCACCTGCTTAATTTCTCGAAACTCGGTTTGCTATCACTTGGTTTCTGAGAATTTGTAATTATCGCTAGAGCCGAAATTTTGACTGAAATTGTGTCTTTGATGGGTTCTTTATGATTTGGATTACTTCTTTATGTATTTTAACAGTCTAACAGTTCCAATTATTGTTTGCCGATTGATTTCTATGGTTTGTTTCAATTCATCTATCTAAAGAAAAATCTTCAGCATTTTCTCTCATTCTCGGCAATTTCCGCATCTTTGTGTAAAAAACACGGGAACCAAAGAGATCGGTTCCCGAGCTGCTGATATATGAGATCAATGCCTTCTATGGTAGTTTTTAGGTATTTGAGGTGATCAATCTCACAATCCCAACAGCTGCCAACCGGGATTTTCCACACAATTTTTGATTTTACTCAAAAATTCGGCCGCTAACTTGGTATCAGCAATTCGATGGTCATACGACAGCGAGACGTACAACATTGGTTTTATTTCGACGCCCTCATCTGTTGCGACAGGTCTGTTGTGCATTTTGTGAACACTCAATGTTGCGACTTGCGGAGGTGTCAGAATATCCGTTCCCATGAGAGATCCGTACATTCCTGCATTTACTACGGTGAAAGTTCCGTTCGAAACCTCTTCTAGGGATAAAGTTCCTTCAACGGCCCGGCGAGACAAAGTAATCATTTTCTTTTCGATTTCTGCAAAGTTTAGTTTGTCCGCATCACGGATTACCGGAGCGGAAATGCCATCATTCCCGCAAGTGATTACGGAAATATCGAAATGATTTTTATATATAATCTCATCCTCATGAACATGGGCGTTAAATACTTTATACTGCTTCAGTGCTTCCACTGCAGCCATTATAAAGAAAGGAGTAAACCCGAGACGAGTATTATATTTTTTCGAAAATGCCTCACCGAAGGCCTTTTCCAGAGATATAATCGCAGACATATCCACCTCATTGGATATAGTTGCGATTACTGAAGAATCATAAGCATCCTTCAATTTCTCGGAAATTCTTTGTTTGAGAAAATCTATGTTTTCTCTTTTATCATCTGGAGAATATAAGATTTTCGGTTTGTTCCAGTTATCCGCATACATTCCCGGAGCGCCACCGTCATCTTCCTTGATATTCAGCAATTTTTTCACAAATTCGTCTTCTTTTTCATCTGTTTTTTTTTCTGAAGACTCTTCATCTGTATTTGTAGTTTGGAGATCCAACTGTAATTCCGGCTCATTCTCTTTCTCTATTTCATTCTGCTCGGAACAGGTTTTTTCCTCGGTAATTTCTCTGGTAATACCATCGACCTGACAGGAGTTTTGCACCTCCTGAATTTTTCGATCGGCGTTGACTAAAATCTCGTTTTTCACTTCATCTATGGTCTTGCGCATATGGTTTGAAATATCGTCGCATATTTTGTTGTAATGTTGCTTTATTTCATCAAGAATCCTGTTTTTAAGATTTAGATTTTGATCAATATTTTCCGATAGCGTTTTTTTGACCTTAGAGGCTTCGTCCAGCTGGTCCTTAATTTTTTCCGACAACTTGGTCGCCTGGTAAATGCTGTCCCTTATGCCTCCGATCATCAGATCTTTGTTTTCATTCATTTCTTTCATGGTGTTTTCGCGATTCTGGTTTATCTCGTCCATGATTTGTTTTTTGGTATTCACGACTTCATCGATACTTTCCTTTATGCTTTCGGTGATTTTGTCCTTAAGATCCTTCGATTGATCAACTTCTTGTTGGCTGCCGGCAACAATCGATTGCATCATATTGTCCATAACTTCTTTGACGCCGGCTTTGGCCTTGTCGATAACTTCTTTCTTTATCTCGTCAGCGCATATTTTGCTTTCAACGATTGCGGAAGAAATGATTTCTTCTGCCTTCAACTGCGATTTTTTACGGGCCTGATTCAGCTCTTCTTTTATCAGCTGTTCGGATTCCTTTTTCGCGTGTCTTCCGGCAGATCTTATAATATCTTTCTTGATTTCGTTGGCCTCCGCCTTGGATTTATCGATCGCTTCCTCGATGATTTCCTTAGAAATTTTGTCAGCCTCTTCTTTCGCTTGCTTTTCGGCATTCATTACAGAATTTTGCACTATGGATGCCGCTTCTTCCTCAGCTTCTTTCTGGGCTTCTTCTTTGATTTTTGCCTTAATCTCCTCAGCTTCCTTGATTGCATCAGCTTTGGCTTCTTCGATCAGTTTTGTTCGCGTGTTTTGCGCCTCGGAAATAGATCCCTGAACGATTTTTTTGTGCATTTCCCCGGCATCTTTCGTGGCTCGATCTTCATATTCTTTGAGAATTTTGGCCTTCATTACCTCACTTTCGGCCAATGCTGAAACTTTGGCATCTTCAATAATTTTCTCGCGAAGTTTGTCCGCTTCTTGCTGTACCTTCGATTCGGCGTCTTTGAGAATGCTTTTGAATTTCTTTTCCGCTTGTTCTGAGAAAGTTTCAATTACTTCCTTTTTTTCTTCCTCAATAATTTTTTCCTGTTCCGGGGTTAAATCTTCTTTTTCGAAGACTTCCTCGGAAGTTGAATCTTTATCTGTGAAATCATTTTCGTCGTCGATGGCATCTCCAATGTTTTTAGCAACTAAATCATCGGAAACATTATCGGAAGAGACCGATAGTGTATAATCATCTTGCCCTTCTTCTTTTTGGATTTTTTCCTGAACGGTTTTTTCAATATTTTGCGACGCCTCGTGGTAAGTGAGTCTTTTTTCGATTTCTTCTGCGCTTATCTTTCCGTTTACCATATCGCTCAAAGCTTGCCGCCTTTCGGCGCGAGAGGCTGCCGCGGCTTCTTTTTGACGCGTTTCATCTTGCGTAGAAATTTCAGTAGATTTCTCTTCTTGGATTTCTTCAGCTTTCTTTTCGGTATCCAATGAAACTTTGATATTTTTTAGCTTTTCTCCCACTGTTTCACGGAGATCTTCCTTTTCTGTTTCGCTGCTCGGTCGTTCGACATTTACCTCTATAACCGCTATTTTGGAACCTTGTGGGACGGTGTCTCCTTCTTTTGCGATTATTTTGGAAAGAAAGCAGTCGTATCCTGATGTTATACCACACGCTATCGTTGAAGTTTCAGCATCCGCAATGACTTCACCGTTGGAAATCTTATCGCCGACCTTTTTGTACCACGTTGAAATTAAAACATTTTCCCCGCTTTCATCGAAACTTGGGACTATAACATCTATATACATACTAATCATCCTACTAATCTGTTAGTAGTTAAGCATATAAAACTTTCTTTTCCGTTAATTTTTGAAGAAATTTATAAAAACAAAACGGAAATTCCAAAAATTATTCGATAAATGACGATTAAAGTGAAAGAATGTCTCTTTAAAAACTTGCTCACGGCAAAAACAGAAATCATTCCGAAAATAAATGCGGAAACAACGCCCGACATTGCCTCGACACATGAAAATCCGAAAGAGTTTTTTGTAAATGTTTTTATCAATTTCAAAAGACAGACACCTGCGATCGGGAAAATTGAGAGAATCATCGAAAATTTAAAACTTTTGCGACGATCGTATCCTAAATAGCGGCACATCGATAAACAGATTCCGAGCCGACTGACTCCCGGAAAAAATGCCAGCATTTGCGCAATTCCGACTTTCATTCCATCTTTTAAAGAAAATTCCTTTTTGTTCGTAGGATTTCTGTCACACAGGTACAATATTATCCCGAATCCTATCAGATTTGCAGCTGCCAATTTGGCTGATGTAACTTTGACCTCCAAAAATTCTAAAATTCCTAGAAAAACAACTAGAGGAAGATTGGCCAGCAAAATTATCAGAAAGAAATCGCGATTTTTCGATTTTTTGTTGCATACAAAATTCAAACCTCCGATGAAGATCTTCCAAAAATCTCGATAAAAATACACAACCAAAGCAAGTAACGTTCCGAGATTCAGCAAAATATCGAAATCTCTTCCAAAAGAATGCAGCGAAAATATTTTTTGGTATAATGCCGTGTGAGCCGTCGAACTTACAGGGAGGAATTCCGTAATTCCCTGAACAGCTCCTAAAATGATCGAATCCAGTAAATGCATTTATTTTCTCAAATACCCTCTGCGAAAATCGCGGCCCGACATCGGCTTTTTACCTTCCGGCTGAACAACCTTTGCAATCCATTTTCCGTCCGAAGATTCGAAAACCAAATTATCTTCGCAATCTTCTTCATCTTTTACTAACGAAGCATCTAAAACTTTCAGACGCTTTCCGTTCAATTCTGTCCAGGCCCCCGGAATTGGCGCAAACGCTTTTACTTTTCTTACGATTTCAACTGCATTGTCGGACAAATCAAATCGTGCCTCCTTTTTATCGATTTTGTGGGCATAGCAAGCTCCATTTTCAAGTTGCTTGGTCGCTTTTTTCAAAGAATCCTCCAAATTTAGCAGAGTTTCTTTGATCATTTCCGCGCCGAGCTGCGCTAAAATTTCCGAAAGCTGTCCGTGATTCATCTCCGAATCGATTTTTACCGATTTCATGGAAATCACGTCGCCCGTGTCCAATCCGTCATCCATTTTCATAATTGAAATTCCGGTTTCCTTATCTCCGGCAAGAATTGCTCTCTGAATTGGAGCCGCACCGCGCCATCTTGGAAGTAACGATCCATGAATGTTGATGAAAGGAGCCATATCCAAAAGTGTCTGCGGAATTATCAATCCGTAGGCCGACACCACTGCGACATCTGCCTTTAAATCCGCAAAAATCTGCACTTGTTCTTCATCTCGAAAAGTCTTCGGAGTAAACACGGGAATATTTTTCGATTCCGCAAATTCGTGAACAATAGTTTTTGTCAATTTATAGTGCCGCCCTACAGGTTTTGGTTCCCGAGTATAAACCGCGACGATGTTAAATCCGTCATCATATAATTTTTTCAGCGACGCCAACGAAAATTCCGTCGATCCCATAAAAACTAAACGACTATTCTTCATCTTCCTCAGTATCTTCTTCTGCTTCCTTTTGTAATTTTCTGAATTTAGAAAGGAATCTGCTTTTTTTCAAACGACTCAGATGATCAATGTACAATTTTCCACTGAGATGGTCTATTTCGTGCTGCAAACAGCACGCCAAAAACTCTTCGCCTTCTATCGTCTGCTTTTCGAAATTTTCGTCGAAATATTCAACCCGAACCTTTTCATGCCGACTTACCGTATCCCTGAGTCCGGGAAGAGATAAACACCCTTCTTTCGAATCAATCATTTCCTCGGAGGCCCACACGATTTTCGGATTAATCATTTTGTACAGTGTCGTAGGCTCTTCGCGAATATCTATCACGACTAATTTTTTCAGAACTCCAACTTGCGGCGCGGCCAATCCTGCTCCGTTCCATTCATAAAGTTTTCTGCTCATCTCCTCGAGAATAGGAATAACACTTACATCTCCCATCTCAACATCGGCGCATTTTTTTGCCAAAACCGGATCGGGATAAATTTTTAATTCCATAATAATTCTCCTAAACTGCCCCCAATATAAACTATCTCTTCTTAATAAAGCAATAGAAGGGGACACTCGCCAAGAAGATAAGGAAGCAAAGATAGATAAGTTCTTTTCCTGCTCCGACTATCAAAGCAAAGCTGTACAAAAACGCGACTAACCCGATTATCGGCATGAAAAACTTTTCCGTACTCGATAATTCGTTTTTCTTCATTACCGCCAGATATCCGTAAGCAATGACCGAATAAAAATACGGCAGCAACATCGCTAACACCGCAACATCAATGAACAAACGCAGATTTTTTACCAGTGATTCCTGACAAGTCAGAATGAACATGATTGACATCAAAACGCTGCCGATTACCACGCCCTGCGGTACTCCGTTTTTATTTGTTTTCAAAAATATCGAAGGAAACAATCCTTCTTTCGCGGCGGCGTACGGAACTTGTCCCTGAATCAGAATCCATCCGTTCAGAGATCCCACCAGCCCAATAATTCCCGTGATTATCATGAACAAATATCCCGGATTTCCGAAAATTTTGTTTGCCGAATCAACATACGGCGCCGCTGATTTTATCAGCTCGGCTTGCGGTAAAACTCCCGTAATAACAATTGCTCCCAAAATATAAACTGCCGCTGTGATCAGCACTCCGGCAATTGTTGCTAATGGAATGGTTTTCTGTGGATTTTCTACTTCTTCTGACGGAATAGTTGCCGACTCCAACCCGATAAACGCCCAAAGTAGCACAGGAGCCATGCTTCCCAGCGATGACCAATCGCATTTATCGAAAGTGAAGACTCTCGAGAAATCTGCGTAAAAAATTCCGACAAAAGCAATCAATACCAAAGGAACTACCTTGATCAAAAACACGATAATTCCGACGAAAGTCGTTTCTTTCAGTCCACGAATGTTGAAATAAGTGAAAAGCCAGATCATGCTCAAACCGAAAATCACCGAGTAAGTCGTGTTGCCTACAAATTCCGGAGCAAAAACACATATATATTGTAAAGTTCCGAGCAAAAGTGAAACACTTCCGCACCAAGAGCTGATCCAGTAACCCCACGCCATTTGAAATCCGACGAAATCTCCAAAGACATGCTTAACATAGGTGTAAGGTCCGCCGGAATTCGGGATCCAAATTGCTAATTTTGAAAAAACCAAAGCCAGAGCTAAAGCGCCGATAGTAGTTAAAATCCAGCCGATTAAGGACATCTGCCCGTAAGGAGCCAACAGCGCGGGAGCCACTAAAATTCCCGACCCGATCATGTTTCCAGATACCAAAGCAGTTGCTCGAAACGGTCCGATTTTAAATTTGTCCATAGCTTTCAACAACCTCAATTATGAGACATCAACACGCGATTTAATCATGAGACACAAATTAAATCAAGTAATCTTCGTTTTATTAACTAAATTTCAACTTGTGCCTCCTATAATGTCCATAAAGTTAGTATGGATGTCAGAGATGAAAAAAGTATTCAGTATGTTGTTTAGTGTGATATTTTTATCCGGGGCTTTTGCGGAAAATCAGGAGGTTGTCTCTATCGGAAAAGAAAAGATTGATAAAAAAGATTTGCCCGAATTTGCTGATATTCAATCAATCTGTGAGAACAAGTATGTGCAGAGTGAAGTGATACGGCTTCAATCTGAAGTTTTGAAATTATTGAGGACAATTAATAATGAAAAGACGGATTCGGAAACAATCAGAGGAAATAAAAAAGACATAGATCAAGCCAAAAGAAGAATCGATTATTTGGTTTCTCTCGAATCAAATCTCCAAAAAGCGGATACTTTGGAAAGAGTAAAAAATATGCTGGGATTAAATTTTTCAGGAAAGGAAGAAGTTCAAAAAGCTTTGGATCTCATTAGGGCGGTCGAAAATGCCGATGTATTAGAAAAGATTCGCATCATACCGCGCATTAACCAAAGTATTAAGGGAGTCATAGATAAATATGAAACTTTGGAAAAAATGGTGAAAACTGCGGACTCTATCGATAAAATTAAAAATATTCCAGGTATCGATCCGAAATCACTGGCGCAAATCCAAAAGTTAGAGGAGCAGGTTGCGGAAATCAAGAACCTGAATGATGTGAAAAATGTCGTGAATAATGCCATTATAAACAGTGATCTAAAGAATCAGGTTGCAAGTCTTATAAATTTGGAAGCTAACTTCCGAAATGCGGATACCTTGGATAAATTGAAGCGGCTTCCGAATGTGAATAAGCAGATTATCGAGTATATCGATTCTCAAATTTCCGAGAATCAAGAGCTTAACAAGATGGTGGAGCAATTGCAAAAGGAAAATAACGAGCTAGTTCACCGTTTGGAAGAGGTAACCACCGATAATGAAAAAGAAAGAAGATTTTCAACTAGATTAATCGGGGCTATTTTGAGAGCGTTAATCGGTTTTGATTATCGTAATGCCGTATACGATTTTGAAAAAAGCAAAGATCTCGGCATTATTGAAAAATCCGCGCTTATTGCTGCTTCAAAAGATAAATTTTCATATTTTGGGGGAACAGAAAGAGATGTCTATACGATTACCAATGGATTGTATGATATTCTAAAGACATTGGTTTCAAACAAAAATTGGATGAGACTGGCTGAGCCTATCAAAGAGAAGTTGGAGAAAATAGGTATTCTCTGCAAGAAAAAACTCAATAGTGACGCAGATATCATAAAATTGAACGTAGACTATGCCGCAAATATTGTATCGAATTTGCTGGAAGGAGCAAAACGCCCTCCTCGTGATAATGTAAAAAATTTCGAATCGGTCGAAGAGCAGAAATCCGCGAGGAAGTAGTCAGATAAGGTTTTTCATTTTTTTCTGTTTTTGGGAGGGATTTTCAGTTGTTGAGAATCCCTTTTTTAATCAAAAATTTTGTGATGGGATTTTTCATTAAATTTAAACAATTATTCGGAGAAAGCTTCTCTACAGCAACCATGAAATTACCAGAAATATCGGGGCCAAAATTCCGATTGACCAGCCCATGAAACCGAGGAAGGACGGCACTTTGATTCCGTGATGTTCTGAAATTGACCGTACCATCAAGTTCGGCGCGTTTCCGATGTAGGTTAGCGCTCCCATGAATACCGTGGAGATTGAAAAAGATGACAAAATCGCTGCTTTGGTTGTCATCAATTCCGCGGCATTTCCTGAGGTAAGATGGAAGAAAATCAAAAAGGTCGGAGCATTGTCCAGGATTGAGGAAAGAAGTCCGCTCGCCCAGAAACATTTGCTTAAAATGAATTCTCCGTTCGGTGCAATCCAGTTGAAAATCATTGCCAGTGATCCGTTTTCTCCCTTGGATAAAATCGAAAGAATCGGTGCAACCGTTATGAAAATCGCCACGAAAAATTCCGCGACTTCGCGAATTGGCGCGAAGGTAAATCCGTTTTTCTCTCGAATATTTTTAGAAGTGGTCTTGAGGGACAATACTGCGATCGATACCAAAATTACGTTACGCAAAATCGAAGAATAGTTGTATGTTTGTCCCGCTATTTCGAACGAACTTTCGAATTGACACAAAATCACCGTAAATAAAACCATGACGAGAAAAAACAAATTTCTCGCTCCTTTGATTATAAAAGATATGTTGTCACGTCCCGCTGCGAAACGCCCAGTTTCTTTTTTAAACAGAATTGTATCGACGATATAAAATAATCCGCAAAGAGCGAAAATCGTTCCAAATAACACGGAGGATAAGTGCTGAATGAACCAGAAGAAATCGACGCCTTTCAGAAATCCGATAAACAGGGGAGGATCGCCTAACGGAGTTGCCGCGCCTCCGATATTGGCTACCAAGAAAATGAAAAAAACCATCAAGTGAACTTTGTATTTTCTTTGCGCATTCGCTCTCAAAAACGGGCGAATTAAAAGCATCGCCGCTCCCGTTGTTCCGATCCATCCCGCCAACAAAGATCCGAAGAACAAAAACATGGTATTGAAAACAGGACCTTTTCCATTTGGAAAATCAACAAAAATTCCTCCCGCTACTACGTATAAAGTCGCGATTTGGATAATGAATGAGACATAATCATTGAGCAATGGGACAAGCGTTGCTGATATTAATTCGTGAAATCCGAAAAACCATGCAACGCATGCCAAATAAACTACAGTCCATCCGAAAGGAATCGCTCCGCCGTGCTTTTCAGAAAAATTCGGAGCAAGCAGCGGAAGGAAAGACATGGAAAAAATTATTCCCAAAAAAGGAATCGCCCAAAGAAAACTTTCGAAATCCATATTCGTCTCTAAATTACTCGATTCATTGTAAGTTAAAAGCGACATTTTTTCCATGATTTTGGATTTTTCGTTTAATCTCTCTTAGATTTATTTTTGTTGCGAAATTTTTTCTTTAGAAAACCAAATTCGAAATTGTAGGCTTCCATCAAACATGCTCCGAAAATTCCCGTGATCATGTAGATGATGCCGACTATTTCCTCTGACATCTCTTTTTTGAAAGCTACCAGAGTCGTTAAGCATAAAACCAATCCGCAACTTGCTCCGATTATCATTAAGCGGCGTCTTTTCTCGCGATCGATTTTTTCTTGCTGATCAATCGATTTTTGCGATTGTTCATTTTCAGTTTTGTTATTGCAATTTTTCTTCATTTTTATTTTCCTTTTTCGTTCAGTAAATTTTTTAAGCTGTAAAACAAATGGTTTCCGAAAACTCGTTTGGGAGTCAGTCGCCCAGCCCAATACGGCTTAATCGATTTTTCATGATAGTGATCGCATCCGTCGGTTAGATCGGGCCATCTTCCTTCAATTAAATTTTTTGCGACTTTCAAACACGTTTTGAAAATTGTGGATGACTCGTCAAGATTTTTTAGTTTTTCATAATTCGGATCTTTTTGATTCCAACATGAAAATTGATACGGCGCGAGACAAACTTCAGCGATCGAATTTGCGAATTTTTTTCGAAGTCGATTCAATACAACATTGCCGACGGCGATCAGCGGGGCTAATCCGAAATTATTCAATTCGCCTCTGGCTTCGCCGTAAATTGTTTTTGCTAAAATTTTTAAATCATTATTCATTTTTCTTCCTTTATAAATTTTATCGTAATCAAATTTGTGTTTGGTAAATTAAAAACCGCGGTGCTTTTGAAAGTTGTTTCTCCGTGATTTTTTACCTTGATTTTTACTTCTCCATTTTTGATTTTTTCGTATAATCCGATGTGTGGAGATTCGATAAATTCAATTTTATTGTTTCGAGAATTTTCTTGCGTAACGTCAATATTTTTGTTTAGCAAAGAAGAATAAGTGTATGATTTTATTCGTAAATCTTTTTGTTCGAATTGCGCGCAACAAAGACAAGGTTCAATGTGTTTCGAATGGCATCCGTAAAAATAAAACCCACCGTAAGGATAAAAAACGGTGGAATATTTTTCGTTCGGACCGAGAATAATTTTTAGATTTTCGATTTGTTCGTATAGAAATTTTTCGTCGCAAGTTTGAAAGTCCATACGAAATAATTCGTCATCGAAATCCAATTCGAAATTTTCGAAATGTCTGTCAGAAAAATCAAAATTCTGATCATTTTTTGTGTAATATCCCGTGCCTTCATAAAGTATAGAGATCGATTTGCAAAAGTGATTTTTTACTTCAGAATTCGAATGGAAAAATTTCGAATCATAAATATTTGCGATCACGAAATTTTTTCCGGCATCTGTTCGAGTTAATCTTGTAACTTCATCTATTGCGACGGGATGAAGGGATGCTCTCAGGAAAATTTTTTCTGGAAAATGATTCACCAGTTCAACTTCGCAGTCGTCGTTTTCGAAATCCAGTGTTGATCTGTTTCGAATTAATTCTTCAGTATCGGAAACCATATTCGCGACTTGATCATATATTTTTCCGAAATTTCTTATGCTTCTTATTATCATTTTAAATCTCCAAATTTTTTAAATTTATTGTTCGAACAATTTCCCGTTTTTGGCTGATGGGATGTAAATCGACATGAATTTTGGTCGGATGTTTTTTCAAAAAATTTACAGCAGCAGATTCCGAAGAAAAAGTTTGTGAGGTCAACAAATTTTCTTGAGATTCGGGATCATTTTCTATTGAAATGTTTTTCACAATATCCGAAATTTCGATTCGATCTTCGTCCGGATTGATTTCGAAATCGTAATTTTTTACGAGCTTAAAAATGTCCGAAATATTATCCGGAGAATATCCGACAGATATATTTAATAATCGATTTTTTTCGTTCAAAATTAATTTTGTTTGAATTACTTTTGCCGTAATTGGATGTGAATACAAATCTGAAATTTTGATCGCATCGTTCACGGAAATATCCGAAAATTTATTTGCATCCAAAGTGAAATTTATCGTTACATAACGTCGCGAAAAGTTTATAAGTGCCGCCATTTTTCGTAACGCATATCGAATTGCCGATTTCCCTCGATCTGTCGCGAAAAAAGAACTAAGCTGATCGTCTTTCAACGCATCGGGGATTTTCTGTATTTTCCTCCATTTGGATTCGTCGAAATTTTCGTTCGAATCATGAGGTATATTGCATTCGTAAATCCATCCATCATGAATTACTCGATCGGCACACAAATAATTTGTGAACGCATACCATCTAGGATAATTTTTCGACAGTTGGATTGCTCCCAATTTTATGGAAATATCTTTGCATCGCGAATAATTTTTATCGCAAATCGAAACGCAAACATTTTCGGTTCGCTTTTGGTGATATTCCCAACTCAAAACGAATTTTCCGTCGAAGTAAAAGCGACGAAATTTTGCAAATTTTTCTCCATGATTATTTTTGATTTTTATCGGATTAGAAGTCTCCGGAAATCTGTTCAAAATTCCTCCACCGTTCGGATTGATTGTTTTTACGTCATTAAAAATCAGCGAATATCCATTTTGTGAACTGTTCCGAAAACATGGCGCAAGATTCGTAAAAGAATTCAGTCGATTTAAACAAAATCGTTGCGCGATCATCGGCATTAAATTAACGTATCCATAAACTTTTTGAATCCAACTCGCCGAAAGATTGAGTTGAATTTTTCCGTAGGGTTCGCGGGCCAATTTTATCTGAGTTGAATTTTTCAAAATATCTTGCTTCGAAATTTCAAAAGTTTTTTCTCCGTGATTGATATCGGACAGAGATAATTTTCCCGTCGCCATATTCCAATAAAAAATTTTGCTCGATCCTTCCAGAAAAATTGTCGGATTATCTTTCTCAGAAAAAAATAAATCATCAAAAATGATTTCGGGATTTTTCGCTTCATATTGTTCTCGATTTTTTTGAGAAAAGTTTTGTAGTTGAGTTTGATAATCGTTTGGTTCGGACAAAATTTCAATAGTCATAATTGAATCTTCGCAACTCATCGGGAAAGAAATTAATTTTCCGCGAAAAATTGTTTTTATCTGACCATTTTTTTTAATGCCGATTCGAGCGAATTTGTGCTCAAGCTTTTTGGCTTTGATAGATACTCGTGCTGTCGCGAAACTTCCTTCCCTCTGGATGATGCATAAGGAAAAAATTTCCTCGTCATTGCTCCATTCGGAATTATCGTGGAAGTTATCGCACCAATTAAAAAATATTTTCATTTTTCACCATAAATGTTATAAATAACCTACTTTTTTATCGGAGAGTTCATGACCTTGAATAGATATTGGCAGGGAATCGCGTTTTTTTTCTGTCAAATGTTCGTCAGCTGCGCCAACGATATTGTTTCGAAATTCATGGGTGAAAGACTGGATGCTTTTGAAGTGACTTTTTTCCGATTTTTTTTCGGGTTGGTGACTCTTCTGCCTTTCGTGATCGCCCAGGGGAAATCGGCGTTTAAAACGAATCAATTTTTCCTGAATGTCGTCCGTGGAATTTTGGGCGCGGTGAGTTTCTTCCTTTACATTTTTGCAGTTATTGAATTGCCGTTAGCCGAGGTTGTGATTATTCTTTGGACGATTCCGTTATTTTCGTTGATTCTGTCCAAAATTTTTCTCCGTGAAAATGTAACGGGGTTTCGATGGATCGCGACTTTGATCGGATTCATCGGACTGACAATTGTCACGACTTGGACTTCCGACGACGATTTTAAATTTAATATTCTTTATTTCATTCCGATCAGCGCCGCTTTCCTTTTCGCTTTGCAGGACGTCCTTATAAAAACGATGGTTAAAGCGGAGGAAAATCGTATTACAATGTTGTTTTACTTTGCACTTATTACGAGTGTTGTTTCTTTCCCGACCGCCTGTAAAGTTTGGGCGACTCCGACTCCATTTGAGTTGGTAATGCTCTTTATTTTGGGGGCAGGCGGCAACCTTATTCAATACTTCATATTTAAAGCATTCAGTTTGGTGGATGTTTCCGCGGTTGCCCCGTATCGCTATTTGGAATTGCTGGTAAGTGCCTTTTTTGCCTTTATATTTTTCCTCGAAATTCCGGGGAAAAATGTTTATGCCGGTGCGCTGATTTTGATACCATGTACACTTTATTTGGGATACAGCGAAAATCTTAAAAAGAAAAAAGCGAGAGTTTAATTCCGCGAAATTCGTAATTTCCATATAGGTCATGTTTCCGATTTTTTCATATCATTTTTGTTTCATGTGTCGTTTCTTTTGAAAAGAATCGACCCGATGAATTGGTATTTTGTTTCTCATGTTTTTGTAAATTTCTTTCATAATTTTTCTTCCTTTTATTTGATAATTAAATTTCTTCGGATTCCAGTTTCCAATCACTCTCCATTTCCCATTCATTGGTTTTCATAGAAAAATTCGTTACCAACATCGTCAGCCAAGGTCGGAAGCTGACAAAGGTTTTTTGTGGGCTCGATTTTTTTAAAAGAATTCGATTTCCCGAGATTGAATGAGGAACATTTTGACCCAAATTATCTATTACGCGAATTGAACCGGAAACTGCCGGGCGGATTAAATCTAATATTGTTTCGCCTGGACGAATTATTTGCCACAAATTCTGTATACATCCGACATGGATCTGCGAACCTATCCAAATTTTGTCAATAATCGGCGAGAAGGAATCGCTGCAGGAAATCACACTTCGATATTTTTGTCGTTCGGAAGTTTCCAGAAATAACAGGTTTCCATTAACGGATTTTTTGAAGTTGCCGTTGGCGATCGGTATTAATTCCTGTATGCAATTTCTCGCTCGTTCTTGAGGTAATCCGGCTATTCCCAAAATAATTTCATTCATTTTTTGCTCCTTTCATCGGATTTTAATTCATCCATTCAGGCATAGTGGTTGGAGTTGTTCTGATCAAAAATTCCAAGCAGTCGGACAAGCTTTCGTCTGATAAATTTTCTTCCGAATATATATCGTTGAGGTCGATATCATTCATAATATTTTGTTCAGATGAATTTTTCACAATTTTATCCATAGATTTTTCCTTTCTCATTTGAATTTTTTTTAAATTCTTTCAAAAATTCCAAGCAAGCATCCAAAAGTTTTTGAAATTTTCTGCCCAATTTCACGGGAATTTTTTCTTTATTTGTTCTGTACACCTCCATGGCGTTCGCTAATTTTTTTTCTGCCAATAACAACGCCTGTTGAGTATTTTCTTTTAAGATTTTCATTTTTATTCTCCTTCAATATTTTTCAATTTTATTATTGCGATCAATTTTATGACCTGACCAGTTTTAGCTGTAACAATGCGATCAATTTTCAGCGCAGCTTTTCCGATATCCTGCTCACCATTGCATAGAGATAAATCTTCCATAATGATTTTTTGTAGAGTTTTGCAAAATTCGTAGATTTTACACGATGGCTTATTCGAGTCGATTAGTCGCAAATTCATCTCGACCAGGATTGTCTGATCCGATCGGTATTTCATTTCCCCGATTTCCAAAATTAAATATGGATAATCTATGGTTTCAGGGGGATCGGACGGAAAAATTTCCCAACCGATTTTTTCTCGCAATGCTTGAATTAATCCGAAATCCCAAGGAATCATTTTTGATCTCCTTCTCTTACGGCGTGAAAAATTACCAGGTCGTTTTTCAGATCAATCGCCACCATTTGAGTCGGAAAGAAAATAACACCATTTACGATAACACGGAACTTTTTCGGAAATTCTCCTCTCCATTTTACTCTGAAAACATAGTTAGTTTTTGTGATGGCGATATTTTCCAATTGAATCGATGCCCATAGTTCCTGCCAAGGTAAAAATTCGGATTTCCAGATATTATTTTCGGAAAGTTTCCGTTCTAATTTTTCGATTTTTATTTTTGTGTTGAATAGTCGTTCCGACATTTTAAAAACCTCCGAATTGTATGTAGTTGGACAGCATGGTTTTCGCGATTTTCGGAACAAAATTTTGGTCTGAATTTCTCTTTTCGTAATGCTGAGCAACGATCATCAAGTTTGCAATGCGAAATATGCTAGGAACCGATTTGAAGTCCTTCGCTATTCCCGCATCGAAATCGATTGTGAAGGAATTTATTTGATCCAAATTTTTCAAATTTCGAATAACGAGATAATAACGCGGACCGGTTTTTTCGATGTGA
This sequence comes from uncultured Pseudomonadota bacterium, assembly GCA_902771535.1. Taxonomy (GTDB): domain Bacteria; phylum Pseudomonadota; class Alphaproteobacteria; order UBA3830; family UBA3830; genus UBA3830. The sequence continues at coordinate 26,761 of CACXWU010000008.1, read as the reverse complement.
TATTTTTTGCAATTAACTATACGATCGTCGGCGTAAACATTGTTAATTTCCAGTACGGGATTTTTCGGAAAAGGTATGATCACGGTTGAATCGTAAATACTCGGATACATTGTCGATTTTTTGTTGAGAAATTCCGTCCGAAAATATTTGCCGATCCACCTTTCCTTTAAGATGGATTGATGCAGAATTTTTTCTATAATTTCTCTTCCTGATTTTATCAAAGTTTTGATTAATTCATCGTCAAAATTTCCGTTTGCGTGAACGTAATTTTTCGCGTCGTCGAGAGCGATAATTTCGCCCTCGACCTTTTCTTTTAATCTCAAATCCACTGTTGTTTTCTCCTTTTCTTTTTTCGAATTTTTATTCAGCAGCATCGAATTTCAAGAGTTTAATTGCATCAAAATCGACGACGTCTCCGCCAACTCTTTTGGAGGCAAAAAATTCGACGAATGGTTTCGATGTGTACGGATCTCTGAGGACGGATAATCCTTGGCGATCTACAATTTGGTATCCGCTTGAGAAGTCTCCGAAAGCCACGGAGAAAGTTCCTGCCTCGTCTTTCAGTGCCGGCATATTGTCGTCGATCACTACAGGATATCCGAGCAAAGTTGCTGGAGTTGCTTCGGACATGGACATTTGCCAAATGCTCGTTCCGTCGTTATTTTTTATCTTGCGAATTTCTGCCAATGCCGATCGAGACATAATCCAGGCTGCGTTTTTTACGTGATGAGGTTTAAGCGAACACACCATTTCTATCAAGGTGTTGAGTGCAGTTTCGGAATTCACAAATTTGCCTTTCGCTCCACTGAGGAAATACTGCAAACTTCCAGCTTCGTTTTCCATTGAAGTTTTGCACTTTAAAAATCCGCGTGGCTTGTTTTTCCCATCGCCATTGATAAATGCATCATCTTCCAGCGTCGCAAAATTTTCTGAGATTTTTTCGATCAGCCAATTTTCTACATCGATCTGGGCATCATCCAGAAGAGCTTGGCTCGCTTTTGGTTTCGCGCATAACTCGTGAACATTGATTTTGATTTTTTTCAGTTCGGGAGAATTAGTTTCTTTGCGCTCGCTGTTTTCTGCGCACCAATTTGCTCCCGGGAGTTTTTCGTCAACGAGAATGTCGATTGAGCTCGACGAAATTGTCGTGACTTTTGAAATATTTCGCATCGGAGAAAGGTAGCTCAATTTATCGTCGATTTTCTGCAAAATATTTTGCGGAAGAAGAACGGCTCCGTCCTTGTCGGAATTTTCATTGAGTGATTTCTTCAAAAAATTATCTGCTCCGCTGCGAATAAAATTTGAAAAATTTTCGTTCGTATTTAAGTTTGTATTTAATGGTAATTTCATTTTTGTTTCTCCTTTTTTATTTAAATTTTTATTCGTGTTTTGATTGTAATTTTGATCGAATTTTACGGCATCGATTGTGGCTGAGTCACATGCCGGAAAAGTCACGATGGATACTTCGAGTAATTCGATATCAGTTAAGTGTTTTTGATTATTTTTTATAAAATGATTTCGAATTCGGTAGCCGATGGAGAAGTTATCGAGTGCTTTGTTTTTCAGCAAGAGATAAACTTCTTTCGCTTTCGGAAGATCCATTAATAGATGAGCTTTAACAAACAATCCGTGATCGTCTTCGTATAACTCGTCGATGATTCCTATTGGTTCGGTTGTATCATGCTGCCATAATAATTTCGGTTTTTTTCCTGCGTAGAACGTTTCTATGGCCTTTTTAAAAGCACCTTGTTCGACAATATCTCCGTTTCGATCCAATTTTCCGAATACACTTGCGTATCCTTCAATTTCTCCTTTTTCATTTAATGATTTAATTTCCATTTTTATCCTTTTTTCTTTATTTAATGATTGAGTTTTAATCAGTTATCTTTCTTTTCCGTGGTTTTCGGATCAGTTTCTTTCGATTCTTCATGTTTCATTTTCGGGAAACCTAAAATTTCTCGTTTCTCGTCAATGGAAAGGAAGTCGGCGTTAGAAACTTTTTCCCACAGTATTTCTCTCTTTCCGATTAATGCCGGAATGGAATCAAGATCAAAGTAAATTTCACAATTTTCTTGATATTTTTTTCGAAACCAATCGGTAAATTGAGTGCGTATAAGTTCCGCCAAAGGCAACACGGTATCCTCCCAGAAGTGAGCGCGTGCCTCTCGGTAATTATTAAAGGAAGAGTCGCCGCGAATTCCAACCAAAATCGGAGGGACACCGAACGCTTGGACAATTTCACGAGCGATGGTATTTTGAGCTTCGGCAAAATCCAAGTCTCGCGGAGTTAATCCCATTTCTTGCCATTCATACCCTCCTTCCAAAAGCATGATGCGTCCCGCGTTTTTGGCTCCGGAATAAATTTCGCTGAGTCGATTCCTTATCGCATCGCGCGTCTCTTCATCAAGATTTTGAAAATCTTTTAAAATCAAACAGCCGCTCGGACGTCCCCCGTTTTGCAAAATGCTTAGATTGTGTTTCGCCATTTCGTTATATTGATCGATGGCGTACATAGCAGCGCGCAGAGGAGCAAATCCATACCAATCGTTGGTTGGATTGAAAGATCTTACGTGCAAGATATCCTCTAAGTCGACGGGGATTCGAACGCCATCAACTTCGTAAATATAAGATTTTACGGAGGTTTTTGTACTATCATAAACCAATTTTACGCGATCTGATCTTAAACTGTACAACTGATCTCCATCCGAGTAGACGAAGGCGTTACCCGATAAAAGTAAATAGCTGACCACACTGGTGATGAACGAGCTACGACCTTGTTCTTTGTTCGGATGAGCTAGTAATTCCGTCAGATTTCGATTTATGGTCAGATCTTCGTTTTTTACGTACATAGGAATTGATGCAATGCCCGACGCGATCAGATTTATCGATCGAAATGCAAATACGTTTTTCTGAAAACTTTCCGAAACCATCGAATTATAGTTGTTCGGCGTCCACTCGGGATTTGATCCGCGCAACGCCACCAGCGTTTCCTTTCGTTTCGCAGTCTTGTTAAAAAAATTAAACATTTTCTTTCCTTTCACTGTAGTTGCTTGGAGCTTTCTCGCAATTTTTGCGAAATGAAATAGAAAATTTGGTAAAGCTTTCCGGAGCGCAACATGTCAAAAACACATTGCGCTTTATGCGAAAGTACTTTTGATAAGCAAAAGCACCGCCTTCGCCTGTAAATTAACCGGCCTTATTTTTTTTAGACACTGATGAGTCCCTGTGCAGACCCTGCGAGAATCAGTTCTTTATCTTTCATTTCGCTATCCAGCTTAATTCATTAATAAAACAAAAAAACTAACATTGCAACTCGAGGCAAATATTTAGAAAAATCAAAGTGTTAACCTCGTTTTTTGCAGATTTTTGTGATTTTTTCTAAAAATTTTTTTCATTTTTTCTCATAAAAAACTTGAAGAAATGTAGGTATTTTGCTGAAATTTCAATTGTTTTGATATAAATGTGAATTTTTGTGCAAATTTATATTATGTGTAACACATTGATATTTCGATTATTTTTTCGGCGGTCAGGACTACTGAATAATAATTTCGCATAACAAAAAACCCGCTAAAAAGCGGGTCAATACAGGATAAATAGAAAAAATTCTCTAAAACGAAAAATTAATTCTTTTCAAGAACCGAAATAGCAACACGGTTCAGTCTGTAAATCTCTTCCTGAGATCCAGTCGCTGCGATTGGACGATCCTTACCGTAAGAAACTGTCCTGATGCGGTCTCCGGCAACACCTTTTTCTGCCAGGAATCTCGCCGCCGCGTCAGCTCTTCTTTCTCCCAATCCGAGGTTGTATTCACGAGTACCTCTTTCGTCGCAATGTCCTTCAATCAAGACATTGTACTGCTGATGGTTCTGTAACCAATCTGCCTGACGCCCCAAGGTAGCTTTCGACTCCTCAGAAAGAGTTGATTTATCAAAACCAAAGTGAACTCTGTCACCGGCATTGGCAATGAAATCTGCAGTGGCCGCGCTCAAAGAATCATCCTGAACAACCTCAACCTGATCGATTTCGTCGGAACAACATTCACAGGCAGCCAAGAACATCAAGGCAGCCAAAGAAATCAAACTTTTCTTTTCCATTTTCACTCTCCTAAATCCAAAAAAGCTTGAGTACCCTACCCAAACCACAAACTATAATACATTAATTATATTAACAAAAGGTTAACACATCAACATTTTACAGAGGAAAAATAAAAGAAAATACCCGTATTTTTCAAAATATTAAAGATTTTTATATTTTGACGAAAGGAAGAGATAAATGCAGGTTTTACGAGACAGAGGAGATTATTGTAAAGTGCTATGGCAGAAAATAGGATAAAAATCCTTTTTTATTACCGAATAAATTCTCAACTTTCGATTATATAAACAAAAATTTCTACGGAAATGTCTGTTTAAAAAAAGAGATTTTTTACAATTGAGTTTTTATGGAAAAGGTTATCTTATCCGTATATGTGCCGGCGACGGGCTTTTTCCTCAAGTCAGTTATTCTGAAATTTGCAACATACTGATTTTGATCTGACAGAAAATAAATCTCTCCGTTCTGGGTGAGTTCGTTTACCGAGTACGATATGTAGTTATCTTTATTTTTCAAGCGAAAATTGTTTTTGCTGTTGACTTCGCAAACGGCGTCCTTGAGAATGGAATATCTTATGACGACAGTGGGTGAGTTTTCAGACACCAAACGAGTGCCGTTGTGTGAAATCCTACCGAAGTCCACTTTTTTTTGATCCGCGGAAATTGCGACTTTCGGTTCTATTTTAAGCCTTATTTTATCCAACTTGAATTTTGAATTATCCGGCGTTAGCTGAATATCTCTGAAAAAGATTTTATTTTCCAATTCGTTTTTGGGAATTATTACGCAGAATAATTTCCCATTGATTGTATCTTTAATTATTTCATTATCAAATCGGATGATTTCGTTGAAATTTTCGAAACTTGTCTTGAGAATGAACTCTAATGATCCATTGGCGCACTTTCGCGGATTTGAAAATACAGATACATGAAACCGTTCTATCTCGGTATTGTCGGTTTGATCTATTATTCGTAAGTTGTCGGGATTTTCTATGGAAACGATGGCGGGAAATTCTCCAGGTTCCAAACAAAAAACTTCAACACATTCGCAAATTATTATCAAACAACTAAGTATTTTCATCATTTTTTCCTTTCTTAATAGAATCCTTACATACAACCGTTCCCAAATCCAGCTCTTCGGTTTCAGGCGTTTCTTTTATTTTCAGTTCGAGAGGTTCGGTATTTTGAACATTTATTGTAAGTTTATAGTTGCCGGGTTTCAGCTCTGTCAGAGAGAATTCTCCCAAAGAATTGGTAAAAAATGACACAGGGGGCTCATCGGTGTTGTCTTTGTTGATCGCGAAACCAGTTACCTGTTCCAAAATCTTTCCCTGAGAATCCACGAGAATTCCGCGCGCTGTAACGGATTTAATTCCCTGAATATCAGCAATGAATCCTCGTTTGTACTGCCCCTGAGATACAATAGTGTCAAGTTTAAGAGCAATGTTGTCCGGAATATCCTTAAGATCAATTCGTGAAACCGTTGACGAAATTCGGGAGTTTTTCAGGACCGCGCCGCCTCCCATAAACCCCGATTCGGTATCCTTGTTCAAAAATTTTATCTTATGTTTTGCTAAATCTTTTTTAGGAGTAACTAAAACAAATCCTCCATCCGAATAATCGGTGCGGGCAATTGCGAATCTTCCGTCTGCGAAATATAACGCCGATTCCGCTCCGATGAGAGTTGAACTCTCGCCTTGATTATTTCGAGAGTGATTAATGTTTCCTTTGAATATAGAATTTGAATAGTTTGTATTTATCTTTAACTTTTTGCTGGAGGAGGATTTTTCGGCGGTAATATCGTAACTGAATCCCGTATTTTCAGGAGAATGAGATACTGAAATATAGCTGGTGAATTTGTCATCATCTCTTGAATATCCACTCGACAAGTTAACGTGATTTTTGAGAGATAGGGAGCAGTATATGCTGAAAGATTTCCTTCTTTTCCCGTCGTATTCCACGCTTCTGTTGAAATTCGCGCTGATGTTTCCGTTGCTGAGCCAATTGTTGTCGATGCTGAATCCTCGTGAAACATCCCATGATATACTTCTGCTCGATTTTTTATCAAAAGTTTTTTTTTGATAATAACTAAAACCCGTATTGAACGACAATATATTACTCAAACTAGCTCGATATCTGATGGTGGTATTTTTCCCCCTAACATTTTCTTCCGGCCTTAGTATGTCATTGAATTTAAAATTTTCGTCTTTTTTGGCGAGATAGGGCCTGAAAAAGTTATCTGATTTTTCTATTGAAGCCGAAAAATTGAGATTTGTTTTACCGAAAAGATTGATTGATGGCGAGCTATACTGCGCGTAATAAACTTTTCCGGAAAGATTCGAATTATTTTCCCTATAATTACTGGTGGCGAATTTAAAATCGAAATGACCTAAGGTGTTTTTGTTGCGAATTTCATACGAGCAGGTTTTTCCCGACTTATTTCTCAATAATCCCAGACCGACTTCAACGGAGGAGAGCAGACCGTATTTAAAAGTCAGAGATAGTAACGGGTTTTTCTTGTCATATCTCCCTTTGATTGAATCGTTTATTTCAGGATATCCATAGCTTCCGTTAAAGGTAAATTTTCCCTTCGGAACATATGAGCTTTCATAGAAAAAGCTTTCATCTAAAATTTCCACACGCCCGCTTTCATCGATAACTTTTATTTTGATATCGTTTGTTCCGCTGTTATACGAAATATCGTCTAAAATGTATGTTCCGGGAGCGACATTGGTTCTGGTTCTTATCAAATGATTATTGGAGTAAACTTCGATTGTGCTGGTTTTTAGCAAAGTTATGCGAATCGGGCTGGAAAATCCTTCGGATTTTTCTCTTTCGACATCCTTATTTATATTAAATCCCCAGAGGTGAGGGGGACTTTGATAATTTAGCGATTGGCTGATTATATCTCCCAATTTGAACATTACGTCCGGTTCTGCCCAATCGTAGACGACAGTTGTACGATCTCTGCGAAATCTTCCTTTGTCCCCTGTTGATTGCTTATATGAAGCTTCTCCCTCCACGCAAATTCCAAACAAATTCACGTAAGGAGTAAAAATTAAATTTTTTTTGTTGGACGGACGAGATTTTCCACGCTCGAACGATTGCGACACACGAACATTCATGACGGCACTAACATTTGCAGGATCTACATTTGACCTCTCTCTTTGAGAACCTCTCCTGTCACTAAAGTTGCGTATTCTTTTCTTTTCCACGGGGAGAGAAACTTCTACTTGCATAGTCAGCTGATTAAGTCTGGTTTTAAGTGAAAGTATATCTAATTTTGAAAATTCTACGAATCCGTCCTCGTCCTTGTATTTATCGATGATGTTAATATCTTCCGGCTCGAGATATTCCTCCAAACAGTATTTTAGCGATGCAGCTTGGATTTTACAGATTTTTCCGATAAATGTCGGAGCGCTGCCGGATTTTTCTCCATCTACCAATACATCGGCATCAAAAAGCATGTCTTCTTGCTGCTCAACATGTCCGAAAACTTGGCGGTACAATTCTTCGCTATCTGCGTATTTTAAATCCAGATCTGGCACTGATGGCTCAGCCTCCGCATCCTCATACCTCAAATTCGACTCTGTTCCTAGAGATTCTGCTTTCATCACGACAGAACAGCAACTACAAAACAGCAAAGAGGTAATCAGATGTTTTTTCACGACATTATTTCGCCTTTTTTTCGTATATGCGAGTGCCGTTCGCCATGACTACGGTGTCGACGTCATTTGGCTTGATCAAATCCGTAATTTTCTTATCGCGAATTACTAAATCAGATTTCTTGAGCTCGGCCCTTCTGTTCCCGTCGTTTCTTAAAACAATGAACTTGGCATTTTCGGAAACTATTTTCAAATCAGGTTTAGCTGTTTTCGGAGTTGCGTACAGCGAAGCCTTAATTTCGTATACCACCTGAATGGCTGCTTGCTGATTTTTTTCTTTCTTTTTCTTCAGATTCACGGGAAATTGAGACATTACCACACGAAAAGCCTGTTCTTTTTCTGGATTTTTTTTGAATTCCTCGTTACCTCTCCATTTGACCTTTACATTTCTGTAAGAGTGGGGAGGAATGATAATTTGCGACGGTCTCAGCATGAAAGATTCGGTATCTTTTTCGAGAATATCGTTTCCTTTTTTATCCAGCTTTCTGCGAAATACGGAAATTTCGAATGCCAAAAAATCATCGGTTTTATTTTCTACGTAGTACTGAAAAGTTTTTTCATTCGTATCTTCAGGATCAAAAGAATGAACAAATGGAACCACCGTCAGCGCTTCTGCGTTTAAAATAAAGAAAAATCCAGCCAACAATATTGATAAAATTTTATGCATATTTGTCCTTTGTTTTTATCATCTAATCAAAATTAACATTTACAATATATATACTAATATCAAATAAAACAATAACTTCATAGGATTGTAAAAAAAGCTATTGCCTTAAAAATAAAAAGGTGCTAGATGGTGAGATAGTGGTTTGTGTGTTTGTTGTAGCGAAAGGAAAGTATCATGAATGGCAAATTATTAAAAGTCTGTGCGGCAGTTATGTTGATTGCCGGTGTGGGGGAGGCTGGTGCAACTCCCTATGGTAAAAGGGGGGATAAGTCGTTGATGGTTAATATGTCAACGAAAATAGTTGCTCAGGTGTCTATAGAGTCTCCTGACGGAGGAAAGAAGGTGTTGAAGTTTTATAATGACAAAGGAAGTAAGTCAGACGAAAAAGATAGGGAGATCGAATTTAATATTCGCAATGTATCGGTGAGTCCGGAAATCATCATTGAAGCCGGCAGTAATGTGGTATACAGCGGTGGCGGATGGTATGTTTTAAACAGCAAGGCGGTTTCAGATGATTTGAAAAAAAATGAGAATTATAGGTTAGGGTTTTCATTGGTATTGTTAGGTCCTGATGGAAAAGTGAGAAAGCTGGAAGGTGGAAAAAAATATCAAACAGTGAAGGAAGATGAGGTTTCTAATGAAAAATCTTGGATGCTTCGAGTTGATCCTGATGATTTGATGGAGTCAATCGAAGACGGGGAATACAAGGGGGCTTTAAAAATCAGATTAGAGGCTAAATCCTGATGTCCGATTTCGAAAGGGAGGAGTAATGTTCTCCTACGGGTTTCAGTCTGGGAGAGTAGAATGAAAAAGTTGTTGCTTTTTTTGGGGGGGTTGTCCTTATGTTGCACGGATGTTTTTTGTATGCATTCAAGGAGAGGGATAGCCAAGGGAAAGAACAGTCGGGGAATTTTGAGTTTTAGCCGCAATAATAAAGCGGGACAGTTGTTTCCTGTGTCGGATAGACGTTTACATAGAGGAGGGGTTATTCCGCTGAATAAGACTCATTTAGATAAACTGAATAAAGAGGATTTGGTATCGTTGGTGTTACAGTTGGAGCAAAAAAACGAGTCATTAGAGCAGAAACAAGAAGAATTGACCCAAAATTTAAAGGTTGTACAGCGAGATAATACAGAGTTGTTTGAAAATTGGAAAGCAGCGCAGGGAGCAAACAAGTTTATAGTTTCAGAAAATGATCGTTGGAGACATACAGCAGAGTTTTTATCTGTTGCTTTGAGAAATCAGTCCAAAAGTACAGGGCAGCGGTGGTTGGAAGACGAAAATCAAAGACAAAGTTGTATAGATGGTATATTACAGGTGATAAATAACAGAGAGTTAACCGAGTCTTGTCAAAAGTTTAGAGGTAATAGTAAATGTCAATTAATGTTGTTAACGGAGGCGGTAAAAGATAGTTTTATTTTTTTTCAAAGAGAAAATGAAGTTAGGAAAAGAGAAAATGAAGTTAGTCAATCAGAAATTGCTTTTCTTAAAGAGAGGTTGTCTTTGTTGGAGAAACAGCTTCGAGAAAAAAATGATAATCCTGCAAAAGCTATCGAAGATAATGCGCATAATTGGATAACAAGAACAAAGACTAATTCAGGGCAAGAGAATCACTCTGAAAAAGGGATAGTCGAAGACAAGAGTCACGGTGGTTTTGATCAAGATGAGGGAGCTAATATACTAGATGTTATGTTCAATAACGATGAGTGGTCTTCTATGAATAGTCAGAGAGATTCAGGAGAAATGAGAAGTATGATGTCCGATAATGATGATAGAATGTCCGAACAATCCGTCAGTAATGACGCTATGCCAAAGAAATGTAGAACTGTTGATTTAGGAGGAGATTGTTCATATTCGGGGGATTTGGAAGGTAACGTAATTCATGGAATGGGTACGTTTCATAATGGTGTGCAGGCTTTTGATATCTCAGGTAGTTTTATCCATGGGTGTTTAGATCTTACGAAGCCGGTAAAGTTTGAGGGGTATGACGGAAGGATCCGACAATTTCAGATTAATGCATTGTCAAATGATGAGCTAAAAATAGAGATAGATGTTCTTGTGACGGTACAGAGCACTTCCTGTGCTAATAATTCGCTGTGTCTGATATTTTCGCAAAAGCAACTAAAAAAAGAAGGAGTTGTCTTTAATGAAAGATTTATATACAAGGGAGAGTTAGATGATAATGATAGACCCGAAGGAAAGGGTGTTATGATTAGGAATACAGGGGAAATACGAAGGGGAAATTTTACAAAGCAGGATTGGTTACAGGAGTAATTTCTTTTGGATTTTTGTTTTTTGCTCTGGTTTGAATAATTAGTTCTTCGTGTTGTGTGAGGATTTAAAGATAGGTTTTGGTAATAGTATGGTAAATGGAAGATAAGAGGGTGTCGTGGTTTGTAAGTTGTTGAAAATTTGTTCAATTTTTCTGATTTTCTGTGTATGGCGTGTCGGAGCGGAAGAGGTGAGCAGTGGCATTACCATAGATGCAAATAGTGCCGATGTCAGCATTAAAGGAGAGGTGAAGAATATTATCAGTGTCGAGTTCGGAGAAGAGAAAAGGGAGTTATTACTGTTCGAAGATAATGGAAAAGAAACTGATAAGGCTTCTCGAACTTTTGTATTTGAAGTTAAGATCATGACTGGAAGGGGAGCGAAGTTGAAGTTAGAGGGAAAGGATGGTTTATCGTTTGATTCGAAAAAAAGGTATTGGAAGCTCTCTAGAGTAGGAAGCAGTAGCGAAAGCGGACAGGTCGTGTATGTGGAGTTTTTGTTATATGGAATGAGTAAGGAAAAGCAATTAAATCAAAGGGCTTGGGATAGAGAGGGATGTTGTTATACGTTTAAAGAAAATGACGGAATAGGCGAATGGAAAATCATAGCTAGTCCAATCAATGAGATAACGAATGAAGAAAGTGGGATTTATAAAGGCTCTTTAAAGGTAAGTATTGTTGCTGCGTAGTTAGCTGTTGAATAAAGATTGTTTCTTTCTTTTTTGGAGAGATTAAAGTGAAAAAAGTGATGTTTGTTGGATGTGGAATGTTTCTTTGTTTGTCGACCGTTTTTGGGATGATGCCAAAGGGAATGGCGGAGACGGGTGATGGATGTACAGAGGCTTCATTGATCGATGTTAACTGGGACGGGCGTCCTTCCTCCAGTTTGGGATCGGAGGTGACATTGAATGAAGAATTTCCATGTCTTGATTTTGACGAAATCCAGCATAAAAAGATCAGTAGGGGAAGGTCCAAATCAGAGGAAATTTTCGTTTCAGTTCTCGATTTTGACAGGACGCAATCTCGAGGGTTTAATGTTTGCAGAAGCAGGACAAGATCAGAAACAACAAGAGAGCAGAATATGCTCGAATCAGAAAAGCAACGTGAAGAGAGATTCCGACTGATTAACGGTGTCGATGATTCGTATTCAAAAATTACGTTAAATGGAGACGTTTCGATTTCCGATTCGGATATGATTCGGCATTTTGGATTTAATAAGGGCAGGAGACGATCAAGATCGGAAGAATTTTTATTTACAATTCCTGGTTCTGATGGAAAACAATCCCATAGGTTTAACGAAGGTAGAAGCAGGACAAGATCAGAAACAACGAGAAAGCAGAATGTGATCGAATCAAAAAAGCAACGTGAGGAGATATCCCGACAGATTGAAAACGGAAATATTAGTTGTATATTGAAAGGTGCGAGTCAAGTGAATCGCTTTTTAGGGGGGAAATTTTTTCGAGAGTTCAAAGATTCTCGTACCTATGCGGATAAAATAAAAATTTTGACGAAGAGGATTGTCGACTATATCGATAATTCTGCAAAATATATCAGAAAAATTGGATATATAGGAGATGTAGATAAGAATACGAAGCTATCATATGGCAAAGGGATGGTTTCTCACATATACGGAGCGTTCACCATTATCGGTACTTTCTTCCGAAATTATTTGGATCTCCGTGAAAAAATTGTGATCAAGGGATCCTATGGGGAGGAATATAAATTCATGGGAAATAAAAATTTTGGTCGAGAGGCCATGATTTCTATGGATGATATCTCACAAGTTAACGAGGTATATCGCCTCAATTTATCAACCATTTGTTTGAAACTTTCGAATGGTGACGGAGAAAATGAATATATTCTGTTTAACTCCGATTTTGTCTATCAGGGAGAGCTGAGAGGTAGGGACATTACCGGGCGAGGTCGAATGTTTAGAATCACGGGAGAAGTGCAAGAAGGTGAGTTTAAGAAAGGTAAGTATATATGCAGAAAGTGACGTATTTTTTTGTTTTATTTCTATTTGGTAATGTCCATGCTTCCTCTGAGGTTTCTCTCGATTTGACGGCCTACGTGGATCCGGAAGTAAATATTGAAAGGATTGACAGCAACGGCACTTTGGATATTTTTCAGAAGATTCCCGCATGTTATCGAGTTACTTCGAATACCGAAAAAAATGTCAAGGTGACTTTCTCTTCAAGGAATGGCTGGAAATTGAAAAATGAGAATGGTAGTCGGGAGTCGAAAGAAGAAAGCTGTAAGTCTTCGTTTATTTCTTATGTCGGAGAGTTTTCAGGAAGAGATCATAATGTGGTAGTCGAGGATGGCAGCGACTCTGTTATTATTAAAAAAGACAGTTTTTACGATCACGAATACGATTTTAAGGTTGTTTTCAGATCGACGGGGTCAATGAAAAATTTTGTTGCCGGGAAGTATTACGATCGCGTGACCATATCGGTTTCCGCTGAAGGATAGATGTCATTTAATTGTTTCTTACTATAAGCTCCGCACTTGAGCGCTTCGCCGAAAGATTTAGCCTAACTGTGCGTTATAGAGAGAAGAATAGATTCCGTCCTTCTTTCGAGAAAGTTGCTTGTGTGTTCCGATTTCGACAATTTCTCCGTAGTTTACGACCGCGATTTTATCTGCGTTGCGGACGGTTGATAGGCGGTGGGCGATAACCAACACGGTCTTGTCTTCCATAAGATTATCGATAGCTTTCTGCACAATGGCTTCAGATTTGTTGTCCAGAGCGGAGGTCGCCTCATCTAAAACTACAATCGGGGCATTTTTTATGAAAGCGCGAGCGATGGCGACTCTTTGCTTTTGTCCTCCTGACAGCAGAACGCCTCTCTCTCCGATCTTCGTATCCAATCCTTTTTTCAATCCGCCTATAAATTCGTCGAGACAGGCAGATTTTACTGCCGATTGCAATTCTTGCTCAGTTGCATCCTCTTTTCCCAATAAGATATTTTCGCGAATGGTTCCGTTAAACAAAAAGTTATCCTGGAAAACGACGGAGATTTTATCCCGAAGTGAATCCAAATCTAAATCGCGAATGTCTTTTCCGTCGACTTCGATGCTTCCTCCGGTCACGTCGTAAAATCGCGAGAGCAGATTGACTAAAGTCGTCTTACCGCCTCCGGAATTTCCGACAAAAGCCACTGTTTCGCCCAACTTTATTTTGAGATTTACATGTTTCAAAACGGGGCGATCTTTTACGTATTCAAAACACACGTCCTTATATTCGATTCCGTCAGAAATTTTTTTCAGAACTTTTGCTTGAGATTTGTTTCGTATTTTCGGATCAGTTCGCAAGAGTGAAAAAACCCTTTCCATAGCCAGGAATGACAACTGCACCGCGTTGAGATCGTTGCCCATCGACTTTATCGGTTGGTACAGCATTATAACAGATGCTGTGAATGCGGCGAATCCTCCGGCGGTCAGCATTCCTTTTCCTATTAAGTAATTTCCTGTGAAAATTATTAAGGCAATACCGCATCCGACCACAAAGTGCATAATGGGAGACAGAATCCCCGTACGTTGCACCATTTTTATCATTATTTTGAAAGTTTCAGACAACACATAAGTGAACTTTTTCTCCTGATAATCATAAAGATTGTAGGACGAAATGATTCGGTTTCCGTTGAAAGATTCTATATATTGTGAGGTGATTGCTCCTCCTGCCATGACCGATTTTCCGGATAAATCAGAAATTCTTTTGCGAATGGTTGTTAATGGACAAAGAGCTATCAACAAAACAATTATTGCAACAATTGCCAACTGCCAAGAAATTACCAACATTGCTGTGATATAAGACAGCGAAGTAAATATTCTCGTCGAGAACATCTTCAAATTATTCAATAAACCCGAGCACGCGGCGTCGACGTCGTTGTTAAATCTCATTTGAATTGTTCCCGAAACGCTCTGATCGAAGAACTCCGCGTCGCACCTCATCAATTTTTTGAAAAGATCGAACTTTAATCCGTTGCTGATCTTGGCTCCGACCCATGCATTCATATAAGTTGCAAGATAAGTGAAACTACTTTGCAACAGGGTGAATCCGATAATTAACAACGGCATAATTTTGGTTAGCGTGGAAACATTTCCGTTCGTTATGGAATCTATATAGGTTTTCATGGCCCACGGAATTACTGCTTCCAAAGATCCTATAGGAACTGTTACCAATACTGCCAGCAACGCTCGTCCCCAATATGGTTTCACATAGGGATAAATATTTTTGTAATTTTGAAATATATACGATTTCTGTACTTTCCTTATAAATTTTCTAAACATGGTACTCATACTTAATGTCCCAGAATTGTATCACGACGAAAGCAATTTGGTCCAGGAATTAAACCGATTCGACGACAATTATATATCCTGAGGTAAGAGAACAATAGTGTCCTCAGGATAACAAAAACCAAGAACCTTTTCTGCCTGTTCTTCCAGCAGATCTAAATCCAGACTGTCGGACCTCATTCCTTTAATTTTGTTGTTCAAAAAATCGTTTTCTTTTTTGACTTTAGTCAGCTCGGACTCCAAATCATCCGCCTCACGACTGAGAATCGTCCAAGAAATAACGCCTCTGCCCCCGATAACAATGTGATAGACGAAATACCCTGCGATGCAAACCCAAATCAAATTCGAAAAAATAGACTTCAGGTTATTTTTCGCGGACAGCGACAGCATTTTAGCAACTCATATCCTGATATGGAGTCGATTTCGCTAGTTCATCAAATTTTTTCATGGTAATCAGGAAATCTTTCACAACGTGCAGCGGAACCATATTCGGGCCGTCCGAAAAAGCATTTTTCGGATCAAAGTGAGTTTCGATATACAGGGCCGCAACTCCGATCGACATGGCAGACCTCGCCAGCGATTCGACATAATCCCTGTTTCCTCCTGAAGCTCCGCCTAATCCTCCTGGCTCTTGCACAGAATGAGTCGCGTCGAACACTACGGGATATCCGAAGTTTTTCATTATCTGCAACGACCTCATATCGGACACCAAACGATTATATCCGAAGCAAGTACCTCTTTCGCACAGCAATACGTTTTCGTTGCCCGACATCGTGACTTTTTTGTAAACATTTTCCATATCCCACGGTGCCAGGAACTGGCCCTTTTTGATTTCCACGATCTTTCCTGTTTTTGCTGCAGCTATCAGCAAATCTGTTTGACGACACAAAAACGCAGGAATTTGCAAAACGTCAACGACTTCCGCAACTTCCGCGCACTGTTGAGACTCATGGACATCCGTAACAATCAAACAGCCAAACTTTTCTTTCAACTCTCGGAAAATTTTGAGAGCTTCTCCCATCGGCACGCCGCGGCGAGCATTTAGACTCGTGCGATTGGCCTTGTCGAAAGAACTCTTGAAAATAAAAGGAATTTTCAGTTCATTGGTGGTTTTTATCAGTGATTCTGCACATCGAAACGCGACATCGCGACTTTCCAAGGCGCATGGACCTGCTATAAGAACGAAAGGCAAATCATTCGCGATCGAAATACTTCCTGCTTTAACTACCTTCATCTTCCCCTCTTATTTTTTTGTTGAATTCTTTGAATCTGTCTTTACAGGAGCAGGTTTTGCAGGAGCTGGCTGCTTAGATGCTTTCGGCTGATTCGAATTGGATGAAGAATCCGACGTCGGCTTTTCGTTTGGAGCTGTTTCGGAATTCGCGCTACTATCTTTTGGATCATCTTTTACCGGCAATATGCTTTCATTGGCAACTCTGTCGATAACGGAAACCTTTGAGGGCTTGTTTTTGGTGATCTTTGCCATAACCAAGCAGTTAACCATGAAGATAGTCATCAAGATGGCCGTAGATTTCGTCAAGATATTGGCTTGTCCACGAACCGAGAACATTCCGCTGGCAGCACCACCACCGCTGGATCCCAAGGCTCCGTCAGAATCGTGCTTCTGTAACAAAACCAACCCGATAATCGCTAACGTAAGAGCAAAATGTAAACCCAATAAAACCGATAGCATGATAACTCCTTATTCAAACTCAATAGCGCAATTAGGACAGACTGATGCGCAACACCCGCAACTTAAGCAAATTTCCTTATCGATTACAACTTTTCCATCCTTTTCAGAAATTGCTTTTACAGGGCAAACCTCCGCACATTCCAAGCACTTTTGGCATTTTTCAGCAATAATTTTCACAGTCTTACCTCAACAATGTCGCCCAATGATAACTGTTTTCAAATTAAAGAGCAAGAAGCAGAGAAGGTTATTTGCAGAGATAAAGAGTACTCGATTTTGAGAGGTTAGTTTGTCTCCTCCAATCTAAAAATATTTTTCAAATCGTTAACCATTTATTAATAAACGACAGGACAAGATTAACTATGTACAGTGAGGAGTAAAAAGGTGAAAAAAATTCTGTTTGTCCTTATGATCGGCGTTCCGGGCTTGGCGATGAATCCATCATCTTATGAGACTCGTTTAGAAAAAGTTGAAACATCAGTAACAAAAATCGAAGATGTTCTGTATGATAAGACAGATTCTTCCACAGGAGAAACAATTCCGGGACTAAAAACGAAAGTGGATGAGATTAATACCATTTTGAAGGATGAGGGAATTCCGGGACTAAAAACATTGGTAGAAACTAATATACCTCTTATAAAGCCTCTTCAAGATGAGGTAGAAGGTATAGCTTTAGGAATATCAGGACTAACCGCCGCAATATCAGGTCTTCCTGAAATAATTAAGAATATAAATGAAAAAATAGATAAAGGCTGGGATACGTTTCTGGAGGAGAAATTTCAAGAATATATGGAAGTTAAAAAGAAGGTTCTTGATATTATCGCAAAATGCAAAACTAATGGAGAACCAATTCCGACCTATATTGTTGAGACAGCTGAGCAGTTGCAGGCAATGGATTTAGAAATGCGCCGCTTAGTTCTCTCTGAGATTTTGACCAAACTAAAAGTCTTTGAATCTCTGCTGGACAGTAAGAATAATCCGATATTAGACAGCAATAAAATGAAATCCCTCCAGACTTACTTGGATAATACCAATGTTCCTAAACCTGAGCTGAAAGAACTCCAGCCAATTATGCCGAGCCTTGTTATTGAAGGAGAGTATTTAAAAGTATATGGTGAGACCCGAAAATTCACCAGATCGGCAGGATTTAAGACGGGGCTTCCAAAGGAGAATTGGATGGATCAATCTTGCGATTATTTTGCATATGGATTACGTCCTACTCTCGAACAAGTGCTGGGTCAGGAAAATCTCAAGCGTGATGAAATCAATGCTGTAATCAGAGTGCAAAACGCAAAAGCTCAAGCTGCATATGATGCGGGAATTAGTGCTGCCGAAAGAGTAGTTTTCCCAGCGGATAATCTCGCGACCCTTATCAAAGATTATAATCGAATATTACTTCATCACGAGATTTAACGGATTGTATTTGCAGGGTGTCTTTGCAAAGTCTATGGATCAGATATGAAAAAGGGCACCTGTGCAGGGTGTTCTTACTCTAAAGATTATTCACTTATTCCCTTCTTATAAGGTTATTTCTCATTTCTGAAAATTAAAAATAATTTATCAGCAATAAATTTTCCGATATTGTTTCCCAAAAAGTTGGTAAATTTTTTTTCGAAATGCTTTCTTTTCAATACTCTTTTTACGTTTTGATCAGTTTTTTGTTGCTGATTTCGTGCATCTATAACATTCTGCCTTACTGAGTTAATTGGTTCGTGAGATTCTGTTTTAGTTTCCGACCTTTGTTGGGATCTTTCAGAAGATTTTTCCTTAGTTTTTTTCTTAGAACTTGAGGATCTTTGTTTTTTTGAAATTGAATTCTTCGCGGTTTTTTTCGGATGTGGGTCCTTTGATTCTTGATTTACGGATAACTTGAAGACGGACGGAATGCTAAACGCTCTATTGTGAATGTAACACTCTTTTTCAAGAGACCACAATCCACCCGGAGTACTGCACATTCTTATGTGTTCACGCCTGTACGGACTTTCCAGCATTCCTTGCGCATTCATTGCAAATAAACTTGTTAAAATAATGAACTTCTTCATATCGTATTTCTTTCAAAACATATCTATATCATTTCCTACTATATCGACACTACTTTTCAGACTAGTTAATTTATAAAAATTTTTTGATATAAAAACTAGGTACTACTTGCAGATGTTGGTATTACACGACAAATTACATCCGAAAATTTTTCACAGTTTTTGTGAAGTCTATAAGCCGGATTCTGTAAAATCTTTCGATTCCGATGGCCATTCATCTCGCATCTACGTTGCCGCAGATATCTAGCAACCTACCCGAATAACATTGTGTGAAGGACACGTTATCCCTATTTGGTCTTGCTCCAAGTGGGGTTTGTACTGCCGTGTTTGTTACCAAACACGCGGTGAGCTCTTACCTCGCCTTTTCAACCTTACCCAAGAGGGCGGTATATTTTCTGTTACACTTTCCCTGGCGCCGTCTCCGAAAATCATTCAGACTTCGACACCGCCGGGCGTTACCCGGCACTTTCCTTCAAGGAGTCCGGACTTTCCTCTGCATTAGCAGCAGCCATCCGACTTCACAAAAACAAGGCATTTTAACATATCGAGCGGAAGCATTCTATAATGGCGACTCAAATACTTTTCCGTAACTCAACAGTTTCGGTTTATACGTTCAAATATTTTCGGACAAAATTCAGACTGAGCGGTTTCTTTTGCTGCAAGGATAGCTTGTCCAGCGTTTTTAAAACACGTGAAATTTCAGGTATATCTCGCTGGCACATTGTTAGAATATATTTCACGACATTGTCCGAAATTTCTATGTTGTAATCTCTCGCCAATTTCTTTGTAACCTTGAAAAGCAATTCATCGCTGTGGCTGTATATTCTCACAACCGGCAATAAATTTAATCTTGATTTCAGATCCGGCAGCGAGATGTTCCACAGCGCCGGCGGAGTTACATCAGTGATTAAAAAAGATCGATGTTTTTCTTTTGCGATGTTATAAAAATCGAATAACCAACGCTGGTCTGTCAGGAAATCCTGAAAGTTATCGAATACAAAATTGCATTTATTATCTTCCGTGTGTAAAAATAAATCGCGAGGATCATTGTTTACGCAACTTTTCAGGACGCAGACTGCATTTGCGGACTGTGCCCACAAGGAAGCCAAATGAGTTTTCCCGACGCCGTGTTCTCCGACGATTATCAGTCCGTTGGAGTTCCAATTTGGCCAGCGAATAAGGTAGGTTAGAGCGTCGCGATTTTCCGCGCTTTCGATAAAGTCCTTCCAACTTAAACTTTCTTCTTTCGAAAAATCAAAGACCTGTTGAACTGTTCTCATAATTTTCCCGGAGCGGCTTTACTGTTTATACATTGGGCTGGCTTTGAACTTACACACGCCGAAGTTTATTAAATCTCGAAGCATTGCGATTACGGGAATGGAAATCAAAACCCCGAGAACATTTAGTAATTTGAATCCGGCAAAGAAAGCGAACAATATCCAAAGAGGGTGTAAACCTGTTCCTTTTCCAACGAATTTCGGCGATAGAATATATCCCTCAATAATCTGTCCCAGAGCATAGATTGCGAGTAAAATCCAAAGTTTTGTTACTGTCAACGAAGATATCGACAGGAAAATTACTATAAAGCAAGCTATCATGGCACCAATGAAAGGAATAAATGAGAGCAAGCCCGAGAATAATCCGAAAAACAAGCTGTGATTTATTCCGATGACCTGTAGGCATATTGCATAATAAGCGAACAGCATCAGTACTACAGAGAATTGCGCATGGAAAAATCTTCGGAACGATCCTCTTATGATCAAAAAAAATTCAGTTAAAAATGTGTGATGTCTAGGTGGCACGAGATCATATACCTTTGCTGATAATTTTTTCCAATCTCTTAAAAAGTAATAGAAGGAAATAGGGGCGATTATAAAAAATGACATCCACTCTGCAATGGTACTCTTTCGGGAAGCAATTCCCTTTAGCACAGAAGTTAATATCAGTAACTTTTGATTTGTATACTTCTGCAGTTCCTGCTTCAGACTTTCTATTTCCGCCTGATAAGGCGCGGCGGTTTTAGAGGAAATAAATTGATCCGAGAACTTTACAAAATCATCATAATATTTCGGAATGTTTTCTACTATATATAGTATATATTCTTTGATTTTCGGAATGAAAATCAATCCGGCCGAAACAAATACGGCTACAAACAGAATAACAAACGAAAAACTTATCAAAGATCTGTTAACATATTTAGAGGAGAAATTTACCGCGGGCGCGAACAAGTAAGCCAGAACGAATCCGAATACGAAAGGAAAAGAAATATCCGAAAATGCGTAAAAAAAGGAGATAATACAAACTAATACAAAAACCAAGAGAAAAATTTTTCTGTCACGAGCATAATTCATTCTTAACCCACTTATACCTTCTCGCATAGTCCAGTCCGGAATAAATTGTCATTCCGCAAACAAACAAAACCAACACATCTAATGATAAATTGATTGAGAACGTCTTGCAAGTCAATACCAACATCACGAATGCCAATTGCACCGTCGTGTTGATCTTACTGGACATAAGAGGCGAAAACTTCAGTTCGATTTTTTTTACCAAGCAAATTAATACGACAGCGAGGATCAGCAAATCTCGCAGAATTACCACAACGGCCAGGTAGTACGGGATAATTTTTTCATAAGCAAACAGCAGATACGACACGAACATCAATATTTTGTCGGCAAGCGGATCTATCATGGCGCCGAATTTCGAGGTAATTTTAAATTTGCGAGCAATATATCCGTCCAAAAAATCCGAAACTGCTGCCACGGAAAAAATGACCAATGTCACGGCAAATTCACCACTTAAGAAAACTGGAATGAACAGGAACGCCAGCAATATTCTTAATATGGTGATGAGGTTAGGAATGAATTTTAGCATTTACTTTCTTGAACGCAATATTATGGCCTGCCAGAGATTTTAATTTGTTAACGGGAATTTCCAAAACTATTCGCCTCGGAGAAAACAAGATTACCTTATATCCTCGAAGCTGTGTATAATTGTCTAAGTAATCTTGGGTATAGAGAGCAACGGTATTTGTCTTTGATTTTTTCTCCTCGTAACTCGAGATATTGTGGTTTCTGAGTATCTTTTTTACTGCTTTTTTCGAGAATCTAAAGGAAAATCTCGCAATATAAGTTTTTCCCGAAAATTTTTCCTGATCTATTGAATAATCATACACGCAACTTTGGATTTCACTTCCACGAATCTTATTTTTCAGGGACACCGCTTCCGGAAAGTAGCTATCTAGCAATCGATTAAAGGCTTTATTTGTTGAATTTGAAAGAGCTTTTTGCTTTGCCGCCAAGGAATCTTTGCCCACTTCTTTCGTCGTGACACCGCTTATTTCCAGATAAGAACCCTTAGCCAAAACACTGAACGAACAAAAAAAAAAAAAAAAAAAAAAGCGCTTCATGTTGGTCGACACCCTAAAAATAGGTCTAATCAATAATATCCAACTTACTGAAGAAGAAGTTTATTTCAATTTCCGCGTTTTCAGGAGAATCCGAACCGTGAACGGAATTGTGTTCAATGCTTTCTCCGAAATCCCTGCGAATGGTTCCGATTTCGGCATTGGCAGGATTTGTTGCTCCCATGATTTCACGATTCTTCAGTACGGCATCTTCTCCGCTCAGTACCTGAACAACAACAGGTCCCGAAGACATGTAGTCGCAGAGGCTGTCGTAAAAGGCTTTGTCTTTGTGTACTGCGTAGAACTGCTGAGCTTGTTCCTTTGTCAACTGAATTCTGCGCATGGCCACGATACGCAACCCCGCCCGTTCTAACTTTGCGTCAATGCTTCCGATGAGATTTCTCGCGACAGCATCCGGCTTTATTATAGAAAGTGTTTTCTGTATAGACATATGCTTTTCCTAATTTTTTAACCCAATTTCTCCCAACCTTTTTGGGATTGTTTCCAGTATTTTACATTTTCGCCTTGATTTTTCAAGTCTGAGAACATTGACTGCGCAATTTCAGCAGAATCTTCGTCCTCAAAAATGCAAATTACTCGCTCAAAATTCTGATTCCAACTTTTGTAATCGAAATCATCGGTCATTACCAGCACAGTTGCCTTGTTCGGATTTTCAATTTCCGAAGTTAAATAAACCGATTGGAGCTCCGAAAATCCCAGCGACTTATCTCCGTGCGGGATAAATGCGTTTTTGGAGAAAGTCCACAAAGTCTTATCGACAATCTTAACCCGATCTTCTAAAGGGCTGAAAAAAACAGATTTTTTTTCCGAATCATAAACCTTCTCTAACAATTTGGCGACGGAAGGAACCAAATTTCCGCTCATTACGTGATAAAAATTCAGTTCCATGTCTCCGCTCCATCGTCTCGATTGTTATTTCGCATAATTTCTGCAAAGGAAATCGAAAAGCAAATGCACTCCGAAACCGGTAACACCTTTTGAACAGATAAATAAATCGTCCTTTGTGGTTTCGACTCCGGCGATGTCGATGTGCGCCCATCTCTTGTCGTTTATGAATCTCTTCAAGAATTGAGCTGCGGTCGTTCCTCCTGCTCGAGTTCCTGGCTTGCTGAGATTTATCATATCCGCAATATCGGAATTAATGGACTTGTCGAAGTGTTCGGTCAGAGGCATTCTCCAGACTTTTTCTCCTGTGATTTCCGAAGACGCTTTGATTTGATCTGCTAACTTGTCGCAGTTCGAGAAAAGTCCGGCAAATTCGTGACCTAACGCAACAACGATCGCTCCCGTCAAGGTTGCTAAATCGATAATTGCTTCCGGATCATGTTTACTTTGGACATACCACAACGCATCAGCGAGAATCAAACGACCTTCCGCATCGGTGCTCATGATTTCTATAGTCTGTCCCGACATCGATTTCACGATATCGCCCGGACGCTGTGCCGATCCCGACGGCATATTTTCGACCAAAGCCATAACTCCTACGACATTCACCGGTAACTTGTTCAAAGCGACGGCTTTCATTAACCCGAGAACAGTTCCCGATCCCGCCATGTCGTAACGCATTTCGTGCATACCGTCGTCAGGTTTTATGCTGATTCCTCCGCTGTCGAAAGTCACACCCTTTCCGACGAACGCTACAGGTTTCGCGTTCTTGTCAGCTGCGCCATTCCACTTCAAAACAACCAAGCGAGGATCTTTTTCACTGCCTTGAGCGACCCCTAAAAGCGCGCCCATTCCCAGCTTCGCCATTTCATCTTTTTCTAAAATCTGAACCTCAACCCCCAATGGCTTTAGTTCGGATTCTGCGATTTTTGCCAGGCTCTCTGGATAAATCACATTTGCCGGTTCCGAAACAACCTCTCTTGTTAAGAAAATTCCTTCCGCCAGATTTTTGAACCACGCAAACTCAGATTCAACTGTGGTACACTCTTCGGTAACGAACACAGCGCGCTTTAATTTCGTCTTGTATTCGCAGTCGCATTTTGTCTTGTACTTATCGAAATTCCACGACTTCAGCATAAATCCGAGAGCCATCAATTCCGTGCCGTATTTGCTGCATTTGAATGAGACATCGCTTCCTGAAATCAAAACGGAAATTTCTTCATCTAACTTCGCTGCTGCACAATATATAGTGGCGCCTAATTTTTCTAATTCAAACTCGGAATACTCCTTTGATTTCTCACCCAAGCCGACCAGAATTACGTGATTGATCTTGTCTATGCATGAGACGAAGGAGCAAGTTTTGAAAAGGCTTCCGCAAAAACCCAACTTCTTCACGTTTTTAGAAATTTTTCCGTCGACATCCAATGCTGCCGCTTTTTTCGATAAACTACCATCGGAATATACTCCGACCACAACAGAACAGACTTCAGATTTTGTTGCTGAAAATTTAACGTCTTTCACTACCATAACAAACCTCAATAATGAACACCAAAGCTGAGTCTACTAAATAAAGGCTTTAGATACAAGAAATTTGATGATTTCAGAGAGGTAAAGAAAGGTCCAGTCGAAAAAGGAAGTTGCTTGATTTTTTGTTCGTGACGAAAAATGTCGAAAATTTGTTTTTTATGATTGAATTTTTTTAATAAACTTTGTAAAAAACAACAAATTATTGGGTTTTGGACAACAAATTATTTAACTTGTTGATATTAAACAAATATTTTGGTTTAAATTTTTGTAGAATGTAAAACATGCGTTGCAAAAATAATACAGTTAATCAAAAAAGTTATTTTTTATAATTGAAAAATAAAAACGCCCGTTATAAACTCGGGACACTTTTTAAATTAGAGGTTAAGTATGAAAAAAGTAATGTTAAGCGCAGCGGTTTGCGCAATGGCGTTCTCGGCGAACGCGGATGTGTCGGAAGAAGTTGTAGTTGAAGAAACTGCTCAAACGAGTGATTTCAACAGCTTTTACTTCGGAGCAGGTATCGGTGGCAGCTTCTTGAAGAGCGATGATATTGAGATTTGGAAAGAAGCATCTTTGGTAGCCAGGGGGGTTAATGTTACTGGTCAAGGTATTGAGCCTACTGATTTTACAAGATATAAAGAAACAGAAGAGTTTAGTGTAAAGGCAAACCGCTTTGTTGGTTCTTTAGTATTTGGTGCCGGAAAAGTGTTTAGCAACAACGTTTATGTCGGTGCTGAGTTCCTCGTGGACATCACAAAGAATAAGAAAATTTCTCAAGAATCTAATGTTGAAAAAAGATCAGATGTTTTGGTAGTGATGAATGCCGGTGGTGAGGATCAATTGGCAGGAGTGCGTCAACAAGTCAAAGAACAGCTTGATAAGGAAGTGCCTGACGCCGTGAAGAGAGAAGTAAAAATCGGTGGTTTTGTTCCGCAGCTTAACTTGAAGGCTGGTTATGTATTCAAGAATAACACCTTAGTTTACGGAAAATTAGGTTGCGCTTTGACAAAAGTATCCATTGATTCTTACTACAAGAAGTCTGGTAGTGACGAGTGGACTAAGAATGAAGATGCGTCATTCTCCAAGACGAAACCTTCTTTGATTCTTGGTTTAGGTGCTGAAAAATCTTTCGGAAAGAAGTTCTCTGCCGCTGTTGAAGCTGATTACAACTTCGGTTGGAAGCACAAAGAATACAAAGCCAACAAAGGTTGGAACGTCCGCGCTTTGGTTAAGTACAACGTGAAGTACTAATCCATCGTCGTGCAGTGACTGGGCCTCGGTTTGTCCGGGGTATTTAGTTAGCCTCGGCTTAGGTCGGGGCTTTTCTGTATAATATGTCTAGGTCTTAAATTTTGTTGCAAAAAAAACACAGTCAAACCGAAAACTTTCTCCAATAGTTGAAAAATAAAAACGTCCATTATAAGCTCAAGAAGCTTTTTACAGCGGTTTGCGCGATGGCGTTCTCGGCGAACGCGGATGTAGCGAGTGAAGTAGAGGTTATTGAAGCCGCTCAAACGAGTGCTTTCAGCAGCATCTACGCTGGTTTGGGTATCGGTGGAAGCTTCCTGAAGACAGACCTAGAAATGTTTGGTATAAATGTTCTGAGTAAGAAAGCCAATCGCTTCATTGGTTCTTTTGTTCTCGGTGCAGGAAAAGTGTTCAGCAACAACTTTTATGTTGGTGGTGAGTTCTTGATGGATTTCACAAAGAACAAGAAGTTCGAATATGACAACGGTGATGCTCAGATGAAAGGGTTTATTCCTCAGGTTGATTTGAAGTTCGGTTATGTATTCAAGAACGACGTTTTGGCTTACGCAAAGTTGGGGGGAGCCTGGTCGAAGGTTTCAGCTTACGCCAAATCTACGGATAAAACGTATTCTAAGTCGAAGCTTTCTTTCGTAGTGGGTTTGGGTGTTGAGAAGGCTTTCTGCAAGAAGTTCTCTGCCGCAGTTGAGGGCGATTACAACTTTGGGTTTAAGGATGGTGATATAATTAAAGTTACTTGCAACAAAGGTTGGACTGTCCGCGCTTTGGTTAAGTACAACGTGAAGTACTAATTCACCGTCATATATTTACTGGGCCTCGGTTTTGTCCGGGGTATTTAGTTAGCCTCGGCTTAGGTCGGGGCTTTTCTGTATAATATGTCTAGGTCTTAAATTTTGTTGCAAAAAAAAACACAGTCAAACCGAAAACTTCCTTCAATAGTT
>CACXWU010000007.1 GCA_902771535.1 uncultured Pseudomonadota bacterium | reverse complement strand
GCCTTAAACGCCGTAATATCCGCAGCCTGGCTGATCGGATAGGTGAAAAATCCCACCGGAATACTCGTTTCGAAATTTCTCATCTGAAAAAAGTTTTTGTTGAGAATGGATTTTCGGAGTTGGATGCGAAAAAAGTTTTTCCGTGGATTCACAAAAAGCTTGCGAAAAATTTCAATGAAATGAGCGACGTTTCTTTGGCGACTCGCGAAAAATTGAAGGAGAAATTTTCGTTGTCGCGAGGAAAATGTGTGACGTTGTTGACATCGAAAGATGGTACGAAAAAAGCACTGCTGGAATTCGCCGACGGCAATCGCGTCGAAACGGTTTTTATTCCCGACGAAAGACGAAACACGATTTGTGTCTCGTCTCAGGTTGGCTGCGCGATGGGTTGCAAATTCTGCCACACGGGAACTCAAGGATTTGTTCGTAATTTAACTTCCGCCGAAATCGTATCGCAGGTGATTTTTTGGAAAGATCAATTTCCGATTTCGAATATCGTTTTTATGGGCATGGGTGAACCGCTTTTGAATTCCGAAAATCTTTTTGAGTCGCTTTCGATTTTGCTCGACAAAAAAACGCACAATTTTTCGCGGAACAAAATCACGGTTTCGACTTGTGGAATTATCGAAAATCAATTGCACGAATTAGCGAAATTCGGAGTAAAGTTGGCGGTGTCGCTGCATGCTCCGAATGACGAAATTCGCAACTCGCTGATGCCGATCAATTGCAAATATAACATCGAAAAGATTTTGGAAGCGACGAAAAAATATTGCGCCGAAAGCAATACCGAAAAAATCACTTTCGAATATTTGCTGTTGGATAAAGTCAACGATTCCACGGAAAACGCGAGGCAGCTGATTAGACTTTTGCGAAATTTCCCGGCAAAGGTGAATCTGATTGTTTATAACGATTGGCCGAATTCAATTTTCAAGGGAACGCGACGGGAAGATGCCAATTTATTTTCGATGAATTTGATCAAGCACGGATTACGTGCGGTCATCCGAAAATCTCGCGGAGATGATATTTTTGCGGCCTGCGGACAATTGAAGAGTGCGGAGAATAATCGAAAAAATTAAGCTTATTTTTTGAATCTACACAAAATATCATCGGTAAAAATATCCAACGACTTATGATTCACATAACACAAACCTGCAATCTATTTTGATTTTTTGGTAATAAATTCGGAACACCACTGGTCGGGGCGAGAGGATTCGAACCCCCGACATTCTGCTCCCAAAGCAGACGCGCTACCAGGCTGCGCTACGCCCCGATCGAGATTCTTATACAACAAAAAACAAATTGTTTCAACAGAGAGATGCGTATCGTTCTGCAAAATTTCAATCGTTTTGCGGTTTTTCTCGCCAATCATTTCTCAAAAACGATAATTTTTCGTGTTCTAGGATGGGATTGGTATATTTCGATTTTCTTAAAATATTTCCAGCCTTCTTCGATAAATCGATCAACACTGTATCGATCCGAAGTTGCATCTTCAGCATAGCGATAGTAGGGCAAATTTCCTCGTATCAGAGGATCTTGCAGATTCGGAATTTCCACTACCAATACTTTGTTCGTGATTCTCGCGAGAATGTTCATAACTTTTTCAATGCTCATTCCGTATGCTAAAACCAGATGATGAACCAAAGCCAGGCATAAGGTCAGCTCGCTTTTTAACCTCAGTATTGGGGCAGCGTACAGTTCCTTACTCGCAAAAGATTTTTTTCGGTTAACGAAAGAATACTTTTTATAAATGTATTTCTTATCGAGATCCTCGAAATTTATTTTCAGCGGAAGAATATTTAGTTTGTGTTCTTTACTATACAAATACAAATCATCTACACAAGCTTCGTCAGCATCGATGGATATAACTTTCGCCCCGAGATGCTCGGCCAGTATCGAAAACCATCCAGTATTGCAGCCAATATCGACAACCGTTGTCGGTTTGTATTTTTTTAATATTTCGTATATAGAATTTTGTTTTGGCCGCCAATTTGTGCGATCATCAAAATCGAAAGATTCGTATTTGTTTTTGTAATAATTTAACAGGTGTTGATTTTTTGAAAAATCGTGAATAATTAAAATGGGTTTCATTAATTTTAACAGTGATTCATAGATTTGAGTCGAAGTTTTTTTGCTGTTAAGTTCTTTAAGTAATCCCCAATTGTCGTTTGCTTTCTCTGTTGCTATATGTGAATTTACATAGGGAATCATAAGCATTTTTCGAGCGGATTCGTACTGTCTGTGGGCAAGATGGATGAATGCTTTTATTACAGATATCGATGATAAGGCTAGAAAATTAGGTGGCCGTACGAAAAGAAAAGAATCTATTATTTCCTGGGAAGGTTTATCAATATTCTGAAAATTTCCATTATCGGATTTTTTTTGGTTAACAATATCATTAAATAATTCATTCGTCACAATTCCGTGAAAATCAACATAGATCGGTTGAGTATAATTGAATATGTTGTTCCGCAGAGCAAAATCCACTAATATCAAATCATATTTCCTTAATTTCAGTGCCAAATTGAGATCAAAAAGAATAGCATCCTTTATCATGTTCGGAGTCCATTCATGAGGATAAGTTGTTATATACCGTTTGTGGATAAACTTCGATCCTTCCATTTTGGTTTCGACGATGTCCGAATTCTCTTTTGCGAACACCTTGTATTTTTCAAATGTTCTTTTTGCGATCTCCAGATAGGAATCAGTGGTTGTTCTTACAACATAATTTTCTGTCAAGTGAGTTTCTCCTCGTGGATCACAACCTGATGTACTGTAAAGGGATTTATATTCATTTTCCGTCTGTATATCGAAATATTGCGAAAATCCAAGGTAATCAACGGGTTGTTTTTCATCGGAATAACAGCAACAAACAACTGCGAGTACAGAGCAACAGATGCATAGCGTGGCGATAACATTATCTTTTTTTGTTTTTTTTATAAGATCAGAAAATCTGGAAAAATAACTGTTTGATTTTTTTCGATTTTTTAGATCGTTACCCCCCCCCATGTCAACTATCATTTTGACAAAACGCTTCATCGTTCGCTCCTTACCACAAAAATCCGCACATAGGCATTCTTGCAATCATTTATTAATAATTCGTTAAGATATCAGTTGGATTTGTTCTGGACATTATGTAATATGTTGAAAATACAATCATTCACAATTACAATCCCTAATATAGGTTTTTAAGGGAAAAAATGGGACTCCAATTTTTTGATTTTGCAAATTTTAAGAAACAGGTAAATTTTTTGGTAAAATCAAAGGGCTTCAGGTATGGAGCAATCTTAATTTTAGTGATTTTATTAGGAATAAAGCTTTCTGCATCTCATTTGATATATATACCAAAATCAAGTTTTTTTGATTTTATGAGTCACAAAAATTTAAGAGTAATACTGGTGTCTCCTTTCGGAAAATTCGGAGAACAACAAGCGCACAGATATATGTGTTTATCTTTAAAAAAATTAGGATATAGCCCAATCTGTGTATATAGCGATGTTTTGATATACGTTATTTCTCATCTTATGGATATAGACGTCTGTATAAGCTCTGAACAAAAAATGTTTTGTCCTAAAAATTCATATAATTGTTTGATCATTCATTGGAGATCAAAGCAAATCAAAAAGAGATATGACGCAATATTATCTATCATACCTGAAGATCAGGTGAGGGAGATATGTCCTGAAGGATTAATTATTCCTTTTTTCTTTTCAGTTCCGGCTACAAAGTTTAGTGATAATCCCAAAGCGCGATTGTTTTTCGGAGGTTGTATCTGGGATAAGTACAGAAAATCCGTTGTTAGAAAGTTATATGAATTTCTAGACAACACTAATTACTTTGATTTGTATGGGGTTAAAAATTTAGGAATAAGTTCCTATAAAGGTTGTATTCCTTTTGGTGAAAATACTGTTTTAAAAATAATGGAGAAAAGCGGGATCACATTGGTGCTACACTCTGGCGAACATTTCGAGAATAATATACCGACGGCTAGAATTTTTGAGGCGGCAGCAGCTTCAACCGTTGTTATTACAGACAGACTTCCGTTTATTGTTAAGAATTTCGGAGATTCCGTATTATATATAGACAGAGATAAATCTCCTGAAGAGATATTCAGACAAATCGATGCACACATGCAATGGATTCTTTCTCATCCGCAAGAAGCGATAGAGTTGGCGCGACGATCTCATGAAATTTTTTTGCAAAATTTTACCTTAGAACAGATTATGAAAAAAGTCATGGATGGCTATAAGAATTCAAAAGAGAAAAGTAACTCTATAAGGTAGTGGGCGATTCAGCCGAGTTTTGCTGAAAACTTGTTCCTTTACGGGGAAGCCAGTTTAGCCTCATAACATTATAGGTGGTTATATATCCAAAAATGTCAGGATATATCACATCTAAAATACTTTCAGGAAAAGCTGATCAGTTATCTCAAATTGGTTTTTTTAATAAGATATATAACTGCGTATTTTGAGTATCCAATATACAATTAGGGAAGGAATGGATAGTTTAAAGAATCTTTTATATCGAGAAGATTCAATCGTCAATTCTTTCAGTTTTTCAGCTTTATCTTTTTCAAATTGTTGATCAAGATATTGAAAAAAGTCTTTGAGCATAATTTTGGCGTCAGTTCGACATTTCAAAATAACTGAATTATGCGTGGTTGAATATGGATTTAACCTATAATTAATGCCAGTGTCCTTTATAAAAGAAACTAAAGGAAAATTAGATAGGGTTTTTAAACCAAAACCACCATCTTCGTGAACGATATTTTTATTTATATGCCAAATGTTATTCTTAATTAGAAAATCTTTTTTATAAAGTTTTCCACACGAAATGCCAAAAACATAATCTGCGTTATGTTGAAAATTATCAAAACCAATTTGATAACATTTTTGCAGAAAGACTTTTAAAAGTTTTTCATTTTCTTTTACGTGGTTTCCAATAGCGATATCTTTATCTGACGTAAAAACTCTGGTATTTGAAACTACGATATCTGCATTGGTTTCTTTTTGGTTTTTTACCATCAATTCTACAGCGTCCAAATTAAGATAATCATCCGAATCCAAAAAAAATATATATTCTCCGTTTGAATTTTGTATTCCGGTATTTCTCGCGGGTCCCGCTCCCATATTTTTATCGTGCCGAAAAACTTTTATTCTCTTATCTTTTTGTGCATATTCTTCAACAATTTTTATGGAATTATCTGTTCCGCAATCATCAATACATATAACTTCCAAATTTTTGTAAGTCTGATTAATAGCTGAGTCCAAACACTCTCTTATATATTTTTCAACATTATAAACAGGAATTATTACGGATACTTTTCCAGTGTCATTCGCATAGGTGTTGGAGAAAAGCAGCGCCATAATCAAGAAGAAAAAATGTAAATAAGTTTTTTGGAAGTTGTTACAACAATAATCAATAGATGCTTTTGGGTTTTGTGATCTCTTATTATTTTCCACGTTTCATCCTTGCCCTCTACCACAAAAACCTACACTTTCTCATTTTTTCAGTTATTTGTTAATAATTCGTTAAGATATCTATGTGTCTACGAATCTGTTTCTTACAGGAAAAGTGTTAATTTTAAGCCCAAAAGCCCAATATTCTGGTTGGCCGATATATAAGCGTGTGTAATATAGCAGATTTAAAGAAGCTGTTGTATATGGGAGAATTAATGGTTAGTTCTTTTAGTTTTTCAGCTTTATCTTTTTCAAATTGTTGATCAAGATATTGGAAAAAATCTTTAAGCATTGTTTCCGTATCGGTTCGTTGTTTCAAAAATGTTAAATTTAAAGTGATTGAAGACGGATTTATCCTATAATTAACACCAACATTTTTCAAAAAAGAAACTAACGGAAAGTTGGATAGAACTTTTAAACAAAATCCATTATCTTCAGCACAGATATTCTGATTTATGTGCCAAATGTTATTCTTAATCAGAAAATCTTTTTTAAAAAGCTTTCCCCAAACAACATAGAAAATAGAGTTTAAATTATTTTGAAAATTATCAAAATCAATTTGGCATCGTTCTCGTGGAATAAATTTAAAAAAATTTCTGTTTTTCAAGATACTATTTATGTTTGGTATCTTTTCTCGTGCAAAGTTTCTAAAACTAGAAACCACAACATCAGCATTGGTTTTTTTTTGTCTTTCTACTAACAACTCGATTATATCTAAGTTTAAATAGTCATCCGAATCTAAGAAAAAAATATATTCTCCGTTAGAATTTTGTACTCCGGTATTTCTTGTAATTGCCAATCCTTTGTTCCTGTTATGATGAACAATTTTTATTCTCTTATCTTTCTGTGAATATTCTTCAACAATTTTTACGGAATTATCAGTTCCGCAATCATCCACGCAGATAATTTCTAAATTTTTATAAGTTTGATTAATGACCGAGTCCAAACATTCCCCTATATATTTCTCAACATTATAAACGGGGATAATTATGGATACTTTTCCGGATTTATTTAAGACATCAGCGCAAAAATAAAATAACGGCAGAAAACAGATAATAAGAAAAATGTTTCGTAGGCAGCTCCATGTTTTTGTTCGATTTTTGGGAGCTTTGTTCTCTTTTGTTAATTTTTGGGCAAAACGCTTCATCTCATACCCTTATCATAAAACTCATATCTGTTTATTCTTTCACTCATCTGTTAATAATTCGTTAATATGGTTGCTCGTTAGGTGATATCTTGCGATGCTGTTTCCTCCGAAATTTGTTGAAAAAATCCTTTTTTTGTGTTAGAAGAGGCTGATTGATTTCATATTTATAGAGGTTATATGGCTAAAAAAATAGTAGGGTATATCAAATTGCAAGTACCTGCAGGGAAAGCAAACCCGTCACCTCCGATCGGACCGGCTTTAGGTCAGAGAGGTTTGAATATTATGGAGTTTTGTAAGGCGTTTAACGCTCAGACTCAGTCTTACGATGCGGGAACGCCGCTTCCTGTGATTATTACGGCATATGCTGACAGAACATTTTCGTTCATCATTAAGTTGCCGCCGGTTACTTACTACTTGAAGCAAGCTGCGGGAATTACCAAAGGATCGTCCACGACCGGAAGGGGTCCGAAGGCCGGTCAGATTACCATGGCTCAGGTTCGTGAAATTGCTGAGAAGAAAATGAAAGATTTGAATGCAAACGACGTTGACGCGGCAAGCATGATGATCATTGGTTCTGCTCGTGCAATGGGATTGGAGGTTGTTCAATAATGGCTCGTTCAGGAAAAAGATACAAGAATATTGCGAAGAAAGTTGAGGACAGAGCTTACAGTTTGTCCGAGGCCGTAAAGTTTTTGAAAGAGAACAGCAGTTGCAAATTCGACGAGACGGTGGAAGTTGCGATCAATTTGAATTTGGACCCTCGTTCCGCAGACCAAAATATTCGTGGAATGGTTTCCATGCCGGAAGGTACCGGAAAGACAGTCCGAGTTGCTGTTTTTGCGAAAGGTGCTGTTGCCGACGCTGCGAAAGAAGCCGGAGCTGATTTCGTCGGAGCTGATGATTTGGCTGAGAAGGTCAAGGACGGATCCATTGAGTTCGATATGTGCATCGCAAGCCCTGACATGATGGGTGTTGTCGGACGTCTGGGTAAAATTCTGGGTCCGAAAGGATTGATGCCGAACCCGAAGCTGGGAACGGTTACTCCTAATGTCGCCGCTGCTATTAAAAACGCGAAAGCGGGACAAATTGAGTATCGTTTAAGTAAGGACGGTATTGTTCACGCCGGAATTTGCAAGTTGAGTTTCGATCAAGAAAAAATCGAAGCGAACTTAAAGGCTTACATTGGAGCTGTTGTGAAAGCAAGACCTGCCAATGTTAAAGGCGCCTACTTGAAATCTGTTGCGATTTCCAGTACGATGGGCGTCGGATTGAAATTGGATACCGCTGAGGTGTTCACTTTCTGATTGTTTTGAGTCTATCGTAGACCATCGGTGCGAGTAGCTTAAATTTGCCGTTGCAGATGACTTTCTATTTGTAATCTGTGGTTTTCGATATTCTCTCGTTAAATTGTTTGGGAGAGAACTGTGGAAAAAAACAAGAAGTCGGACTTAATTGCAAAGATTAAGCAGCGCTTTCAGGAAAGCGAGGCCGTCTTTGTGGTTAATCAAAATCGACTGACAGTTGCTGAAACAGAGGATCTTAGAAAACAACTTCGTGCGGTACAGTCCGTTTATCTTGTCGCGAAAAACACGTTGGCGAGATTGGCAGTGAAGGATACCGATTTCGAGTGTGTCTCCGAGAAATTGGGCGGACAGACTGCGTTGGTGTTTTCGAAGGATATCACAGGGTCGGCAAAGGTCGTGTCTGAGTACGCATCCAAGAGCGATGAGAAGCTTTCAGTCGTTTGCGGAGGATATCAAGGTAAAATGTTGAGTGTCGCCGAAATCAAAACTTTGGCTTCATTACCGTCTATGGACGAGTTGCGCGCGAAGATCGTCGCTGTTATACAGACGCCGGCACAGCGTATGGCAACATTGTCGCAAGCACCTGCATCTCAACTTGCTCGTGTTTTAAAGGCCTATTCAGAAAAATAATATGGAGGTAAAAAATGGCTGCAAATTTAGATAAAATCGTAGAAGAGTTATCAGCTTTAACCGTTTTGGAAGCTGCTGAATTAAGCAAGAAGTTGGAAGAGGTATGGGGCGTATCCGCTGCTGCTCCTGTCGCTGTCGCCGCCGCTGGTGCTGCTCCGGCCGCTGCTGCTGAAGAGAAGAGCGAATTTGACGTCGTTTTGACAGATGCCGGTTCTTCCAAGATCGGTGTAATTAAGGTCGTAAGAGAGATCACCGGGTTAGGATTGACCGAAGCGAAAGCGATGGTCGAAGCCGCTCCGAAAGCGATCAAAGAGGGAGTTTCCAAGGATGATGCGAAAGCCATGAAAGAGAAGTTGGAAGCTGCTGGCGCAAAAGTTGAATTGAAATAATTTTACTTCATTTTCATTCGATTTGTTCAAATTCAACCCCGAGGGCAAATGCTTTCGGGTTTTTTGTATTCGGAAACTAGAAAATGGGTAACGTATAAGTTATATATTCATAAGGATATGTGTTTGTTTATAGGAAATAGTCATGAAATTTGCTTTAAATGTTTCGTACTCACTCGGAGTGATGTTGCTTTGTATTGGAAGTGCTTTTGCAACTGGTATTAATTCCAGCGAAATTTTTAAGGAAACCAAAGAAATCAATGGTGTGCCCGTTACCCTCCGCCCTTTGGATAACAGTAAGTGCACAAAAATTAGCCCTGTCACCGGGAAAAAGGAAGTAGTGTATCGTGATCGAAAAGAGGATGAAACAATAATAGGAATGGTTCTTCATTATTCTGTTTGTCCTAACGCTGACGTCACTGAAAAAGTGTTTTATTCCAGTGGAGTGTCTTCCCACTATGATACCGACTACACGGGAAAAATTTTTGAGTTTGTAGATCCAAAATATAATATTGCCTTTCACTCCGGAAAATCTGCTTGGAATGGTGTTACAATGTTGAATAAATATTACATTGGTATAGAGCAAGATATGTGGGGATATTACGAAAGTAATTTGGAACAACGCTATGATTATAAAAAATTCGGACAGCCTGTCCAGCTGCCGGGAGATGACCGTAAGTGGTTTAAATTTTCCGATAAGCAAGTTGAGTCAACTGGACGTCTGATATTTGCTCTGCAGCAAAAGTATAAAATTCCGGGGCGTTTTGTAGTGACTCACTCTGATGTTGCTATTGGAAGAAAATCAGACTCAGGTCCTATGTTCCCATACAAAGAGATTTTTGAGAAATATGGAGCCGGATATTATCCTAAATTTAAATATATCGACTTAGATAAATTTTCAGAATTAACAAATATCGATTACGTGAAACTTTTGGAAATTTACGGATATGGCAGAGGCGTTTGGAAATTTACGGATATGGCAGAGGCGAAAACGGTCGAGCATTTGACTTAACTGATAATCAGATAATTAAGGCTTTTAAGTTGCATTTTTATCCGGGGGATTTATCTGAAAATCTAAATGATAGTACCAGGAAGATGATTTTGAATTTGGTTGCATCGTATTATAATTACAGAGATTTGATAACAAGTTCTCTTGATGAAGAATTTAGGAACAATTTGGATTCATTTTTATTTAAAAATAACGACAGAACGCGGAGCCTTTCAGAGTTTGTTAGAGGATGGAATGATTACTCGGCGTAAAAGCGCTTTTTGTCTAAATCGATGATTTTTTCATAAATTTACCGATTCTTTCAAAAGACGGATTATATCGGCGATCCCCGAGAGTCACGCTCTTTCGGGGGTATTTTTTAACTTTTTTCGAAAAATTCATAAAAAATTAACTAATTTTGGATACGATATGCAAGTGCATAGATAGTTATGGAGAAAATTATGAAAATTAATCTGAGAATATTGGTTTCAATCGGAGCATTACTGTTAAGTAGTCAATACGCTGATGCAATGGAAAAAGGGAGTGATAATAGTATTCTTGATAGTGACGATAGCATCAGTATTATAGGAAATAAGAGTGATAATAATGGTGACAATAGCGGGAACAAAGAGAGTGATAATAGTATTCTTAATAGTGACGATAGCATCAGTACTATAGAAAATAAGAGAGATAATAATAGTGACGATAGCGGGAACACGGCCAAGGAGAAAGGAAAAAAATTAATAGATGCGATAATAGTTAATCGTTTGGACGAGGCAAAACAATTAATAGAAAAAGGGGCTGATCTCAACGTAAGTGATAACTCTGGTGTTACACCACTTATAGCTGCAATTATTAACGATAATATTCCAAAAGATTCTAAATATAACTTTGTTAAGATTTTATTGAAACAAAAAGGTGAAACAAAAGTTGATATTGATGCCAAAACAAACAAGGGAAATACCGCATTAATTCTTGCAAGCAGTAGAGGGTACAATAAAATAGTCAAATTGTTGATAAAAAATGGCGCCACCATCGATTTAACAGACGCATTAGGTAATACATCGCTTATAATTGCACTTGTGAGAGGTCATACACATACCGCTAAGTCGTTAATAGAAAAAGGCGCAAATTTCCACGCGAGGAATAATAGGGGTTTAAATCCACTTGGGATTATTCATAGAGCGGTTAAGCATTATATAGATATGGTAGGACTTTATATAGATATAGTAGAATTGCTATCTGAGAAAGATGTGGAATTTGGTAAGTTTAATAATAAAAATGAAAATGCGCAAAACAGTGTTACTGTGTATACGCAGACAGAAGATTCATTTAAGACTGTGGGTACGCAGACAGAAGATTCATTTAAGTCGGAGGTCCAAAAATCTGATAGTGGAAATTCAGAGTTTTCTTCCAATACAGGACAGTCATCGAATCCATTTGTTTCGAAGAATGAAAACAAACAAAATTTTGTCGCGCCAAGAAATAGTTCGGATGAAAATTGGAGAGGAAGAAAAGCACAATATTCTAATGGAAATAAGAATAGCACACAAAGTTCTGGCACGTCAATAAATAGTTCGGATAGAAATTGGAAAGGGGGAAACCCATATTATTCTAATGGAAATAAGAATAGAAAAGCAGGACATCATGGAAATCAAATAAGTAATCAGAAAAAGAAACAAAGTTCAAATAGTTAGGGAAGTGTCAAAATAGTTGATTCCACTTTATTTAAACATACCTCCGAGAGTCACGCTCTTTCGGGGGTGTCTTTTTGTGATTCTTGCGTGATCCTGCTATTTTATTGTACTCTTGACTTTGTTGAGGGGGAAATAGAAATGGCATTTTCTAAATACAAGTGGTTGGCAGGATGTTTTTTGTTGGTTACTGCCTGCACTTCTCCTGAAACAGAATATTTCAACAAGTTGGTTATATCGCATGAAGCCGGTAAGTGTATCATTAATCAGGCGAACGAAAAAATATTGGATGTTCCGCAAGATCTGAGACTTTTCGCATCTCAAATTAATGGAAAAGATCTAAGAAGTCGACAGAAAGAATTGAACAAAAAATTCGACGAACTGTTTTTTTCTCCATGGACGGCTGAAGGTAAAGAAGTTTTTCCTGCATCGTTTTCGGGAGATTATTTCGGAGAAAATCTGCATAAGTTGTCGCAAAAGGACGTGGAATATATCAGAAACAATATAAAATATCGCTCTCCGATTAAGGAGAAAGGTATCATTATCAGAAATACTATGGCTAAACTGTGGCCGACAGAATCTCAGCTTTTTTCTAATCTAAAAAATCCGGGTGATAGCTATCCTTTTGATTCTAATATTCAGAGTTTGATGCGATTAGGAACTCCCGTGAAAATTGCTGCGATTTCCCAAGATGAGCTATGGGCGTTTGTGTCTTCTTATGCGTTTTCGGGTTGGGTTTCAATGCACGATGTCGCTTATGTAAATGAGTCGTTCATAAAAACTTATATGGCTCGTCCGAAAGTAGTGGCTATAAAAGATGGAATAGTAATAAGGTACAAAGGCAGATTTCTAAATAGAGCCGATATCGGAACAGTCCTTGTTAGAGATAAAAAAGGATTGCTTTGTCCACACAAAGATTTCGATGGTTTTGCAAAGTTGGTAAGTTGTAATGCGTCGGGATTTTCTCAAAAGCCTTTGGAATTTACAGCTCAAAATGCGATAAAAATAGCGGAACAGTTCCTCGGTCAAAAATATGGATGGGGAGGATATTTAAATTTGAGGGATTGTTCCATGCTTACTATGGATTATTGTACGACGTTTGGAATTCCGTTGGCACGAAATGGAAATGCCCAACTTTCCGGAGAAGGTCGTGTAAATCTTTCAAAAAATAGTGCAGCATTTATATCAAGGCACGGAAAGCCATTTCTTACCTTAGTCGGGTATAAAGGACACGTTATGCTATATGTAGGAAAATATAGAAATAAACCGGTATTTTTGCATAACGTTTGGGGAGCCCCAAAAACTCCGGATCGAAAAAGCAGATATGTCATTGGAAAAACCATTCTTACAACCTCCGATTTTGGGAAAAATATAAAAGAAAC
The DNA here is from genome assembly GCA_902771535.1 of uncultured Pseudomonadota bacterium. Taxonomy (GTDB): domain Bacteria; phylum Pseudomonadota; class Alphaproteobacteria; order UBA3830; family UBA3830; genus UBA3830. The sequence continues at coordinate 43,785 of CACXWU010000007.1, read as the reverse complement.
AAAAAATTGCAAATTGGCAGATATAATTACCGTGATGAAGTTTATTTAGCAATACTCTTCCTTTATTGAGTTTCTTGCTGTAGATAGATTGTCTCGCCTTTTAATATATATTTTACACTTTTGTTATATCCTCGATGTTGTAGTGAGGAATAACAGTGGATTTTTCTAAATATGAGTTGTTAATAGGATGTTTTTTGTTAATAACGGCTTGCACTTGCCATAGGGAAATTGGCGAAGTAGAAGTTACGCTTAGACATTTGGATAACGATAAATGTATGGCAACCAACCTGATTACAGGGAAAAAAGCGGTTTTTCTTGATCGGAAAGAAAATGAGAAAGATATAAAAGGGATTGTTCTCCATTATTCCGTTTGTCCTAACGCTGACGTCACTGAAAAAGTGTTTTATTCCAGAGCGGTGTCTTCGCATTATGACATTGATTTCGACGGAGAAATTTTTGAGTTCGTCGATCCCAAATATATCGCTTTCCATGCCGGAAAATCTGCTTGGAATGGTGATACTTATTTAAACAAATGTTTCATAGGGATTGAGCAAGATATGTGGGGGTATTATAAAAAAGTTCGTGAAAAAGAATATGATTATGAGAAATTCGGACAGCCTGTCCAGCTGCCGGGAGATGACCGTAAGTGGTTTAAATTTCCCGATAAGCAAGTTGAGTCAACTGGACGTCTGATATTTGCTCTACAGCAAAAGTATAAAATTCCGGGGCGTTTTGTAGTGACTCACTCTGATGTTGCTATTGGAAGAAAATCAGATTCAGGTCCTATGTTCCCATACAAAGAGATTTTTGAGAAATATGGAGCCGGATACTGTCCTAAGTGTAAAGAAATCAATCTGGATAAATTTTCAAAATTGACGGATAGCGATTACATGAAACTTTTGGAAATTTACGGATATGGCAGAGTTTGGAAATTTACGGATATGGCAGAGGCGAAAACGGTCGAGCATTTGACTTAACTGATAATCAGATAATTAAGGCTTTTAAGTTGCATTTTTATCCGGGAGATTTATCCGAAGATCTCAGTGATAATACTAAAAAGATGATTTTGAATTTGGTTGCATCGTATTACAACTACAAAGATAAGATAATTGATTCTTTGGATTACAAATTCAGAAATGATATAGACTCTTTCTTGTCTGAAAATAAGGAAAGGACCAAAGAGTTTTCAGAGTTTATCGCGGAATGGAATGATTAACCAGGCATATAAAGTTGCCTTATTAAAAATCAGTGATTTTTTCAGATTTGCTGGATTTTTAAATTAAAGTTCATTTTCTTAAAAAAGTAAGTGTATTCTGTAATTTTTTGTTGACACGAGGGCAATAAGGAGTTACCATTACGTCCATCAATAATATGGATTTGTACCTACTATATAGTCAGATAAGGAGTCATAAATATGTTGAAAAAGGTTATTTGTTGTAGCGTTTTGTCCTTTGTTTTGGGAAATGCTTCGTGTATGAATCTTGATCCTGCGCAAGGAGACACCCAGAAGGTTTCGTTTTCTGATATTAAGGATTTACAGAAGGAATCTTTCGGAAAAGAGCAAGCGGCGTATCAAGAATTATTTAAGGATTTAGCCCCGACTTTGGCGATTATGAAGATATTTTTGAAAGATAATTTCAAACCTCTGACGGGCGACGAGGCAGGTATCAAAAATAATTTGAAAGATAATATAATGGCATTTTTCGGTACAAGTGAGTTTACTCCTGATAAATGTGATACACAAAAAATAACGGAGCTTACGGATATTTTATGCAATCTAATAGAACGAGAGCAGAAGGAAGCGCTGGAAAGAAATGTCACTTTCTATCATGGAATGCAAGGATCGAATTTATTCGTGTATAAGTATTTTGCGAGACTGTTTTCTCATCTTACGAGACAGAATTTAGGCGACGTTGTATTAAGGGGGGATCATTTATACGCAAAAAATCCAAAAACTGGGAAATTATTTCAGACAGTGCAGGAATTGAGAAATGCGACAAGGGCAGAATGGGATTATGGCAAAGGGATAGACATTAGTACCCTACATTGTAATATTGCGTTATCGGTTGAGCCGAGAACTTCTCTTTCGACGGCTTCGTCAGTAAAATTTTTTTGTAATTCCTTCGGTGCCATGAATTATGGAGTGTCTCAACTGATTGCGCCTGCGCTCGTATTTCAAGGAATGTCCATTGCTGATGCCAGAAAAAAAGCAAAAGAAGCAGAAGATTTGTTCAATAAATATTCCTCAAATTTGGGAGGGGCTCTACTTGCTATAAGTTTGTCGGTCGGAGACGCCGATAGGCTTGCTCGACATGTTTGGACGGGAGGAAAAGAATATGATCTCGTGATGCATCCAAGATTGCTTTCAATTTGTAAGGAGTTTTTCAATGATTCCTCTGATTATCAAAGAAAGGATAAGCTAGAGAAATTAGAAGGGATTGTCGAGTCGATTAATGAAAACACCTCGATTGATGAAATAGTTAAAAAAATCGATAAAGCTTATTCGTGGATAGATGAAGAACAAAAAGAACTTTTAGCCGGACGGTTGAAGGATCTAAAGTCTTTGCCGAGGGCTGAGGACTTTTCTTCTATTTCCTATTTGCTCGAAAATCTGAAAAATTCATCAGATAAAGATTTATCAAGGGATGAAGTTCGTAATTTAACTAATGAAATATCTCTTTATTTGCATCCTGAGATGAAAGCTGAAATTTTCGGTACTTTCCGCCATCCTTTACCAAAGGAAGGTATGAAATCGCTTGATGCTGAAATCGATGGGTTGGCTGCTTCTCACGCGAAATTGATAATAAATAGCAAAAACAAACCATTTAAAGGATCTTTTGTTATTCCGAGAAAGGTAGCACCGAATGAGGCTATGTCCTATCAAATTGATTTATTACCGATTTTTATAGAGAGAGGACGACTTACCGAGGCAAAACAAATTATCGATCAACATCCTGATTTTCTTGGAAATGTTGAGATTGCAAGGTTAGTTTTATCAAGTACATTAGAAGCTCTTGATAGAGGATATGATGGGGTTGCGGAATTTATAGAAAACAACTATGGTATTGACAAATTGTTATCAAAAATTCCTGAGTATGAACTTTATCCGTTTCTTCATATGTTTTCACGTAAAAATACGAGTGTAGCAATTGGTAAATTACTTAAATCTTCTGAGATTGAGAATGATCGTGTGGTAGCAGATCTTATCTCCGGTTTTTTGGGCAGTGGTTATAACAAACCTGATTTGTCGTTAACTTCCATATTTAATGGAAAACAACTTAGTCAGCAGGTTATGGAAAAAGTTCTTTCAAGAATAAAATTCGGAGAAGGTGATGTGGATGTTGAATTTTTTACAAAGAATAAATTCTCCTTCGATCCAAACGAAAAAGAAGGGAGAGAACACTTGGAGGAATTGCTGAAGATCCGTGAGGAAAATCCCAGACACTTCTATTTTGTGAAGAAAGTTCTTGATTCTTGTAGTGTGAACAAAGAAAACTTTCCGCAATTATCCGAGTTTTTAAATGATTCTGGTTATGAATATGACTACGAAGAAGAAGTGAAGTTGAGCTCCTATCTTGAATCAGAGGAAGTAGATAAAGAAGATAAGAAATCTCGCATCAGGCAATTAAGTCAGTGGGATCAATTCTACAAAATAAAGGGTTGGTTAGATTACGGAGATAAGAACCAGCAAAGTTTAGGTGAAGAATTATCAAAGGAAGTCAAGTATCCTGGAACGTCTATGACAATTTTTGACGCTCTCGAAATGTATAAGAAATATATTTTATGATGGTTTATCGATCTCCTAGGGGGGTATGCTTTTAAAGCGTGAAGTTTTTCTCTAAAAGTTCGGTTTGTTTTTGATTTATTTGATCTGAAAATATCCCCGAAGGCTGTGCTCTTTCGGGGAGTTTTTATTTCAAATTAAAAACTCACTTGCCCAAATTTTTTAAGTAAGCGTCTCGAGTTTGCAAAAAGCTTTTGCGGATCGAGTTTTTTATCTCTTCCTGAGAATCGACATAGCAATCCGCAGGTGAAATAATTTTCTCGACTCCGATTTTCGCGATTTCATTTATATTTGAGATATTTTCTACGTTCCCTCTATGTTCATATCTGCGTTTGTCCGGAGTTGAGTCGGTAATTTCCTCGTCCTTGATCATTTCGTGCAATTTATCAGCGAGCTTAACCGTATTTGCAAGCAACTCTTTTACCTGAAAATAGTATGCGTCACGCCATTCTTTATAAAGGAATCGGACAATATTCACTTTATAATAAGTTTGATAAGCAATGCGTGTCGCCAATTTATCGATTTTGCGATCAAAATCTTCAAATTTCGGATTTTTGTCGACTAAATCAGTGATGATATATCGATTGCCTTTGCTGAAATTATTCCATTTGCTTTCTCTGTAGGAATTTTCCCAAGAATCATGATCGATATTGTCAGTAAGATCATGCTGAATTATTGCAATACTTGATGTCATTTCCCTCAAATATCTGGATGTTTTGTCGACTAAATCGGACAGTTCTTGCTTGCTGATTTTGTCGTTCGTCGCTGCCTCTCGTACAGTATCAAACATGACTTCCATATTGGTTATTCGCGGAATAAACCCATTGATATAGTAATAGAAAGGTATGAAAAAAGTCTTATCTTTGAATGGGGGATGATTTTCCAGGAACGAATCGACCAACGTACCGTCAAAAATTAGTCCTTCCAACATGTCGATCAATAAAGTATAAGAACTAAATTTATTGTAATTGCCGTACACTATATCTCTCATTTTATAAAGCAACTCGAATCTCGTTGAGAATTCCAACCCATCTTGAATATGTGCATAGGCCCAGTTATCTTGTTTTTGATTTTGTTCATTAATGGTCTTCATGATTTCAAGTGCTCGAGCTCTATAAGGGGCAAACTTTTCCTCTTCTTCTTTTTTGAGCTTGGCATAATCGGTTTCTAATTCTTTCGTTAGTAATACCACTTGCTTATAATCAAGCTTCAGTCCTTTTAAGGATTTCTTCAAATTTTTGTATAATTCTATATTCTCTTTCATCTGCTTTTCGCTTTCGTAAATTTTTTTTAATTTATCGATTTCTTTGTTGAGTTGCTTATTATTTTTACCGAATAACTTGCAAGAAACTTGAGTGAATTTCAGATCATATTCCAGCTGTTTTTTGGATATTTTGCGGTAATAATCCAACAAAATCGACCGAATTTTCTGCATGTCCGCCGTCATTTCAGTTTCAGTGATAAAACAATTTTCTCGATAGCAATTTTTTTCTGTTGAGCATGCCGCTATCAATAAACATAACGCACTTAATGCTATTTTTTTCATCATATTTTCCTTTAATCTTACATCTATGGTACAAAAAATCGGTTAATAATTCACTAATTTGATTAAATTTTAGTTTTCGTTTCCTATTTGAGCGTAGTTTAGGTCCTTTACTTTGAATTTTCGATCGCTTTTGAAATTAACGTGAATTACTTCGCCGTCCAAAATGAAGACGTCATACAGAGCGTGAGACTTAACTAGGTTTTTGCGATTATATTTACTTTGATCAAAAATTTTATCTACGGGAAAATATTTTATGAAGCTCTCGGCAAACTTGTAATCGATCAGCGCGATTTGGCACATAGTAGGAATATACCATTGTTCAGGGATAATTCTGTAAATTATCGGATACAAATCAGCAAATTTGTTCATGGAGTAAGTCTGCAGATTTCCCGTGCAACAGAATCCTGATAAATTCTTATTTTTCTCTCTTATTTCATGAATATCTTTTGCGACATCGTACAATACATGCCTTTGCAATATGCGATAGCAGTGAATAACATTTGCAGCAGAATTCAAAAAAATCACATTCCAAAAGCAAAGAGAAGTTATAACAAAACCGTAAAATCTATGCGCTTTTTCCGAAGCTTTGAATAATAAAGAAGCTCCGTGGAGAGCTCCTGAGATCAAAATTCCTATACTGTAGAGACTTCGAGGTAAGATAGATTCATTTCCCGCGAAAGATATTATTTTGATAACCGAACATGCCCCGAGAGGACACAAAGTGAGTACAAAAATTCCTGTTAAGTAAGCACAAATGGAAGAAAATTTTTTAATTTTTGTTATGGAATACAAAACAAAGATGAGAAAAATAAGAAAGATTAAATTCCCCGCAACATTTTCCGACCAATCCGCGTATAAGTTTGAATAATATGTACCGACGTTTCCTAAAATAATATCGATATTTTGAGTGTTGAAAGGAAGGGCCAGCATTGATCCATCTTCTGAAACGCAATAGTTAAATAAGTAAGTAAAGGGGATATATGCAACAACTGAAATCAGTACCGTATATATCCAATATCGCATTTTTGAAATCGTTTGAGTAAAAGATCGTCCTGCTCGTATTTCTTCCAAGAATTTATACATTCCCAAAATAAAATAGGCGGATGATGCCGGCTGGTACACGAACAACGAAAGGAAAAATATTCCCGTTTGAGTAAACAATAATTTTCCGCTGTTCTGTGTCGATATATAAGCTGCGACAATACAAAAGAGTAAAGCCAATGTACTGAACGGATTATCAAACCTGAACATCATTATTTCGAACATGTACGGGTTGGCTACGACTGGAACAAAACACGCGACTTCCAGTTTACTATTCAGGTTTACCTTGAAAATTTTCAAACAAACAACAGCTCCGTAAGCGAGAAACGCGCATGCTAAAACATGAGAAAAAGGTGCCGCATCGGTAATGACGTTGGATAAATATACGAGAGTTTCAAGCAGGAAGGTAAAAATTCGGTTAGATGCGAATGTTCCAACATGACTATTCACCAAATATCTGCACATATCATCACTGAACGGACAAAATGAAACCATAAGAGACAGATAGCTGCAAATCGCAACAACAAAGAAGAACAAAAAGCATTTGAGTAAGTCTCTGTTTTTATTGTCAAATAGATTGATTTCGTTAAACATTATATTCCTCTGTCGCATGGTTTTTCGGTACTGATCATCTCAAAGTACATTGTGTTATGAATTAAAAACGTATATATAATTATTTCCTACAAAACTTTTTTCTAATCGATAACCCAAATTTGTTAGATATTCATGAACTTTCGGTTTTTTATCAGGAAACATCTCTATAAAGATTGTCGGTTTGTATTTTATCAAGGTCTCTCTGGCTCCTTGCAATACCTCTAATTCATGCCCTTCTACGTCTATTCTTATAAAATCTACGGCGTTTTCTTCGATTTTTATATTATCTAACTTATCCAATAACAAATTTCCGTTTGGATCTTGTTTAACATGTGTTCCCCCGATATTTGTTCTATCGTAGAAGGAAATGCTGCCGTTAATTTTTTTGTCACTCAAACCTATGTTGAAGATCTTTATTTTATTGTTTAGATTATTGATTTCTACGTTTTTTTGGAGAATTTTAAAAAAATCTTTTACCGGTTCAAAGGAATAAATTCGTTTAGCATCGGTTTTCACAGCCCAGTAGACCGAATGGTTGCCTATGTTAGCTCCGATATCTAAAATTACGGCATTTTTCTTGATATAAGGTTGTAATTCTTTCAACAAATCGATTTCGAAGAAAGTTCCGTTATCAACTATTTCTGACTGAATAAGATCGGTGGGGTAATTGGGAACATAAAATTTAGCGAGATTGATATTGACGATTTTATCCGATGGCATGGAGAGGAAATTTAACAGTCTACGGTTATCGAGATTATTTTTTTCCCCGATTGATTCAAAAGTATTTCGGATATTATTTAATAATTTACGATGGCTGCGCTGCTCGGCAATCAATACCAGCATCAAGGCGGATATTAGAGTAGCAATCCAAAAATTCTGAAAGTTTCGTCTTAGATTTAACATGTTTCTCCTCCCTTTTCGGAGATATTGTTTCAGCCGAAGGTTAAAAAACAGTTAAATTTCGGACTTATCCGCAGCTTTAACCAATTTTCGGACTTCATTTTCGGATAATTTTTCGACTTTTCCCGATTGCAAATCGCCGAGGGATACAGTTCCGTAGCTGATGCGGATTAGTCGATTGACGATGCAGTCGAGAGATTCTAAAACTTTGCGGATTTCTCGGTTTTTTCCTTCCCTCAGCGTTAAAATCGCCCAATTGTTCGACTTATCCTGCTTTGTGATTTTCACGTCGATCGGTCCGTAACGAATTCCGTCGATTATCACTCCGTTTTTCAATTTTTCGATCTTTTCTTTTGTTAGATTGCCGTGAAATCTTACTTTATAGGAGCGAGTTAATCCGGTAGCGGGGAGTTCCAATTTGCGCGAAAAATTTCCGTCGTTGGTGAACAACAGCAACCCTTCGGAGTTGTAATCCAGTCGACCAATGTAGAGCAGTCTGTCGCTCATTTTCGGGAACAAATCGAACACGGTTTTTCTTCCTTTCGGGTCACGTTTTGTGGTGAGATATCCTTTGGGCTTGTTCATCTTCCAAACGACTAATTTTTCGGGTTTCTTGCCGATTGGCTTGCCGTCAATCGTGATCTTGTGAGAGTCATCAACGAAAAACACTGGAGTTGTTATGACATCTCCGTTAACGCAGACTCTGCCTTCCGCGATCAATCTTTCCGCTTCCCGACGTGACGCCGCGCCGCTTTCCGCTATCTTTTTGGCAATGCGCATCAAAATCCCGTAAGAATTCTGTCGATCAGCTGCTGAGTCGTTGGGATGAAATTGTTCTCATAGAAAGGATCTTCTGCAAATCGATACGCCGAGTGGCCCGCGAATATCAAACTTTCGTCAAGATTTCCTCCGTGAGCCGCGCTTTGCAAAGTTTTCTGAATGCAAAAACTCCGAGGATCAGGAATTTTTCCTGTCGTTCCTTTTGTCTGGCACCAACTGCTGAAACGGCACGCGCTCAGACATCCGCAGCATTCTCTTTGATCTTTCAGGATTGCGGTGGACTCTTCGGGCCTCACGAAAACAACAGCGTTTTCTGGAGTTAGCATCGCCGTAGTGAAACCGTTTGCGATCCACTGGTTAACTTTCTCCGTGTAATCGCTGTCCAAGCAAACTTCACGACCGAATACTTTCATTTTCAGCTCGGAACTTTCAACTATTGGCGCTTGTCTCTCCTGTCGCGCCAATAAATTTGAGATCATTTTGTTATTGATTGCGGACGAGTAGAATCCCGTCGGACTGAGGGTCGTTAATTTCACATCTCCGCGTTTTAGTGACATCAATTTCGGCTGCCAGGCTTTTGCAACAGGGCATTCCGTTGTTAAAATCGGGCGAGTTCCGAACTGAAACGCGACATTTCCGATTTCCGGATTTTTCATATAGTCCTGCCATTCGGACAGCCACCAAACGCTTCCCGCAATGATGATCGGAATCGAAACCAGGTTGAAAGAATTCATGACTTTTCGCAATTCGACCAGTCGCAGATACGGATTCATCGGGTTGTTCGGGGATTCGGCGTTGGAAAGTCCATTGTGACCTCCCGCCAACCACGGATCTTCATAAACCACGCCTCCCAAAAGCTCAACGCATTTTTTGAATGATCGGCGAAATAGGGCAGAAAAAGCCCGCGCTGATGAAACGATCGGGTAGTAATGGACACCGAATTTCGCAGCAATTTCAGAGAGAGAGTAGGGCATACCGGCTCCGCAGACTATTCCGTGGATACATCCTTTTGCACCTTCCAAAATTCGTGTTATGACCTCCTGGCTGCTGCCCATTTCCCAGAGGGCGTTCATGTGAATTCGTCCTTTGCCGTTGGATCTTTCACGCGCAATTTTCGCTTGAGCAATTCCTCCAGCGACGGCATACTCGACCAATTCGCGATGCCGTTCCTGTCTTGTTTTTCCGTGATAAACCTGCGGAATGATGTTTCCCTTTTCATCGTAAGAGTCGGCGTTGACGGCAGAAAAAGTTCCGACAGCGCCGGCCGCGGCCCACGCTCCGCAAGTTTCTCCGTTGGATACTGAGATTCCCTTACCTCCCTCAAAAAGAGGCAAAACATCCTTTAACCCTGAAATCTTTTGAGCTATCAGATCTAACACAACACCATACCCCTAAACTAGTGTACCAATAATATAAAATTAAATTCACATCAGCAATCTAAATCTTTGGTGACGCACACTTCTCCAACATAACTTTCAGCGCTTCGTCAACCGAAAAGGTTTCCTGACTTCCGTTTGCGTAACGCAATGTTAGCTGGCGATTATTTTGTTCATTCTCTCCGATCACTGCAATGACAGGAACTTTTTCCATAATATGACTGCGGATTTTGTAGGAAATTTTTTCCGAGCGAGTATCTAATTCGCAACGAATTCCCGCCGCTTCGAATTTCCTGCAAGCTTCTTCGGCATATCTGTCGAAACTGTTTGTGATGGTCGCGAATACAATCTGAACAGGGGCCAACCACATCGGAAGTCTTCCGGCGTAATTTTCCAGCAGAATTCCGAAAAATCTTTCGAGAGATCCCAACACCGCGCGGTGCAACATAATCGGATGATGTTTTTCTCCATCTTCTCCTGTGTAATAAGCTCCCAATCTTTGCGGCAATTGGAAATCCACCTGCAAAGTTCCGCACTGCCATTCTCTTCCGATTTTATCTTTCAGCGAAAATTCCAATTTCGGACCGTAGAAAGCTCCTTCACCTTTGTTCAACGTGTATTCGAAACCTGCCTCGGTTACGGCTTCCTGCAATAATTTTTCGGACAAATCCCAAATTTCATCTGCACCGATTCTTTTTTCGGGACGATCAGAAAATTTCACGGAAAAACTCTCAAATCCCAAATCTTTGTAGATTTTTGCCAGCAAGCTGCAGAATTTTTTCGTTTCGCTGTTGATCTGATCAGGCGTACAGAAAATATGAGCATCATCTTGTGTAAATCCTCTGACACGCATTGTTCCATAAAGTGAACCCGACGGCTCATTTCGGTGACAATAACCGAATTCCGCCAGGCGCAACGGCAAATCGCGGTAGCTTTTTACTCCCTGCTTGAAAATCTGGATGGCGCCCGGGCAGTTCATCGGTTTTACCGCAAGAATTCTGTCTTCGGATTCCGCGATAAACATGTTTTCGCGATATTTTTCCCAGTGTCCTGATGCTTCCCAAAGAGTTCGATCGACCAACTGCGGAGTGCAAACTTCCTGATATCCGTCTTTCAAAATGCATTTCCTGATATAATCTTTGAGAACATTGTAAACCGTCCAGCCTTTCGGATGCCAAAAAATACACCCCGGCGATTCCTCCTGCATGTGGAACAAATCCATCTCTTTGGCGATTTTTCGGTGATCTCTTTTTTCGGCTTCTTCCAAATTTTTGATGTATGTGTCCAAATCTTCTTTGGTGAACCAGGAAGTCGCATAAATTCGCTGCAGCATCTCTCTTTTCGAATCACCGCGCCAATAAGCTCCCGCCAATTTCATGATTTTGAAATGAGGGGAGGCCGTTCCCGTCGACGGAAGATGAGGTCCGCGACAAAGATCTACAAACTTATCCTGATGCCGATAAATGCTGACGGTTTTGACGTCCAAATCGGTGATAAGTTCAACCTTGAATTTATCGTTTGCGAAAAGTTTCAACGCGTCTTCTTTAGTGAGAACTTCTCTCGTAATTTTGTAATTTTCTTTGATGATTTCCTTCATTCTCTTTTCGATCTTCGCAAAATCATCAGGAGTCAGCTGGTGGTCGCAGGAAATGTCGTAATAAAATCCGTTTTCGATCACAGGACCGATCGCCAACTGAGTGGACGGCCATATTTCCTTGATCGCCTGAGCCATGATGTGAGCTGTTGTGTGTCTGAATATCTCCAACGCTTTCGGATGCTGTTTGGTCACGAATTCTGCAGTTGTTGTTTCAGGCACCATTGTTGAAAGATCTACAATTTGATCATCAACAATCATTGCGACAGCTTTCTTTTCGTTATTCCGTTTTGCCAATTCAAAACCCGAGATATCCATAAAATTAAACTCCAAATATGACGTCGCATTTTACAACGTTGATAGAAATTTATCCATCGGTTATTTAATTTTTCGGAAACGGATAGAATTAATATGATTTTCCATTGCTGTTCGAACTTTTTCAACGAATGGATCTGTTTTACTTAGTCCCGCAAAATAAACATGTTTTATAGATTTGCATTCGGTTAGGGCTTGTCCCAGAAGGAAAGCAATTTCGTTTTCGTCATTTAAAAACGCTCCGCATCCGATTTTTCCGAGCACCAAAGTATCTGCTTCAGCAGTTTCTGCTCCTCTTATCAAGTTAATAAACTTATTCAAAACGCATCTTTCGTAATTTTTTTGTACTTCATCGAAAATATTCTTCATTTTATCCGATTTTTTTAGCTTTAACTTAATTATTTGTGCAATAATTTCGCTTGTATCGAGATTTTTATTCAAATGTCGTTTTGAAAAATCCAGAAGTTTTTCGATTGGACAGAAAATTGCGATTTTTCCTATGTCTCTTTTTATTTTGTTATTTAACATATCTCGTCCGTTGACGTTTCCGTCCTTTAGCAAAATAGAAAAAGCACGATTCATTCTGTCGTATATTTTTTCTCCGTCGTTTTCTTCACTGTAATTTGTTAACATAGCACCCGTTGGATCTTTGCTCACATCCGTTGCAAAGCTCGGCATGGAAAGAAAAGCATAGGATATCTCAACAACTTTATCTTTTGGTAATTTGATCATTTTGGAGCAATTTTCAACGTCATGAGTTACCAAAAGGTTCGTTAAAATAAAACCATAGGCCGGATTTATGATTTCCGGACTTTTGTAATCATCTTTATTTAAACAGTAGCGTTTTTGTTCAGCGCTGTATATTCCGTCACCTCTTCCTCCGATGTTATTTACTCCGAATTTATTTTTCAGATATCCGTAAATTTCGGGAGCCATAAGTATGGTTTGTTCTTCTTGAGTGTTGGCAGGATTGCCTCTTTTTATTAAGTATATTCCACCAGCATTGGTTGAATCTGCAAAAATCAGAACGACAACTTTCTTCCCGGATTGAGCTAACTTCAGAGCTGCGGGACCGCTGTAGAGTTCAGTTGCGGACAATTTTGGTGCGCTTTTTTGTTGATCTGAAAACAGATTTTTATGAAGATTACGACAATTAATTAGTTTTATTCTCTTAAAATGTGGTTGAAATACTTTTTGAAATTTTGGATTGGCAGTAGAGAACGCAAAATTTCGGGTAGTTGTTCCTGTTTCCGGAAGATTTCTGTAAATCAAATTGAATTCGACAGTATTTGAGAAATTGGATTCTAACGTTGCCGATGGAGTTGTTTCTATATCCGATGGAAACTCATTTACATTTCCGAAAAATCCCAACATATTTCCTTCAACATTTTCGAAATATGAAAAAATCAAAAAACTCGATATTATCAACGCAATCATACTTTTTTTCATAGAAAGCCTTCCGATTACTTAACTTTCAATATATTGACTTTTTTGATTCGGGCGATATTTTTTCTGTGTTCCTGATAGGTTTTTGAATAGACAGGCTTGGACATTCGGCGGCCATCGTAATACAGATACAGCCACTCAGATTTTTTCGGGTGAAGTACTGCCAATATAGATTTTCTGCCGGGGTTGGAGATTGGGCCGGGCGGAAGTCCTTTATGAACATAAGTATTGTACGGGTGGTCGTATTTTAAATCTTGGTAAGTTAAATCTCTCGGAAACTTCTTTCCTTTCACCATCGCGTAAATGGTTGTTGGATCAGCTTGCAGTTTCATATCTATTTTTAGGCGATTCAAATACATTCCTGCGATGGTATCTAATTCTATGTTTGATTCCCTTTCGATAATGGATGCCAAAGTCAGGACCTCCTGCGGTGTTTTCAGAAAGCAGTTTTTCGATTTGTTTTCCCATTCCTTTTTCAGAAAATCAGACATTGCTTTTTGTGCTAGGTCAATAATGTCCTGTTTCGTCGTTGGATATCTAAAACAGTAAGTGTCCGGCATCAAAGAACCTTCCTCAGGAATTTCAGTTATTTCACCTCGTAGGAATTTATTGTTGTTTATTCGTTCCAAAGTTCTGTGGACGGAAAATCCTTCGGGAATACATATTTTGTGCAAAACCGAATTTTTTTTAGATAATATTTTTACTGCGTCCCAGAGTGAAACTTTCGAGGGAATTTCGTATTCTCCGAACTTAGGCCTGTATCCAAGTAATCTGCCGAATTTTATGACTGCTTTCGTGAGAAAAAAACTGTTTCGCACTCGGCTGGAGATGTTGTTTTCGATGAAAACTTTGGAAACTGCAGAGATATTACTCGGATCATCGAGTATCAAATAACAATCTTCGGGAGGCGAATAATCAGAATTTTTTGTGACGCAATATATTCCGTAAGAAGCGACAAGGGCGGCGCCGACAAGAAAGCCTATCGCAAAGCCTCCTAAGCAGCGCCGAGTTCCTTTCTCTATCAAAACTTTTTAAACACTAAGCTCGCGTTAGTGCCTCCGAACCCAAACGAATTGGATAAAACATAATCGATTTTTCTGGCGCGTGGCTGCAGCGGAACCAAATCCAGGAAGGTGTCTTCGGAATCGTGCAAGTTCAAAGTTGCCGGAGCTACTTGATCCTTGATCGCCAACAGCGAGAAAATTGCCTCGACAGCTCCCGCCGCTCCGAGCAAATGTCCTATTGACGATTTCGTAGACGACATAGATGCTTTGCTGCCTTCTCCAAGTACGCGTTCAACTGCTCTTAACTCTCCGATATCTCCCGCCGGGGTTGAAGTTCCGTGAGCATTAATGTAATCAATCTGGTCAGGATTTATCTGCGCCGATCTCAAAGCGTTGCGCATTGACCTAAACGCACCATCTCCATCCGGGCATGGCGCTGTCATATGATACGCATCCCCCGACATTCCATAGCCGACTAACTCTCCGTAAATCTTCGCTCCGCGCTTTTTTGCGTGCTCCAACTCTTCCAGGATCAAGATTCCCGAACCTTCAGAAATGATGAAACCGTCTCTTGACTTGTCCCAAGGACGCGATGCCTCTTGCGGATTGTCATTCCTATGAGTAGTTAAGGCTCGAGCAGCCGAAAATCCTGCCACTCCCAGACGACAAACAGCAGCTTCCGCTCCACCTGCGACCATCATATCAGCGTCGCCGACTTTGATCATTCTTGCAGCATCTCCGATCGCATGAGTTCCCGAAGCGCATGCTGTAACGACCGCATGGTTCGGTCCCTTCAATCCGAATCTGATCGACACATGTCCCGACGCCAAATTAATTAACGACGACGGAATGAAAAACGGCGAAATGTGCCTCGCTCCGTCGTTACCTAACTTTATTGCAGTGTTATAAATCGCCGGCAATCCTCCGATTCCCGATCCGATTATCACACCAAAACGTTCTTTTTCCTCGTCCGATAAATTTCCAACCAATCCTGAATCTTCCATGGCATCAATCGCAGACGCCAGCGCGAACAAAATGAATTTATCGATTCTTCCAAGCTCTTTTGCGGTTACATATTTTAACGGATCAAAAAGGGTAGGGGCATTCGGTGCTGTTTCCTCTGTTGGAACTTGTCCAGCTATCTTCGAAGCCAAATCACTCACATCGAAAGACACAACCTGCCTTACCCCCGATTCACAATTTAGTAATCGAGACCAGGACTCTCCTGCCGATGGGGCTAACGGAGACATCATCCCTATTCCGGTGACAACTACCCTTCTCATCATGATTCCTTTTTATTTAGATTTTTTTTCAATGAAAGAAACGGCATCTTTTACCGACTGAATTTCCTGACCTTCTTCGTTGGAAATTTCAACGCCAAATTCTTCTTCCAAAGCCATGACCAGCTCAACAGTGTCCAAACTGTCTGCGCCCAGGTCATCAACAAAGCGTGCCTCATCAACTACTTTCGCCGGATCAACACCCAACTTTTCAGCAATAATAGCTTTTACTTTGTCTGCCACATTTTCAGTCATCACAATTTCCCTTATTAAAATACACGAAGAAAATATCACAAAACACCAGAAAATAAAATAGACGCTCTAGAGAACTTGAGAATTATTGGGGAACAGTCACTGTACCAGCTTTTTCAGATCTTCTTTTGAAAAAATTGCTTCGCAAGATTGATCTTTTACTTTTTCTGAAAGCCGTTCAGCAATGAGATCAGCCAATCTGTCCAACAGTATATCTTTCTGCTTAGATAGTTCCGCGTTTAATTGAGCGCTCAACGACAGAGCAGCCTTCTCTTTCAAATTTTGAATGTAACGCCGATTTTCTTCTTCCAGTTGCTCGATCCGCTCTTTAGATCTTTTTTTATAATCCTCAACCTCGTCCTGAATATTCAGACTTACCTGATTTGCCTGACTCAATGCGTTAGCCGAATTTTCTCTCAGTTTTTCAGCGGAATCTATTTGATTTTTTACCTTTTCGATATGCTCATCCAAGCGGCTAACCAACAACGGCCAAACTTTTTTGATGATCAAAGCCAAGAAACACAAAAAAGATCCTAAAACAGATAGTTCGGCAATTGCCATGTTAGAAATCGTCATGATTTTCGGTTTCCTATCTTTTGTAAGGCCAAATCCAAGAGCTCATCCAAGTCCGAAGATATGTCTTTGAATGCCTCCTCGGACGAAACCTTCAGCGAGGATATTTCTTTACTTGTATTCTCTAGAATTTCCTCGGAAAGTCTCTGTTTTTCCTTCGAATTTCTTTTCTCCAATTCCTCAATTAACTTTGTTTCTGCATCGAAAATTTCCTGTTTAGTCTTGGATAACAACTCGCCGGATTCTTTTTCGATTTCGGCGGATTTTTCACCTAACTTTTGCGCAACATCCAACAAGCCATTTATATGGCTCTCTCGTTTATCCAAAATTTTTTTTAGCCTTGGAACGGCAAAAAAAGCCATAATTCCATAAACACAAAAAAATCCGAGAACCACCCAAAAAACCTGAGACGGAAAAGTTTCCGCAGCTAATTGAGGTAACAATTTACGCCAACTTATTTAAACAAAATCAACAATGCGATCAAAAGAGCAAACAAACCGATGGACTCAGTAAGAGCAAAACCCAACATACCGACGGAACGCATTTTGTCGTCTGCTTCAGGATTTCTCGCAACGGCGTTCAACCAAGTTGAGAACAGATTTCCCATGCTGACACCGACTCCGTACAAAGCGATAACGGTAATGGCTGCTGCCAAGTAACGTACTGCTTCTGTTGCTAACATCTCAAAACTCCCTTTCCTAAAACTTTCTAAAATCTAGTGCAAATGTACCGCATCATTCAAGTATACACAAGTTAACACAGTAAATATATAAGCTTGTAACATGGAGATAACAACCTCAAATCCGGTTAGAACAACGTTGACCGCCATAGGTGCCACTCCGAAAATTCCCAACATCGCAACAAATCCGGCGAAAACCTTCATCATGGTATGTCCCGCCATCATGTTTGCGAAAAGACGAACTGATAAACTAATCGGTCTGGACATGTAAGAAATCATCTCGACCGGAATCAAAATCGGCGCCAAGAAAATCGATACCCCTTTCGGCATGAACAGCGAGAAAAAATGGAATCCATGAAGCACGATTCCCAAAATTGTCACGAACAAAAATACAATCATCGCAAGAGTGAAAGTAACAATTATATGGCTGGTAAAAGTGAACATATACGGGACCATTCCCAGCAAATTTCCAAGCAGTACGAAAAAGAAAATCGAAAAAACGAACGGAAAATATTTTAATCCCGCTTTTCCTGCATTTCCCGTAATCATCCCCGCAACAAGTTCGTACATCATCTCAATGAAAGCTTGAAGTCGACTCGGGATCATTCCGTCTTTTTTCAATCCGCAAGCGAACAAAACAAAAACCAGCACAACCGCGACCAAAACAGCAAGGGAAGAATTTGTAAAAGACAGATCTATCCCGCAAACCTCGAACTTCGCGAGAGGAGATATAGCAAATTGATGCAACGGATCTATCATATCACTAACTTTTTACCGACGATGAGATACTACAATTTTCCGTGGTTCAGATCAAGCGGAAAGTGTTCTGAAGATCTTTAGTTTGTGATGGGGTTGGTGCGCGGATATATCTTTTCAAAAAATGAAAAAATTTTTATGTCGCCCCTTGGGGATTAAAAAAAAGACATTATATAGATAGGTAGAGATAAAAAATATGGAGATCATAATGGAAAAAGGAATAAATAACGATGAATGGTTTGAAGCTGTGGCGTCAAATAATCTAGAGAAGATAAAAGAATTTACAGGTATAGATATCGATGCGTTACGTAAGCTTGGAATATCACCGAAATTCGTTGCAACTGCTGAATCTGAAGAGGTCATGGCTATCTCTCTGGGTATCGCTGCCTATAACGGATTCGAAGACATCGTGAAATACTTTGTAGAACTTGGTGCAGATGTCAATAAAACGAATGATGAGGGAGTTACCCCATTGATGGTAGCTGCAGAATGTGGAAATGAAAATATCATAAAATATTTAGTAGAACATGGTGCGGACGTTAATAAAGCCACGGACGAGGGAGTTACTCCTTTGTGGATGGCGGCCCAGAATGGACACGAAGGTGCCGTAAAATATTTAGTAGAGCGTGGCGCGGATATCGACAAGGAGGATGATAGCGAAGTTACTCCTTTATGGATAGCAGCGAAAAATGAACACACAGATGTTGTGAAATATCTGACGAAACATGGAGCTGATTTCAATAAGTCGAATGATGAAGGAATTACTCCGTTGATTATGGCCGTATATGATGGACACGAAGACGTTGTAGAATGCCTGACGGAATGCGGTGCTGATGTTAATAAAGCGAACAACGATGGAAATACTCCTTTACTTTTTGCAATAGACAAGGAGGATGAGGATATCGTAAGGTATTTAATAGAGCATGGCGCTGATGTTAATAAAGCAAACAATGATGGAAATACCCCACTATTTATGGCTGTAGAGAATGAGGATGAAGATATCATAAAATATTTGGTAGAACATGGCGCAGATATCAATAAGAAGAATGATAAAGCGTCTACACCGTTTTTATTGTCTGTAATGAAGGGCAACAAGGACATAGTAAGGTATTTTGTCGAAAGTGGTGTCGATATCAATGAATCGATTAATGACGGTGAAATTACTCCGTTAATCGCAGCGGCAGCGTTGGGGCATGAGCGTATTGTAAAGTATTTTATAAAGCTCGGTGCAGATGTTAATAAGACAGACAATGATAAGGCTACTCCTTTGTTGCTCGCAGTAGCAGGGGGACACGAGAATATTGTGAGATGTTTGATAAACCATGGCGCTGATGTTAATAAGGCAGATAATGAAGGAGTAACTCCTTTGATACTTGCAGTGGAAGACGAACAAGAAAATATCGTAGAGTGTTTGATGAAAGCAGGTGCTGACATAAATCACAAGGATAGGGAAGGTAATACAGCCTTGAGCCTTGCAAAAGAACAGGAAAGCAATGAAATAGTTGCGATTCTGGAATCAGATGACTTGCAAGTATCAGTTTGGCAAAGGATAAAAAGACTGTTTTGTTAAAATCTGCGGAATATAGGGGAAGAATAATCTTCTTCTATTTTTGTCTAATTTTGCGCCGAGGATTTACGAAAAACTATCAAATTCTTTATCGGAAAACGCTGCATTAAATTGCGCGTTTTCCAGGGCTAATTGAGTTTGTCGGCCGTAATTATTGTTCTCCGAAATTACCCAACCTTTTAACTGAAAAGGCTTCTTTGCAAATACCAATGCGATCGCGCCTTCGTCCTCATCTCCCTGTTTTTTCAGAGTTATTGCGACCGAATTGGGAAATTCATTCAACGCTGTTACTTTTACATTTTTCTTCAAATCTATTTTTTTCTCCAGAAAAAATGCAAGTGGAGACGAATAGACGGACACAACGGTTTTTTCCTTGAGATCTCGGTTGAAATGGGTAAGTTTGTAGTCTCTCACGATCGCGACATTTGGGTTTGGATCGTCATAATATAACTTCATTAAGCCTTTTTTTCTTTTCAGAAATATCTTGCCGGTAGAGACTTCTCCGCGACTATCCGTTTGTTTGAAATCTGATTTTACAGAATCCAATTCTTTGTTGAAATAGTTTTCGATTTTCTCGATCCAATCAATTTTTTGTTCAGTTGTCGATGGTTTTTGATAATCCTTAGCGCAACATGCGAAATTCAAAAAAACAAAAATTAATAAATTTAAAATTTTCATCGTCCTAATATTTCCCTTTTTCCTACGTGATTCGCGGCAGAAACTATTCCGGCCTGTTCCATCATGTCGATAATTCGTGCCGCGCGGTTATACCCGATTTTTAAATGCCTTTGGATGAAGCTGGTGGAGGCTTTTCCCTCTCTCATAATGAGATCGACAGCCTCTTTGTAAAGCGGATCGTTTTCGTTTGCTCCTGCATCGGAAGAACCATTTAACAACCCTTCGTCGTCTTCCAAAATATCCTCGACATAATCTGGTGCGCCTTGTGCGCGAAGCGCATTTGTGATTTTTTCAACTTCACCATCGCTTACAAACGGACAGTGTACACGAGTTGTTCGTCCTCCCGACGACATATACAACATGTCTCCCTGTCCGAGCAATTGCTCAGCACCTTGTTCTCCCAAAATAGTCCGACTGTCGATTTTCGAACTAACCTGAAAACTTATTCGCGTTGGGAAATTCGCTTTGATTGTTCCCGTAATGACATCCACAGATGGTCTTTGGGTTGCCATGATCAGGTGAATTCCCGCCGCTCTCGCCATTTGCGCTAACCTTTGAACCGCGACTTCGATATCTTTTCCCGCGACCAACATAAGGTCGGCCATCTCATCAACGATGATGACGATGTAAGGAAATGGTTTCATTTCCATCTTCTGATTTTCATAAACAGGCGCACCCGTTTCCGGATTGAATCCGGTCTGAACTCGTCTGGTGATATCCTCTCCAGAAGATTTCAGTGACGCCAATTTTGCATTATAGTTTTCGATGTTTCTGACTCCGATTTTGGACATCGCTTTGTAACGCGATTCCATTTCTTTCACCGCCCATTTCAGCGCGACGACGGCTTTTTTCGGGTCAGTCACAACAGGAGTCAGCAAGTGTGGGATATCATCGTAGACTGATAACTCCAGCATTTTCGGATCTACCATGATAAATTTGCATTTTTCCGGCGGCAATCGATAGAGTAGGGACATAATCATGGCGTTGATACCGACGGACTTTCCTGATCCTGTAGTTCCCGCGATCAACAAGTGCGGCATTTTCGAGAGATCGACTACCATCGGGTCACCGGATATATCTTTTCCCAAAGAAATCGGCAGCGCCGCAGTGCTGCGGCTATAAGCATTCGATTCCAAAATTTCTCTAAGGTACACCGTTTGCCTTTTCACATTCGGAAGTTCGATCCCCAGCGCATTTTTTCCGGGAATTACCGAAACTCGAGCGGAAACAGCACTCATGTACCTCGCAATGTCACTAGCTAAGCCGATCACTCGAGACGATTTTATTCCGGCGGCGGGGGTTAATTCATATAGTGTCACGACAGGTCCGGGACTGACTCCGACGATCTCTCCCTTTATTCCGAAATCAGCCAAAACTTTCGTCAGATTTTCTGAGCGAGCTTTAAGATCGGAATCTGATAATTTTTCTCCGTTAAATTTCGGCTCCGACAGCAAACTGATGGAGGGCAATACGAATTTGCTCGTAGTCGTCTCGGAAATTCTCGGTTTCCTTTTTGGGCTCGGCCTTTTCGTTTCGGACTTTCTTATAATCTGGACCGAAGGCGAAAGCTCTTGTATTTTTTCTTCACTTTTTGCGACCGAATTTTTGAAATACATGAAGCAGTCTTTTATGGTTGAGAAATGAAATCTGATTGCTAATAAAAATGAGCATAAAAATAAAATCCCGATGAGAATGCTGAAATATATTTCGTAGGTTTTAAAAATTTCGCCGCCGTATATATTTAGGTATTTCTTTGAAATGGAACCAACTACTCCAGCAAAATTGTCCCAGTGAATCAAACTAAAGAAAGTTGCGACGAGGATGCAGGAAAAAATTCCGCAGATGATTCTGAAATACGAAACAACGTGATACTCGATCAGCTGATATCCAAATGACATTAAAATAAATGAAAATAAATAGGAAGATCTTCCGAAAAACTGCATCATCAAGTCGGAATAATAACTCCCGGGGGAAGAAAGCAGATTTGAAACGAACCCGTCAATAGCGGTGTTCAAAGAAGGATCTTCCGGACAGTATGAAATCAGCGCAACTAGGGTGGCCAGTGCCACGAAAAATACACAGACCCCAAAAAATTCCACAAGTCTGAAATATAAACTTGAGATCAAAGAAAAAATTTTGTACTGATTCTGTCGCATGCTTACAATGTGTTCAATTTAATATCACAAATCAAGTTCGTGTAAGGTACACTCTTCAAATCTGTTTCAAAGATTATTTTTTGATTTGGAAGTAATTTTTTATAATTCAATCTATGAGTCCATGAAGTTTGAAAAGACAAATTGGAGGTGTTATCGTCCTTCAAGCTTATGACCAATCTCGGAACCATTTGTACCTCGTTGGAGATATTACTCAACTCTCCCTTGATTCCCATGTAGAGATTTCCGTTCCTTTTTACAAAAAAGCTGGAGACATTCTTCACTGAAAAAGCTTCTTGGTTTTGCGAATCACTCATTCCAATAATTCTGTAAAAAGACGCCGACGCCGGCCAATACTTTGATATGGTTTTCGGGGCAAACAAAATCGGAAATATCGTGATAAAAACGACAAACCAGTAAAAGATAGACATAAACAGACCACGTGAATCTTTTGGCTTCTTCTCTTTTACAGGATTCTGTTGCCAAGTCAATCCGCACACAGCACAACGAACCAGCTTTCCTCCGCCAATTGCTTCAGAATGCACGGAATATTTACTGGAACAATTTGGACAGACCACGATCATAAGTAAATTCCCCAAACGCCGCGACTTAATTATAGATATTCACAAATTAATTTTCAACAACTTTGGTGTTTTCCGAAGTATTTTGTTGCGTAGACTGAGGGGTAATTTTCATCAATACAATTTGGTTTCTTTGGCGACGTAGAATTTCCAATTTCAGTCCGGCTAGGACATAAACCTGCCCAATATCCGGAATCTTTCTTGTTTCATACATAACATATCCGGCAATCGTAGTTGCATTTTTTTCCGGGATATTCCATCCGAATTGACGATTCAAATCTCTGATCGGAGTGGCTCCGTTTACCATAAAGCTTCCGTCCGGCTGAATTTTTACATCGTCGGCGATTTCTTTGTTGTCATACTCATCTACGATTTCTCCGACGATTTCTTCCAAAATATCTTCCAACGTAATACACCCGAGAAGGTCTCCGTATTCATCCACGATCAACGCAAAATGCTCTCTTTTCTTTCGGAAATTCTCCAGCTGATCCATGAGGGAAGTTGTTTCCGGAATATACCAAGGGGGCGATATTAAATTGGAAATCTTAATTTTCGAAAAATCTCCGTTGTTCATCTGTAAAGCTTTGAAAAAGGTCTTTGCTTTCAGAACTCCGACAATATTTTCGGGACTGTCTTTCCAAAGAGGTATTCTCGAAAAAGGACAGCTTGAAATTTCTTTCGCGATTTTCGCCACCGGCAGGGAAATGTCTATGGTTCTCATATGTCTGCGGTGAACCATCGCCTGATTGACGTAGACATTTTCAAGGTCCAAGATACTTTTCAGCATTGTTTTTTTTTGCTCTTCCTCTTCTTCATCACCTTCCGAGGAATGCATTTCAATTGCTCCGCGAAGTTCTTCATCAGATTGATCTGCAGTTTGCTGAACATCGATATTAATTCCTACAAGTCGCAGGGAAATTTTCGCACATTCTTCCAGAATTCGAGTTAACCCTTTCAAAGTCGATACCAGAATTTTGATAGCAGGAGCGGCAAATAGTGCAAATGGAATTATAAATCTTATTGCGAGAAGTTTCGGACAAATTTCGGCGTAAATTACAATCAAAATAGCGATAGATGAAGTGCAAATCGTGCTTTGTGCCGGAGTTAGATGAAAAGAATACCAAGCAGTAAACGTTGGAATCAGGAAAAGTATAATCTGATTCAACATCAAGATCGTTTCGATAGATAACGACATGTCTTCCTGCAAATCGAGCACCTTTTTGGCTCTTTTATCTCCTTTTTTGGCGAGATGAAACAAATACGCCCTGGAAGATCCGGTAATTGCCGTTTCTGACCCGGACAAGAAAGCCGCTGTACATAACAGCACCAACGTCACAACGACGAACACCACATGTATCATTCGAAGCTCTCTTTTTTGAAATGGAAAACGTTGAAACCAGCTAAAACAAAAAAATTACATAATCGACATTCAGGCATGTAGTACTTTTCTGTTCCTCACATTATAATAAAGCCATTATACGGTTTATTTGTACTATGGTAAAGAGATGAAATCTTTTTTTATATTTTTGGGAGCGCTTGGGCTGATTGCCTTAATCGGATTGGGAATTTATCTGTCCATTGGAATTCCCGCGAATTCTCGCGAAGTCATCAAGGAAATTAAGATACAGCGAAATGCATAACTATCTTGAATTGTTTTTGGAATATTTGAAAAGCGAGAGAAACGTCTCCAAGAATACGGTTGAGTCTTATTTCTCGGATTTGCAGGATTTTTTGGCTCATGTCGACATAAATGTTGGGATTACGGAAGAAAAAGTTGCCGGTTATCTCGAAATTCTGAAGAACAAGAATTTTCAGGTATCTACGATAAAAAGAAAAGTTTCGGCCTTGAAACAATTTTTTCGATTTTTGGTGGCGGAAGAGTTGATTGAAAAAAATCCGATGACCTTTATTCGTCAGCCGAAATCTTGTCGGGCTCTTCCGAAAATAATAAGTGAAGACGCAGTGAAAAAGCTTCGGGAATCGACTTCGACTTTGCCGTTGGAAGAGCAAATACGCGCGGATCTGATCTTGTATCTTTTGTACGGCAGCGGATTGCGAGTCAGTGAGCTGATTTCTTTGAAAATGAATTCCTTTGTGGAGGATAAATTTATTCGCATATTCGGAAAGGGCAGAAAAGAAAGAATAGTTCCTGTTACTCACCAGGTTATTGAATTATTGAAACAATGGAACGAGATAAAACCATTTTCGGTTTGGTTGTTTCCTTCAAAAAATCCAGAAAAACACATTACTCGCCAGAGAATATTTCAGATAATAAAAGATGTGGCGGCTATGTCGGGAGTAGACCCGGAAAAAGTGTCTCCACATGTTTTGAGGCACGCTTTTGCGACTCATGTTTTGGATCACGGCGCGGATCTTCTAAGTGTGAAAAAAATGCTCGGACATGAAAGTATATCGACCACTGAAATCTACACCCACGTAAGTCGGGCGAGATTAAAAGAGGTGGTTAACGAATATCATCCGTTAAGTGATAAACATCTCACAAGAAAGTCTGTCAGATAATCTCAAAATCGATACATACCTTTCATTTTTCCGTAAAATTATTTATCATAGCGAAAGTTTGCAGAGGTTAATTTATGTATCATTTATCGTTATGTGAAATAAAGGATAATTTGCTGAAGAAAAAATTCTCTTCAGTTGAACTGACGAAATGTTTTTTGGAAAGAATCGAGAAATACAAAAATCTGAACGCTTATATCACAGTTTGTGCGGATAAGGCTTTACAAGCAGCTAAGCAATCTGATGAAAAGATTGCGAATAATACGGCAGGAGATCTTGAGGGAATTCCGTTGGGCATCAAGGATATGTTTATAACGAAGGGAATTCGCACGACTTCCGCATCGAAGATGTTGTCGAATTTTGTTCCGCCTTATGAGTCGACCATTACTCAGAAGTTGTTGGATGCCGGCGCCGTGTTTTTGGGCAAAACGAACATGGATGAGTTTGCGATGGGTTCGACGAATTCTACCAGTTATTTTGGGAAAGTTCTCAACCCATGGAAAATCAGTGAAAGATTGGTTCCAGGCGGTTCGTCGGGAGGATCGGCAGCGGCAGTTTGTGGGCATCTTTGCGCGGCAGCAACAGGATCGGACACCGGTGGGTCGATCAGGCAACCGGCAGCATTTACGGGAATCGTCGGGTTGAAGCCAACCTACGGAAGATGTTCTAGATACGGAATGATCGCTATGGCTTCATCTTTGGATCAAGGCGGTGTTTTAACAAAAACGGTTAAAGATGCTGCGGTATTTTTAAAAGCAATTGCGGGGTATGATGAAAAAGATTCAACTTCCGCAAACATTCCTGTTCCTGATTTCGAATCTTTTGCAGGCAAGTCTATAAGAGGAATGAAAATCGGAATTCCGAAAGAATTTTTGGTTGATGGAATTCAGCAGGATGTTGTGGATGCATGGAAGAAGGGTGCTCAGATTTTAAAAGATGCCGGCGCGGAGATAGTAGATGTGTCTCTACCTTCATCGAAGTATTCTCTGCCAGCTTACTATATAATCCAACCGGCGGAATCATCCGCAAACTTAGCTCGATATGACGGGGTGAGGTACGGTTTTCGAGCTGAGGGAAAAACACTGAACGAGATGTATGAGAATACACGAGATCAGGGTCTCGGCAACGAGGTAAAAAGAAGAATTTTGATCGGAACTTACGTATTGTCGGCGGGATATTTTGATGCTTACTACATGCAGGCGTTGAAGGTCAGAAAAATTATTTACCATGAATTTAATGATGTGTTCCAAAAGGTTGATGCTTTGCTTGCGCCGACTACTCCGAGCAGCGCATTCAGTTTGGACAATGAACCGAAAGATCCTGTGACGATGTATTTGAATGATGTCTTAACGGTTACGGCAAATATTGCAGGAGTTCCGGGGATGTCCGTTCCGATTTGTTTGGATAGAGAGCAAAAACCGTTGGGGTTGCAACTGTTGGCACCTCATTTCATGGAGGAAAGATTAATTCAACTTGGAAGCGTTCTGGAAGCGGGAGCGAAATTTCCATCACTAAAGGAGATTGACTAATGTACATTGAGACAGAATCAGGAAAATGGGAAGTCGTTATCGGTTTGGAAATTCACGCGCAGATAATTTCCGAGTCGAAATTGTTTTCGAGTGCCTCAACGAAATTCGGAGCGAGTCCGAATGAAAATGTATCCTATGTTGATGCGGCATTGCCGGGAGTTCTTCCTGTTATCAATTCTTTTTGCGTAGATCAAGCAATCAGAACAGGACTCGGCTTAAACGCGAAAATAAATAAGGTGTCTTTCTTCGATCGAAAGAATTATTTCTATGCAGACTTGCCACAGGGATATCAAATTACTCAGTATTTTCACCCGATTGTCAGTGGCGGATATATAGATATCGAAAATGAAGACGGTGGAACCCGCAGGGTTAACATTCACCACATTCATATAGAGCAAGACGCGGGAAAAAGTATACACGATCAAAGTCCGACGAAGTCCTTTATCGACCTGAATCGCTCGGGAATTGCCCTGATGGAAATCGTGACCGAGCCGGATATGCGCAGCGCCGAGGAAGTTGCGATGTTTTTACAAAAGTTGAGATCGATTCTTAGATATCTGAAAACTTGCGACGGGAACATGGACGAGGGCAGTATGAGAGCGGACGTAAATATTTCGGTTCATCGTCCGGGTACTCCGTATGGAACTCGTGCCGAGGTGAAGAATGTGAACTCTATAAAATTTATGGCGACGGCCGTAAATTATGAAATCGAAAGACAAATTGAGATTCTTGAGAACGGAGGAGAGGTCGATCAGGAAACGAGGTTGTTTGACAGCGCAAAGGGCGTCACCAGGACAATGCGTTCGAAGGAAGACGCTCAGGATTATCGATACTTCCCGGAACCGGATTTGCCCCCTTTGGTTTTGGAGCAGTCACGCATCGATGAATTGAAGAAAACGATTCCGGAGCTGCCTGATGCAAAGGCGAAAAGATTGCAACAGGACTATGATCTTCCGAAGTATGACGCGGAGTTAATTTCGTCTGAAATGGAGACAGCCGTTTATTATGAAAAAGCTCTGGCTGCGACAAAAACGTCAGATAAATCTGTCGCGAAGTTGCTGTCCAACTGGCTGCTGGGGGAACTGTTCGCTCAATTGAATAAGTCGAGCAAATCTGTTTCCGAAAGTGATATTTCGGCAGAAGATCTGGCTGAGCTGGTTATGCTTATCAAAAACGACGTTATTTCGGGAAAGATTGCGAAAGAAGTTCTCGAATTAATGTGGAACGAGAAGAAAAAGGCTTCGGTGATTGTTGAGGAAAAAGGGTTAAAGCAAATTACCTCGACGGACGAGATCAAGAAATCGTTACAGGCTGTTCTGGATGAAAATCAAGATAAAGTCGCGGAGTACAAAGGCGGAAAAGAGAAACTGTTCGGATTCTTTATCGGTCAAGCTATGAAAAAGACAGGCGGTAAGGCGAATCCGAAAATGCTTAACGAAATTTTGCGAGAACTTTTAAACAGTTAGGAGAGTTTGTTGAAGAACGTTGTTTTTGTGTTATTGGTGTTGTGTGTTTGTGGTTTTGGCGGGGTGAGTTATTTTCCGAAATTTATTGACGCGCGGATTCATGAGCAAATCAATAACGCAACAACGGGGTTCCAAAAGCAAAGTGATCATTTAACCGAACTTGTGAAAAACCTTGAATTTCGTTTGCAGAAATTAGAGAATTCTCCATCCCAGTATAACGTAAGTTCGAATTTCAACATCGATTTTGATCGTTGGACTTGCTGGTGTGATCTGAAAAACAAGCTGCTCCGAGGTGATGAGTGTTCGGGGGAGTTGGAAAAGTTTCGTAAGGTCTTTTCAGATTGTCCGGACTTGTTAAAAATGATGGATTCCATCATTGCAAATGAGAATAATACGGAAAAAGACAATTCTTTAATAAATAATTTACTAAGATTTGCTAAGATACGTGGTATAAATGGTAATGAGTTGGATAAAATAACAGGTTATGTGTTATTATTATCAATAAGAAAGGCAGGATCAAATGAGTGAAGAAACGAAGGAACGGGGACTGTTGGGTGACATTGCTGTGTTCGCGTTTGTCATCGGGTTAGCTTTGGCAGCTGTTTATTTTACGGGGAATTGGCCTTGGTTTTTAAAAGTTGTAGCTAATCTACAGGCCGAAGTTCTAGATTTCGTTAACGTATTTACGACCAACATAAAAAGTGTGATAAATGTCGCGCAGAATGTTTCGTTGGCTTCTTAAATGTAATATATGGCAGTTGTTAAGTTAGTTTTTGTATTTTTATTAGTTGCTTGTGCGTTTTTTTTCGATATAAAGGTTTCTATATCGTTTATAGGGAGGTCGTGGGTGCTTCCGTTGTGGGAGCTTCTTGCTCTGATTTTCGCAATTATATACCTTTACAAGATATGCAAAAGTCTTTGGGATAAATTATCTTCTATATTGGGTCTGAAAGCGGACGTTAGGAAGGGAGTTGATTATCTGCAGGAGGCTTTTTCGGGCATGCTTATAAAGGATCACAAGGTAGTTTGGAAGGCTCTGAATAAGGCGAAAAAGCATTTGGGAGAAATCCCTTTTATTTCGTGGTTAGAGGGACAGTTGTGCCTGATAAACGGAGATACGTACAAGGCGAAATCTTTGTTTTTCAATTTGAGTTCACGAGAAAAAGATACCGTTTTGGGTGCGTACAGCCTGGCTCAATTGTCTCTGCAGAATAAATCGGACAAAGAAGCCATTGAATCCATTAAGGCTGTTTTGAAAGTATATCCTGATGCACAAAATTTTTTAAATCAAATTATAAGCTTAAGTATCAAAAATGGGAATATCGATGACGCTTTCTATTATTTGCGTAAACTTTCAGACGAAAATGAACAAAATATTGAGGCGGTGGTGTACTTCGAAAAATGGAAGAAAAGTTCAGATCTGTCGGATTTAAAAAAGGCTCATAAATTGGCTCCGAAGATTTCGGATATTGCCGTTGCTTATGCCGAAGAGCTTATGAAGAATGATGAGAAAAGATCAGCAAGAAAAGCATTGATGAGAAACTTTGAACTATCTCCATCGATTGAAATTTTCAACAAATATGTCGCGTTGGATGAGGATAAGATAAAAAGAGGGGAAAAGTTGCTTAATGCTGCTCCGCAATCCTGGGTTCCGTATTATTGCTTGGCTAAAATTTGCGTCGAAGAGGAGATGCTGACATTGGCTTTCGAATATATATCTCGAGCGTATGAGCTGGCTCATTATAATTTCATCGCGGATGAATTGACGAAAATTAATGCGTTACAAAATAATGGTGAGGCCTTGATGGACTTGTCCGAAGCTAAGCCCGTGAGATTTTTTTGGAGATGTTCGAAGTGTGGAGATCATTCGATGAAATGGCGTTCCGTTTGTTCTTGTTGTATGTCGGTGGCAACCTATTCGTATGTTGAAGAGTTTGAAGAAAATCTTCCGACTATGTTATAAGTATAAAATAGATAAAACGACTTTTTGATACTCAGCAAAGGGGCTTAAATTAGGAATATCAAGAGCAAATTTCGACAAAAATTAAAATCAAGATCAAATGATAAATAAAAAATAAAAAATCCTCTGTGTTATTTTCAAAATAATCATGTATACTATGTGCAAAGGTATAATAATCGTAAAATAATTTCGGAGGAATGAACTGTGTCGTCGGAGAATAAGAATTTGAAATTTGAGGAGTTGGGGTACGTTTTCAAGAGAAATGGGGCGAAGGTTCCGTTTGATATTGAGAAGATTGTTAACGCGATAAAGGCGGCAGGTGTTGAAACGAAGGAATTCGATGAGGAAGAGGCCCGTCATTTGGCTTTTATTGTAAAAAAAATATTGACTCATCGTTTTGACCGACAAACTCCGGAAATCGAGAAGATTCAAGACATTGTGGAGCAAGTTCTCATCAATGAAAATTATTTTAGGACAGCTCGTGCATATATTTTGTATCGTGAAAAAAGAGGTGAAGCTCGTCGCGATAAGAAAAACATGGTGGACGTGGTTTTAGCAGTTAATGAATATCTCGACAAACTCGATTGGAGAGTTAACGCGAACGCTAACCAGGGATATTCTTTGGGCGGAATGATTCTTAACATTTCCGGAAAAATGGTCGCGAACTACTGGTTGAACAGAGTTTATCCGGAATATATTTCAATGGCTCATCGAAACGGAGATTTTCACATTCACGATCTCGATATGCTCAGCGGATATTGTGCGGGTTGGTCTCTGAGAACAGTTCTGAATGAAGGGTTTAACGGAGTTCCGGGTAAAGCGGAAGCACGGCCTCCTAAGCATTTCAGCAGTGCGTTGGGTCAGATGGTGAATTTCTTGGGAACTCTTCAGAACGAATGGGCAGGAGCACAGGCTTTCAGCTCGTTCGATACATATCTTGCTCCCTTTGTGAAGGTCGATAAGCTTTCCTACGATCAGGTTAAGCAGAACATGCAGGAGTTCATTTACAACTTGAATGTTCCGTCGAGATGGGGGACTCAAACTCCGTTTACCAACCTAACTTTCGATTGGGTTTGCCCGGACGATCTCAAGGATAAAGTTCCGCTGATCGGAGGAGAAGAAGTCGATTTCACTTACGGTGATGTTCAGGCGGAGATGGATTTGATCAATCGTGCCTTTATGGAGGTTATGACGGAAGGTGACTGTCGCGGCAGAGTTTTCACTTTCCCAATCCCGACTTACAACATCACGAAAAGTTTCAATTGGGACACTCCGAACGCCGATCTTTTGTTCGGAATGACTGCGAAATATGGGCTGCCTTATTTCCAGAATTACGTGAATTCAGATCTTGATCCTGCGTCGATTCGCTCTATGTGTTGTCGTTTGCAGTTGGATTTGAGAGAATTGCTGAAGAGAGGCAACAGCTTGTTCGGTTCCGCGGAGCAAACGGGTTCTATCGGCGTTGTTACCATAAATTGCGCTCGGTTGGGTTATGTTTACAAAGGTAACGAAGATGCTTTGGTGGCGAGGTTGTATGAGTTGATGGATTACGCTCGCAAGAGTCTTGAAATCAAGAGAAAAGTTATCCAGATGTATATGGACAACGGACTTTTCCCATTCACCAAGAGATATTTGGGTCGTTTGAAAAATCATTTCTCCACTATCGGAGTGAACGGTATAAATGAGATGATTCGGAACTTTACCGACGATCAGCATGATATTACTACCGACTATGGTCAGCAAATGGCTCTGCGGATTTTAGATAAGGCCAGAGAAAAGTTGCTTGAGTTCCAGGCGGAGACAGGAAATATGTATAATCTTGAGGCGACTCCGGGTGAAGGTGCGACCTACCGATTTGCGAAAGAGGATTTAAAGCGATTCCCGGACATTCTTCATGCAGGAACTGCCGAGAAGCCTTATTACACTAATTCCAGTCAATTGCCGGTCGGATTCAGTGATGATGCTTTCGAAGCGTTGAAATTGCAGGATGATCTCCAGAGAAAATATACCGGAGGCACGGTGTTCCACCTGTACATGAGTGAGAAAATTTCCAGTCCGACGGTTTGCAAAAAGCTAGTGCGGAAAGTGGTGGAGAATTTTAAGCTTCCTTATTTTTCCATTACGCCGACATTTTCTATATGTCCGGTACACGGATATTTGGCGGGAGAACATAAGTTCTGTCCTAAATGTGACGCTGAAATCGTGGCTCGAAAAAAAAATGAGGAGACCAGGGAGGCAGCTTGACTCGACGAATTGAAACCTCATTTGGATTAGTGGCTTGATTTGTCTGTGTATTTTTGTTTAGATTTCTATAGAATGGAGTTTTTGGAATGGAGGATAAGATGACGGGAATTGGTAATAAAGTCGTCGATGGCGTTGAGTTAAAAGAGGAAGAACGACAGAAATGCGAGGTTTGGACGAGAGTGATGGGATATTACCGTCCAACTTCTTTCTTTAACATCGGAAAGCAGGGTGAACACGAGGAAAGAGTCCACTTCGAGGAAAAGTCGACCTGTCGCGGTATTTGCAAGTAGTTGCTCATGGACAGTAGTAGGTTGTTGGTTGGGGGAGTCGTTTCCCTGACTACTGTTGATTATCCGGATCATTTGGCGGCTGTGGTGTTTCTTCAGGGGTGCCCTTGGAGATGTGTTTACTGCCACAATCCACATTTGCAGACGATTTCGCCTGAGGAATCACTTCCTTGGGAAGATGTTTTGAATTTGCTGAGTACTCGCATAGGATTCATCGAAGGAGTTGTGTTCAGTGGAGGAGAGCCCCTGTTTCAGGAGGCGTTGTTGCCGGCGGTCGAGGACGTGAAAAATTTAGGGTTTAAAGTTGGTTTGCATACTGCCGGGTCGTATCCGGATAGGTTTGCCAGAGTAGTGTCTTTGTTAGATTGGATTGGTTTTGATGTTAAACGATCCTTTAAGGATTATCATCTCATTACCAGCGTTCATGGTAGCGGGGAAAAAGCTCTGGAAAGTTTAAAGATACTGTTGGAGTCCAATAAGGATTACGAAGTTCGTATGACAATGCATGAGTCCATTGAAACGGAAACAGCGGTCGATGTTTTGAGGGAACTCTGTCAGATGGGGGTGCGCAAGATGGTTTTGCAAAAATGTCGGGATAAAAATGAAAATGTTGTTGAACATCCGATATTTTCTGATAAAATCCTCCTAGAGAATGTGTCGAAAGATTTTGATAGCTTTTACATTAGGGGTTAGTTTAGCCCGAAGGTAGTGTTTCGACATTTTTTTGTGATAGGACATAGGGGTAAAATGGCAGATCATAAGTCAGCCTTAAAGAGAATAAGGCAAACGAAAGTAAGAACAGCGAGAAATAAAGACAGAATCAGTCGTATCAGAACGTTTATAAAGAAATTTATTTCTTCTTTGGGATCGAAAGATGCGAATGCTACTTTTAAAGCAGCGCAGTCGGAAATTCAGAGGGGTGTTACCAAGGGAGTATTACACAAGAATACAGCCGGCAGAAAGATTTCTCGTCTCAACAAGATGCTCAAGGCTTCAGAAGTAAAATAAAATGTCAGAAGAGAACAGCAATATTTTTGAATACTGGAGTGTTGTTTGTTCTGAGCTGAAAAAAGAGTTTGGCGATCCGGTCATAAACAGCTGGATCGCTCCTTTGCATTTTAAAAAGTACGCCAAAGGCGTTCTGTACTTAAGAGCTCCGACCGCGTTTCTGAAAGACTGGGTAAAAAGCAATTATGTTGCTAAAATTTTGGAAATTTGTTCCGAAAAGAAGATTCCCGTCAAAGATATAGAGATTTCTGTAGGAGATGAGAAAGAATCTTTATCGGAAAACAAGGAGTTTTCGCAGGCGGCGCTTCAATTTGTTGAGGCTGCGGAGGAAAAGGAAGGCTTAGGGCTTCCGCTGGATCCCGATTTAACTTTCGAAAAATTCATCGTGGGTAAGCCGAATGAGTTGGCTTATGCTGCAGCTCAACGTGTCGCAGAGTCGGATTCGATAGTTTACAATCCGTTGTTTTTATACGGCGGAGTCGGATTGGGTAAAACTCATCTGATGCATGCCATCGCTTGGAGAATCAAAGAGCGAAGCAAAGGGAAAAATATAGTTTATATATCGGCTGAAAAATTTATGCATCAGTTTGTTCGTTCGCTGCGCTATAAGGACACAGTCGCGTTCAAAGAACAATTCAACGAAGTCGATGTGTTGATGATCGATGATATACAATTTATCTGCGGAAAAGATTCCACTCAGGAGGAGTTTTTTCATACTTTCAATTCGTTGGTGGATAATAATCATCAGGTCATAATTTCGGCGGACAAATCTCCAACGGATTTGGAAGATATGGAAGAAAGGTTAAAGTCCCGACTGGGCTGGGGTTTGGTTGCTGATATTCACCCAACTACCTACGAGCTGAGGCTAGGAATTTTACAATCCAAATTGGCGGCTGCCTGCTTAAATAATTCGAAATTGAAAATACCGGTGAAGGTTTTAGAATTTATTGCTCACAGAGTTACCAGTAATATAAGAGAGTTGGAAGGTGCGCTAAATCGAGTCATTGCCAGTGCGGTTTTTCTCGGAAAGGAGATTACGGTTGACAGTGTAAGAGAAGTTCTTTCCGACCTTGTGCGCGCCAGTGACAGAGTGTTAACCATCGAAGAAATTCAAAAGAAGGTCGCGAATCATTACGATATAAAATTCAGTGACATGTATTCATCGAAGAGGGCCAAAAATATTGCTGTTCCGAGACAGATAGCCATGTATCTGTGCAAGCAACTGACTTCAATGTCTCTGCCTGATATCGGCAAGGGTTTTGGAGGACGGGATCATACTACGGTGCTTCACGCCATACGAAAAATTCAAGATGTAATGCAAAAAGACAGAGCAATTCATGATGATGTCGAATTGTTGTCGAAGATCTTGCAAAGTTAAGCTTCTATCCCTGCTCTACATGAAATGGTTTGTATAGAAACTGCGGCGTAGTTTAGAACAATCCGTTGAGTATTGAAAGAAATGAACTTCCCTCCGAGTCCCGAATACCTTGAAATTTGATATATTGCAAAGCTTCCATGCTTTTATTTTGTGAAGTTATATTTTGTGATCCAAAATATTTCTAAAATTTTCGATTTTTTTAGTTTGTTAACAATTTAGTAACCAAAATCGTGTTTAATGTAGATAATAATTGTTTATAGGAGAAAAATATTATGTTAACCAAGTTAGCGAGGTTTTTGAGAAGTTCCAAGGGTGCGACAGCGATTGAGTACGCTCTTATAGCCAGTTTGATTGCGGTTGTGGCAATTTCCGGTATGAAGTTAATAGGTGGTAAGATTTTGAATCAGCTAAATAATATTGCAAATAACCTTGGTTAACGATTCGCTTTGTATAGAAAATTTCTATACAAAGCCGTTTCCAGGTTTTTGTTTCTCCCTTATTTTAGACAAGGGAAGAGTTTGTTAAGTTTTAGTTAGTTTTGTGGTCATAGAGGGTAGTTAGTTTTACAAATTTCCCTGTCCTTGCGGTCTGTTCGTTTAGTGAATCAAGTGAAAAGTGTAGTGATTCGTTATAGATAATGTAATGTAAAAAGAAAGACTTTTTTGTGAATTGTTATATATCCGAACAATTCTTTCAAATGGTTGCAGTCTTAAGTTTAAATAAAGAATCCTGAAATTATGCTTAATTTGATATCGGTAGAAATGTCAAAATACTGAAAAAAACAACATGTTATAATAATTAAGATAAAAAATTTCATGAAAACATCATAAAAATATCTGCAAGATAAACAAAATGCATAACCGTATTTATAGAGATTGCTTGAATCCGTGTTTTTTGTTTCAATTTCAATAGACAAGATATGTTATTGTTTTAAAAATATTTCACCGTGATGATGGGATGGATCCAAAAAAAACTAAAACAGGTCTCTGCGAAAGAAGACCTGTCTCAGTAGATATTGAATTATCGGCTTATTTTCTATTCGAAATTACTAAACACTTCCTCATCAATGGAGTGTTGTTTCGTTCCGATTTTTTCCTTATGGGCTTTCAACCAATTGTCCGCTGTTGATCTTCCTGCTTCCTTCAGCATCTGCAGAAAATCCCAGTCGGTGTTCAGAGCGCTGGTTAAATTCAATCCGCGGAAGGCATCTTCATTCTTTATCAAATGGATATTCATTCTTTTCACGGAAGGATCCTTAATAATGCCTTTATCTATCATATTAGTGATTAGATAAATCGCTCTCATTTCTCGGACAAGACAGTTATTGTAGGTAATTTCTTTATATCTGTCTGTAATTTCTGCCTTTGTTTTAGGAATTTCTAAACAGTGAGTTCTCGTCAACTGGATCAGAATAATGTCTGTTGTCTCACAGTTGTCTATCAGAGGGAAAATCGCCGGGTTGGAGATATAACCACCGTCCCAGTAATATTCTCCGTTCACTCTTACAGCTTGATACATGAACGGCAAACATGCAGACGCCATCAACGCATCTGGGCAAAATTCTTTATTGGAAAAAATCTTGATTTTACCCGTTTTTACGTGAGTCGCTCCCAAGAAAATCTTGTGTTCTTTGTTTTGGCTGACTGCCTCAAAATCAAAGAAATCGCGCAAATAATCCTCAAAAGGGTTGTAATTCAATGGATTCATTTGGTACGGAGACAAAAACTCTCCCAAAAAATTCATCATCAGAGGTCCAGGAGAACGATCCAGATTGTAGTATTTGTTAAATTTATCTATTGGATTTAGTTGGTAAGGAGAAATATTTTTAGACAACTCCGCCATACCTTTCCAGTAATCATTCAACTTAGCTCTCGCTCCGGCATTGCCTCCGTGAATAACTCCGTCTATGAGTGACGCCGCATTCATTCCGCCGGCGCTGGTTCCGGAAGCACCTTCAAAGTATAAATCGTCTTCCTCCAGCAATCTGTCCATGACTCCCCATGCAAACGCTCCGTGTGCTCCTCCGCCTTGCATGGCTATAGCTACCTTCTTCATCGGCTTTTTCTTCTCTTGATTATTTTCAGTCATATAAACTCTCCAATTAATATCTTCGTTCATTTTAGAATATAAAGTTTAATATTTAGTTAAATTTTGTATTTATTGTAAAACTAGCTTCGGGGTAAATTAATTTGAGTTTGATAAACATTCATCTAACGCATATAGGATTGTTTTCATATCTGTTTTAAATAAAAGCAGGAATCGTAAGATATAATAAAATATTAATAAATATTAACAATGACTATATACAAGTTTGAGATAGATTGTTAAATTGTTCCCATTAGTTTTTGTAGTATTTGTGTTTTAGGTGTTTTGTACCCGAAAGAGTGATTCTTTTGGGTAGGGAGCGTGTTGCAAATATGGAGGAACTAATGTCTTTTTATTGAATAAAAATAATTTAATAAATATGCAGTTATTTTATCAATCTACGAACATATGAACGAGAGTTTTCACTGAAAGCGGATGATACATTTTTTCGAATCGCATAACGAAAATGCGAAGGGGGGGTTATGTCAAAAACATCTTAATTTATTGATTTTAAATAGAAAATATTAAAATTTGAAAAATATTTTGTTGCAAATATATATTTATTTATGGTAATTAAAACCTGCGGATATCGAAAGTAAGAAACAAAAAGAAAGGCAATTAACGTTTGATTAAAAATGTGTGATGGAAAATTTAGGTTCAGGGGGAATTTACATGAAAAAGGTAGCGATATACTCAGTTGCAAATGCAATTTTTGTTTATGAAGGTATAAATGAAGGGATATTGATTTCAATTAGGCGAGATAATCTATCGATGCAATTGAGAAATTTCAAAAAATTGTAAAAACGTAATAGTTGATTCGGATTTAGCGGAAATTAGCGAGAATATCCAAAATAAGCGCGGCCGGAAGTTGGTTCCGAAAATTGGAGGATTGGTATGGAAAAATTGACAATAAAAATTCCTTTCGAGGATATGACATTTGTGTATAAGAATAATAATGGATTTCGTATCCAAATGAAAGGAGTTGATGTACTTGATTATCAAAGTGGTTTAATTTCAAAAAGTTATGAAGAAGTATTGTTTTTCTTATTTTACAATTATTTTCCGGGTGCAGACGATCTTGCTTTTTGCAAAACGAAGATAAACGAAGGATTTAATAAGGGAATAGATATAGTTTCTGATGCAAAGTTGCGTGCAGCGCCAATGCTGTCTTTTCAGGATTTGGTTTTGAAGTTGAAAATCGACCAAAATACAGATCCTTTCGTGATAGTTGGCATAATATTTGCATTTGTGATTAGCATCATTAACAAACGATTACATAATCCGACTGAATTAAAACTTGATATGTCGAAGGGACTCATTCAGAATTTTCAAAAACTTATAAAATTTCCCGAAGATACTTTATTTGAAAAAATAATGATAGCATGGATGGATGCCGGCAATACGCCTTCCGAGGCAGCTTTTGTCTTTAATCGTTCTCTGGAAACGACAATGGCCTCTTCTTTAAGTGCAGCAATCGGGGCAATGAGTGGACTGAAACATACTTCCTCATGTATACAAATACTTAAAAATTTGCTGATTCTGAAATCAATTTTGGTAAAACATGAAGTAGATTGTGGCAGTATTACATCGATGAGAAGATGCAAAAATATCATAAAAGATTTTTTTCAGAGCGAATTGGAAAAAGGCAATTTGCTATACGGATTCGGTCATTATTTTTTCAAGGGACCGGAACCTTTTATAGATCCGCGAATAAAATTGATTCAAAGGGCAATAAAGGCCCAGAAATGCCCACCAGACCTTTTGAACATACTGAATTTAAGCAGAGAGATATGCGGACAAGGTATGCTACATAAAAAGGGATGCTGCGAAAAAATATATTTACCGATAAATTCCGATGGTTATTGGAGTATCTATCTGTATAATAACTTCTGTCGATCGGCAGTGGTTGAGGATTTTTTGGAGCTTATTCCTCTGTTTACCGCTCTTAGCAGGGCAACGGGGCTTATCAGTTACGGTCTTATGAATCAGAAAGGTTCTCCCGTAATAACAAAAGAGGCAGTATGTTAGATTTTTCTTTTTTTAAAGCTGTTATTATATTCGCGGTTACTTTTTTTGTTACATTTGTCGGAGCAAGTACTGGCGGAAGTGCAATGTTTACCATACCATTATGTATTTTTCTCGGTTTTCCGGTGCATGTGGCCGTTGCTACAACCCGATTCAGTGCTTTCTTTTCCATGGTCGGGGCGTTTTTCGGGTTTTCGAAACATAAAAAAATCGATTACAGGATGGGGGTAATAGGATCATTAATTGCCTGTATCGGCGCTTATTTCGGATCAAATATGCTTTTGTTAATTTCTGAAGAGCTTGCAAAAAAAGTTATGGGATTCTTGATGCTGCTCCTTTTGATTGTGTCTTTTCTCAAAAAGAGCTGTTCAAAAAGCAACCAAAGGGAGAAAACTGCCCTTTCAGGGTGGAAAAAGTGTTTAGGTTACTTCATGTTCTTCGTAACCGGGGGAATCGGAGGTGCTTTCGGCGGTCAAGGAGTATTACTCGTGTACACACTAACACTGTTTTTCGGAATGAATTTCATAGTCGCCGCCGGCACTCGAGTTATTATTTCATTTTTCATAACAACAATATCTTTGATGATTTACTCTAATGCCGGTGCGGTCCATTGGCATTACGGAATCATTCTAGCCGTTGCCTCGTTGTTCGGAACCTATCTTGGAGCTATTTACAGTATCAAGAAAGGCGAGGGATTAGTGGAAAAAATCTTTGAGGCGATTGTGGTGATGATATCACTGAAATTGCTTTGTTTCTCGTAGCGTTCGCATTTTTGAAAAGATATTCAATTTCTTCTTGGGGGAGTTTAAAACTCCCCTCTATTTTCTCTTGTTTTTTGATTATGCGGCACGCGGGAGTGAAGTTTTGACTTCGTCTTCCGTATATTTTATCTTCCTGACGACCATGAAACACAAAAGAGCGCATGCCGACATATACAAGCCGTTGCTGAGTATTGTCTGCGTTTGATGTATCAGAAATTCGTTCGCGATAAGAGCCGTTCCTCCGAAAATGGCCGTCGTGATTGACCAGGCAAAACTTGTTCCGCTGTACTTAGTGCCTGTTTTAAAACATTTCACCATGATTGTGAAAAATGTTGCCGAAACTATTGCGTCGATCAGACCGTATATCAATTGTCCCGCTACGGCATAACGGAAATTTCCGCTGCTTGCCAAATACATTATGACAGGGCTGAGGAACAAAGCTCCCAGCAATCCGATTTTGCACAGTTTGTATCCGTTATTTCTGTCTGCAAAGACTGCAAAAATCGGAATTAGCAACGTGTTAAATCCGACTCCGACAGTTATGGCAAAGGCCGCCTGATCTTGCGCGAGATGGCCGATATTTACGGCGATGGTTTTGAAATAGATATTTCCCGTGTACACATATACTGATACAAACATCGAAAAAAACGCCGTGCATAGCAATCCGACTTTGTTATGTTTCCAGGCTGCGATTATCGGAAATTTAAAAAGAGAATTGTTGGCTTTCGCAACGCGAAAGTCTTCTGTTTCCTGCATATCCTTACGCAGATATATCGAAATGACCGCTAATATCGAACTCAACAGAAACGGAATTCTCCAAAAACCCAAGCTGGCGGCAGGATCGAATTTTGTTACGGTGGTGGCCATTATTCCTCCGACGACCATACCTGCAGCAGATGCGAAAGATGTCCATGATCCCGCCAGGAACGGATGCTTTTTGTCGTGTTCCGTTAATATTACCGTAGCTCCGTTGAATTCTCCTCCAACGGCGAAACCTTGAATCATTCTGAAGATAACGAGTAGGACAGACGAAATCGTTCCTAAATATTCATATGTCGGCAGAATACCTATCGCAAATGTCGCCATGGACATAATCAAGAGCGAGGCAATCATCGGAGGCTTTCGACCGTATTTATCTCCGATATGTCCGAAAAATATCGCTCCGGCAGGCCTCATAAAATAGCTTGCGGCAAAAACTCCGTAGATCTTCAAGCGAGCGAGATCTGGGTTATCCGCAGGAAAAAATATCTGCGACAGATAGTCGGCCATGTACGCGAAAAACGTAAATTCTGCCCACTCAAGCAGCGTACCCAGACTAACAACAAATGTGTTTTTATAACAATTCATTTTCATGTCCTCCGTTTTAGGTCAACTCGAGCGGATTATAGGGAAAAATCTGCATGATGCCAATGTCTATCCATCCGATTTTGTTGTACAATCCTGCTTCATCATGAAAACATTAAACAGGAGAGCTGATGATTAAGTGTTTTTGGACGATTATAACTTTATTGATATTTCTTCCGACATTCGGGGCTAATATTCTTGTGTACAACGACAATGGAGTAGATTGGTCCAGTCTACAATGGGTGTCGATTTTTTTCAAAAACAGAGGGGATAAGGTAAAAAATGTAAATGCCGATTTCCTAATTAATAATCTCGAATGGATGACTCAATACGATAAAATTGTTATCCCGGGCGGTGCAGATTGTCCTTATCATGAAAAGCTAAAAGGTACAGGTTGTCGCAACATAAAAAAGTTCGTGGAAAACGGAGGTACGTATATAGGCATTTGCGCCGGAGGATATTTTGGCTGTAAAAAAGTAGAATTCGCGTTGGGGACGGGTTTGGAGGTCAATGAATACAGAGAACTTGCATTTTTTCCGGGAGTTGCCCGCGGTCCAATGTTAAAACCGTATGTTTACGACAGCGAAGATGGGGCAAGTGCTGCGAAAGTTAGATCTTTAACCGACGGAAGTATTTTTTATTCGTATCACAACGAAGGTTCAACCTTTGTTTTAGATGAAATCAACCAAAACGGCATAGAAGTTTTGGCTGAATATGCGGACGAAAATAACTCACCGGCAGTAATACGGTGCAAATGCGGAAAAGGTCAAGCTATTTTGAGCGGAATACATTTCGAAGCAGATCAAAAACTTTTGTATTCCACTTCCCCAACAAAAGAGTTGAATAAAATAAAACCAATCGCAGAAAAAGTCGGAAGCACCGAGGAAATCAAAAAGCGTTTTTGGGAAGTTATTTTATAACTGATGCTTCACAGAAATAGTAAAAAGTTGATCATCCGATGCAAAACTTTAGTAAATCCTCAAGCGGGAATACAGAATGGTGGGCCCGGTAAGATTCGAACTTACGACTACCCCGTTATGAGCGGGGGGCTCTAACCGCTGAACTACAGGCCCACTGCTAATAAAATACTACGACGGTGCAAAAAGTCAATCGAGAAAATGGGTTGTTTGAATACGAAATAGGGGAGGATATTGTTGTTCGGATAGATCGGGTGTGTGCGGTTTATAAAAAAACAGCTCCCCACTGTTTTTCAATGGAGGGCTGTTTTTCTTCTTTTTCAGACAAGCGTCGAACAACAATGTTTAGTTGTCGAATAATGAGTCATTGTAATAATTCAAAAAAGTCGAACCAGAACCATTTTCATTGTTTGACGAAGATTCACTACTGCTATCAGACTGATGATCAGTGTTACTGTTGGTTGACGAAACAGAAGACCGCCGAGAAGATGAACTGCTCGGATCGTAAGATGGGAAATCTCCAAATTCTTCTCTGTAATGGCGGGGAAAATTCTGACCAAAACTATTTGTGTTAGTTCTATTATTTTCCGAAGGCGCAGAATCTTTTCGTGTCTCTTGCTCTCCATTCTTCGTACCAGTGGCATCTGCATTCGGTTCTTCCTCTTCGGTTGGATATTTATTACTGTCAAAAGAAATTGAGGACTGACGAGAGATTGAAGGGGTACTGTCGTTTGAGGAAGGTGCTGATGTGTTCTGTGATTCAGCTTGAGGCTGTTCCTGTGCTTGTTGCTCTGCTT
Organism: uncultured Pseudomonadota bacterium; assembly: GCA_902771535.1. Classification (GTDB taxonomy): domain Bacteria; phylum Pseudomonadota; class Alphaproteobacteria; order UBA3830; family UBA3830; genus UBA3830. Next base: position 568 of record CACXWU010000007.1, on the reverse strand, counting down.
TTTGCTGAGCTCTGGCTTGTTGCTGCCCCTGGGCTTCTTCATACTCCAGGTTTCTCCTTTCACGCATATAGTCGTCGTAATTATACCCATTCATGTTGTCAGAAGATTCACTGTTGGTTAAGGAAGACCGACGAGAGCTCGAAGGGGTACTGGCATTTGAGAGAGACTCACTGTTTCGGTCCGAATCGCTAGAGACTCACTGTTTCGGTCCGAATCGCTGTTAGATGAATCAGAAGACCGACGAGAGCTCGAAGGAGTGCTGTCGTTTGAGTAAGGTTCGGAGTTTTCGATATTTCCTTCCTCGACCTGATGTCTCTGGTTTTCAGAATTGCCTTGGGGAGCTGGAAGAGCTAGTCTGCTATTTCCCTCTTCGGTCCGATTATCAGGAGCCGGAAGAGCTAGTGTGCCAGTTTTTCCCTCGATCCGATTATTTTCTGCATAGTCTTGTCCACTTGAAGAGTTTTGCGACGACCAAGGTATAAGATTAGCAGGTTCAGGATGTGTTCCTTTTGCTACAGAAGACCGATGAGAGATTGAAGGGGTACTGGCATTTGAGAGAGACTCACTG
>CACXWU010000006.1 GCA_902771535.1 uncultured Pseudomonadota bacterium | reverse complement strand
GTCAACCGATTTTTTTACTTTTTTTTAACTTTTATTCTCTAAATCCTTATTTCTACAAAAAAACGCCCCTAAGGGCGCTTTGTTACAACTTATCATTTATTATACCATTCCTCTTTTTTACTTGAGTATTCTTCTATCAAGAAATCCAAACTGTAATGAAAACCGTCTTCTATTTCCTTCACTAAATCACAATATAATCTTTTTTTCTTTAATACTCCAATGACACTATATTCCACAATATCTCTATATCTATGTATTTTTCCATATTCCTCACGAATATAATTTATTATATGTTTTGTTTTTTTTCTTATGTCCTCTTTATTGCATGAGCTTACTAAAACAGACATTAGTTTTTTAATACCATCAGGCGATACCCTCCATCTTTTACCTTTTACATTAACCCCTATTCTTTTCATTAGAGATTCAACATTTTTTGCAGACAGCTTCTCTATTATTGCTGAAGCTTGCTCTACGGTAAAGTTACCTTTAAAATCATTGAATATTCTATCCGCTATATCGTTCCTATATATTCTTGAAATCGGCAACAACAACTCTAGTTTTTTCTGGCTTCTGTGTATGTCATTACATAACTCAATTTCATAATGATCTTTTGCACGTTCCACAAATTTATCGATTACAGGATTACTGTCTTCAAAACCTATCATATCTAAAAAATAAAGCATATCTTCAATGGCTGTAATTTTCACATCTTTATCTTTAGCGACTCGTTCAAGATGAGGAATGAATACATCAAGCATTTCTCTACCAAAAACCGGAGAGTTAATTTTCTCCCGCCTAGGAAACCTCGTATAATGACTCGCGCCACATAGCTCACCGATTAGATCTTTAGTTTCCATAGTTCTAAGCTGTTCTTTGATAAGATCATCTATTTTTTCATAATTTGAGGCTATCGGTCTTAAAGTCAACAAAAGTCTCAAAGAAGCCTCCTTCAGAGCTTGATTTATTTTTAATTTCCGAAGCGACGGCTCGATACCGCAGTAACGAATCATTTCGTATCTCGCAAGTGCAATATCCATTGCATTATAAGAATGATCTATCACAAAATTACAAAAATCAAATATATTCTGCTTGGGAGATTCTTTATGAAACCCGGCTGTATGTAAATCCCAAAAAGAAGAGAATCCATCAAATATTTTACGGCCCATAGTCTCAATAGGAGGATTTTCAGTGCGAATCAGATCAAGTATACAGTCTACTTTGCTCCTTGCGACTTCATTCATTTTCATTACGAAATCTAATCCAGGATAGTGTTTAAGCGCAGCATGCGGATTTATATATATCTTTTCTATAACGGAACCCGTCGTATTATTGTTCAAATCTATCTTCTCTTCCATGTCTATGCGCCCCAAATACGCATGACTCTCCATGCTATGAAAATTTAATACATTGTTTTGTTTATGTTCCCCTGGGTAAATAGAGATACATCCCTCGACATCATAACCTTTCTCCTCAGAACCAAATTTCTTGAGTCTCTCTATTTTAGGATTCTCTACAGCAACTAAATTCACATCCGTTCGAACACCGATCAAATCGTTTATAATATCCAATATATTATCTTTATTAAGAACAAATTCACCTGACTCTAATTGCTTATTTATTTCTTTAATTCGTTTTTCCGCAGCCTGCTTTCTTGGAGTACTTTCTCCACCTTGAGTCGCAGAATAGTTCCGCATCAAATAACAAAATACTTTTATTATATTACCCCAACATCCGCATAATTCACATTTTGAGTTCTCATACTTGTATGTCATAAAAGGGAGACCGCTCACTACATTCGCCCATTCGTTTCTAATTTCTTTGGAAGGATCATTCGCTAATTTTCGAATATTTCCTGCTTGTCCACCAGGAGCAAAGAAATTCAATAAAGCAGACGACTCCTTCGGTATTCTATCTAAATCTAATTCACTGGTATATTCCCCTTCTTTAAGAACAGATTTTGAAAAAATCGTAGAAAAAAACTGCCTCAACGTTGTTTCCACACAATCTGGAAACACTTGTCCCTGATACACTGCTGAACCATTCGTAATCGGGGTCTGATTTAACGGAAACGGGACAAAAGAAGTGTTTCTTTTTATATCGTCATATATTTTATCTGTTAAAACGCTAACATAATTTTCTTGTGAAGAATCTTCTCTTATTTTGGAAGCCATCTTGCTAAAATCATCATCATTCTCCGGAAGAACTCTCCAAACATACGATTTGATTAGGTAATTCGTGAACAACTCTGGAATAGTCTTCCCCTCCAATAAAATCGAATTAACAATGTTTTTACCCAGACGATAAGCTTGCTTATGATTTTTTATACTAACAGATTTTTCGAGTCATTTATGTAAAGCAAAAATACGAGTTTACAGCCATTATCAAAATCAGTTATTATGCCCCAACAACTTAGAGGATAGTGTATGCTTATAGCGGCTCATCGAGGAACATTCGGCGGAAATATTATTCAGAATACTATTCCTGCATTTGAAAATGCTTTGTGTCAAGGAGCGGACATTTTGGAAATGGATATATCGATGTCCACAGACAAGAACTTTTTTGTTTTTCACTCTGATTTGGAACCTATATTGCTCGGAACTACAAAAAAGATAACGTCTATGAACACCGAAGAAATTCGAAAGTACCGTTTGTATAATAATTTTAACTTTTTGAGCGATCAAAAACTCAGTACTTTGGATGAAGTTCTCGAACACTTCAAAAATAGGCGCTTGATTTGCATAGATCGCGGATGGTTCTGTTGGAATGAGATTCTGAGTTATATAGACAAGCATAGTATGAAAGATCAAATTATTGTTAAAAGTCCGGTACGTGAGCAATTTGTAAAAGCCGTATCAAATGTTAATGTGCAATATATGCCTATCATACATAACGAAAACGATATCGCTATGTTAAATGAACGGACTTTAGAATTTGTCGAGGTTGTTTTTTCCTCAGATGCATCTGAAATATCCGGAAGAGAATTCATAGAAAAAATGCATAGCAAATCTATTAAGTTGTGGGTTAATGCGCTTACCTTAGACGATGAGGTTGTTTTGAACGGAGGTCACGACGACAACAAATCTATTCTGCAAGACCCAGATATTGGATGGGGATGGCTGATAAAAAACGGATTTGATGTAATCCAGACAGATTGGCCTTATTTACTGAGAAAATATGTAAATTATCTAAAAACTACCAAATAAACCTGGATACAGTAATTGGTAGGAGAGAGTATTCATATAAATATATCAACGGATTGAAGCAGGAGTTGAAGAGGAGAAGAGTCGAAAGAGAGGGCGAAAAGCAACTTCAAAGAAGCATTGAGCATAAATTCGGATCTTGAAATAACCTTGCTTTTTCGAACCATTCTGGCTAGATAATGTCTGGTATTTGAGTTGTTTTGTTCTATGGTAAAAGTATATTTCTTGCCTGCAAAATGTCTCTTTTTAGGCAAAACTTTTGAAAATCCGATCCATTTATCCGTATAAAATTTGCATTTCTTTAAGTGTTTAATTTGTTTGTACAATTTTCTAAAGGTTGCAACATCACGGTTACCCGTAACCCAGGCAACAGTTTTTCTTGATTTACGATCAACAGCTTTGAAAATCCATTTTTTGTTTTTTTTGAACCGATAAAATGCCACATCTCATCAAACTCTATCTCCTTGATATCATTAGTTATTTCCGGCATTTTTACTTCTGCCGACGCTTTCTTTATCCAATTCATTACCGTCGTCGGAGAACAATGAAATATCTTTTTCGCCAAAAAGTTGTACGACGCCTTTGAAAACGTGTACAACATCACTGCCAGAGCTCTTTTGGCGGTTGTTGTTTCTTTGATTCGTCCATCTGTTTCCAGAAGTTCTTTCCACAATCCTTGCATTTGTATCTCTGTTTTCCTCTTATCTTCCCGCTTTTATGTGTTTTTTCTGATCCGCAATACCTGCAATACATTCTCTCAACCTCATTCTTTCACCTCATGTTATCATAAATATACTTATATGAATACTCTCAAAAATTAAGCTCTTGCGTTGATGTATAAGGGAGATACCTTCGACTCGAATTCCGTCAACTCAAGAAAATTTTTTGCATTTTTATAATCTTTGATCTCAAAAAATTCGCGCTCGGTATTTTGTAGAATTTCGTCAATTTTATCTCCTGCCAGAGGAAGATTTTGCGTTGAATCAAGCGCTTTCTCCAGAGACTCATACGGGCTGACGCCGAAATTTCCAGTCGCGAAATCGTAAAAATACACCTGGTTTTTCTCACTTTTAATGACTGCGACAAGATTATTCTCCTGTCCGAAAGTTTTTCCGAAAAGATTTTTTATAACTTGGAAATAGCTTGCGCATACGGCCGGAATATTCAGAGCAAGAGACAATCCTTTGACAAAACTTTGGGCAGTGCGGATTCCCGTAAAAGATCCGGGACCGGATGCTGTGATGATTCGATCAATTTTTTGCAAATCGATTTTGTTGCGCACACAGAGATCCTGAGCCAACTTCACCAAGTGGGTCGGAGCGTTGACATTTTCATTGATCCCGAACAGCTTCCCCTCAAATTTCAGCGCGATTGAACATCTTTTCAGATCTGCGGTAACCGCTAAAACATTACTCATACAACACCACTTCGCCGTTTTTTATTCCCAATTTGATTTTTCCTCTCAACAAATCCTGAGCAGAATTTCCGAAAACGTCTCGGCGCCATCCTCGCAAAAATTTCACCGATTGATCGCCATTAACAAACCGAAACAAATCTTTAACCGAGGCAATCATGATCGGCGCGACAGCATGCTGCTTTGATTTTATATTCAATAAAGTTTTCAGCAAATCGACCGTCGGATTTCTGTCTGTTTGAAATTTTTCCGGGGGAAAATCTTCCGCAACCGTCTCGGCGTAATCCAGGAACTCTTTATCATCAACCAAATTTCGCGAATTTTTCAGATTTCGGATATATTCAATTCCCTTTTTGCAAATCGACTTGATAAGCCGATCGCTTACCAAAATCTCCGGAGCAATTTTTTTTTCTTTCGACTTCTCATCTCGCCAACCGAGTAATTTGTGAAGCAATGGATAACTTGCCTCGTTCAAAGAATCCTCCAGCGAATTTTTTTCCATCAACTGCGATATTTCATCGTCGATCCAATTTTCGCGACGCAATTTCTTCAGCTGAGCGATCTGCTTCTGATAGACTTTTCGCAAATATGTCACGTCTTCCGAAGCATAGGTCAATTGCTTTTTGCTGAGGGGCCTCTTGCTCCAATCACTCATTCCGTAATTTTTCTTCAACTTTTTGTTCGTGTATTGCAGAACGATGGACTGATAACTGATATTTTCCTTGGTATTCAGAACCATTTCGTAAAGCTGCGTATCGTAAAAATTCTTTGTTTCGAGCCCGTAATTTTGCAAAATCTCAATATCCTGCCGAGCACAATGAAAAACTTTTTTCAGATTTTTGGCAGAGAAAAATGGCCTCAAAAAACTCAGATCGACGGCAACAGGATCAATCACATAATTTTCGGACTCGGTCGCAATTTGCAAAAGGCACAGCAGCGGTAGTTGATTTTCTTCTCGAATAAACTCGGTATCGACGGTGATAAAACCCTGTTCGCCGCAAAGATCCGTCGCTAATTTTTGAACTGTTTCCTCCGAATTAACCAAAATCATATTCAGAAGCAACCTCGTTGTAAATTTCGAGAAGATATGGCAAAAAAGATTTCAGATCTTCGGACTCAATCGTCGGACCGCACCAAATTCTGATGTGAGGCTCAGCAGCCAAAGCGTGTCCGAGAAAATCATATCCGCACTGTCTGTCGGAAGCCAAATCCCGAACTCTATGCAAAAACTGCCACTTTTGATCTTTCGACAGCTGCCAATATTTTTCGTTGTTGATATCCAAACAAGCTATGTGATGCGCTCGAAACTTTTTCTCGACCAAAAACCTGAAAACATTTTGAGATTTCAGCCATTCGCAAACCGTTTTGTAATTATCTTCGACTCTGCGCATCAAAAACGGCAGCCCACCGGCATGATCCGCCCAAATCAAAGTCTCGTAAAAATCTTGAAAGCACATCAACGACGGAGTGTTAATCGTAGCTCCGTCGAAAAAATCCATATTAATCCGTCCGTCATTCACAATTCTGAAAATTCGCGGAATAGCTTGACTTGGCCGAAAATTTTTCAGTCGATCAATCGCGCGCGGACTTAACACCACGGTACCAAATCCGCCTTCGCCACCCAACGCTTTCTGCCAAGAAAAAGCCACGGCATCCAATTTTTTCCAATCAACATCTATGATAAAAGCTCCCGACGACGCGTCGCAAACCGTCAATCCTTCGCGATCTTTTGGAATCCAATTGGTATCATGAAACGAGACACCTGAAGTTGTTGAACTTAGACAAAAAACTACATCATGCGAAAAATTCGCCCTGGTCACATCAGCTATTTTCGGAAATTCTTCGCAAATCAATGTCGTGTTCGGAATTTTCAGCTCCTTAACGACGTCGTGCGCCCAGTGATTACTGAAAACGCAATAAGCAAGAATGTCCACAGGCCTCGCTCCCAGCAAATTCCACATCAGGAGCTCCATACCTCCTGTACAGGAAGCAGTGCAGGTTCCCACCAAATAATCATCGGGAATGCCCAAAATTTTTCGCTGAAGTCGAACCGTCTCCCGAATCAGCGCTAATCCTTCTTTTGATCTGTGGGACCTCCCAGCAAGAGAGAAACTCGGAAAACCCCAACCTTTGCGCTTTGCACAAGGACCGGATCCAAAACATTTATTTTCCATTGAAATCAACCGTTACTCAACGGAATTCGACAATTTACCGAAATAATTCTTTAACGAACTGAACCGCGCTTTGTTGGAAACACGCTTCGGATTGTCTGCAGCAATCATTTTCACACGCATCGGATTAAGATTAACTTTATTACGAGCCAACTCCAGGTGCAGATGCGGACCCGTCGCCACTCCCGACGAACCGGAATACGCAATTAACTGTCCCTTTTTGACCTTAGTCCCGGAACGAACCGCATACCTACTCAAATGAGCGTACCTACTAGAATACCCATTTTTATGTTTGATGTCGACGCACTTTCCGTATCCGGAATACCTCGAAGCCCGAGTTACTACTCCGTCATAAATCGCGTAGACAGGAGTCCCGTAATTGGCAGCTAAATCAACTCCGGAGTGCCTTTTGTATCTTTTCGTAACCGGGTGAATTCTCAAACCAAACGGCGAAGAAACTCTCATTTTACCTCTGATCGGAGCCGCAAAAGATCCTCCCGATTTTGCACCGCCGACCTTTTCTCCGTTTTCAAAGAAATACCCCTCTTTTCCGAATTTGTACACGGAAGCTTGTTTTCTCTTCGTTTTAATTTTCGAATAAATAAGCTCATCCTTCGAATTGAAAGCTATTTCGAACTGATCGCCCTTCTTTAGCGAACGCCTAAAATCAATCTTTGACGATAAATTCTTGATAACCTTGTCGATGACCTTCACGGGAATTGATAAATTTCTCGCATCGACATAAAAGTTATTATGAATTGTTCCCTTGATCAATTTACCGCCTTTGTAAGGTCCCGTCTTAATCTCCGCGAACCTCAACGGCTCTATTGAATAAGCCTCACTGTCCACATTTGCAACCTGCGAAGATTTAAAATTCGTGATATCAAAAGACGAAAGCCTGTCCTTTCCAGGATATCCAGAAATCAAAGAATCCGTCAATCTCGCCTGAAAAATCGGCCTTCCATCCCAAATAGAGTCACTCCTCGAAAAGACGATTTTCCCTTCATCAAACAGAGCATTCTTGTCGCTGGACGAATCCCACAGCATCGGAGAATAAGCCAAAGCCAACAAAGCGCCACCACCTAAAACCCTAAATTGTTTTGAAAATCGAGACAGATCCAAAATTCCCTCCTCGGAATACAAAAAATATAAACCTGGTTTAAAAATATGCAAATAAATTGTTAAAATCAATAGGTTGTCTCCTTTTTCTATGCACAAAAGCATTTTTTTTTATTTCAAATGTTTTCTATCATTTTTTAATTGACTTTTTTGCAGTGCCCGTATAAGATGAGCGCACATTTGGGGGTGTAGCTCAGTTGGTTAGAGCGTCGGCTTGTCACGCCGAAGGTCGCGAGTTCGAGTCTCGTCACTCCCGCCAGGTGTTTTTTCAGTAAATTTGTTATGGATTTATGTTTTTAGGATACAGAAGCAGCGAGAGTATAGTCGCATCCGCTTTCCAAATCAAATTCTAAGAAAGATTTCACACTCGAAACGTCCAAGCGCAATCAACACAGAATTAGAAAGATCCTCGCAGGTTTTCGTACTACTTTTTTCTGAAACTATCGAATCGAATGATATTGTCGTCCGATTTTGATGAATTTCCTTCGCTGTCCAGCACTGAAACCTTTGGTTTTCCAGGACCGGAACCTGTGTCGCTAAATCTCGGAGTAAACTGCAAGGCAAACTTTACGGAAGGATCTACGAAAGCCGTCAATGCACTGAATGGAATGAACAATCTTTCGCGGATCGCATTAAAACTCAGCTCGACAGAAAATCCCTCGTCTGAAACCTGCAGATTCCAAAATTGGTGCTGCAAAACAATCATCACTTCCTCAGGATGGCGTTCTTTCAAAAACTTCGGAACCCGAGTCATAGGATGATCCGTTCTGAATTTAACGTAAAAATGATGACTTCCGGACAACCCATTAGCAGAAACTTCCGAAAGCACTTCCTTCACTACCGAAACCAGAGCCTTTTGAACTAGCTCATCATAATTGAAACTGCCCAATTCTTTCTCCAAAACTAAATGGGGCGAGTGACTGGAATTGAACCAGCGACCTCCAGGGCCACAATCTGGCGCTCTAGCCAATTGAGCTACACTCGCCACACACTTTGCTTTTTTAACTGTTTTACCGTGAAAGGTCAATAGTAAAGAGAAAGTTTATACGGATTTTTGCTGCTTAAATATCGAGTTTAATATTCCGTTGACGAATGATACTTCTCCCTTTTTGAAAAAGGATTTTGCGATCTCGATATATTCATTAAAGACTACATTTGCAGGCACATCTTTAAAAAAAACAATTTCACAAACTCCCAATCGAAGCAACGCTTGCATCACCTTATCGAAACGGGAAAATTCCCAATTATCCGCAACATTTTTTTCAATCAATTTGTCTATTTCATCTCGATGATTCTGTGTCTTTGTTAGCAACTCCGTAAAAAACTCAGCATCGATTTCGTTGAGAAAAATTTCCTCACTAAGTAGGATTTTCGGATCGTACTTTGCTTCCGCCAAAATTTTGTCCATCGGTTTTTTTTCGAACTCTGACCGATACATAACCTGTACGGCATAAAGCCTCGTCAACCCTCTTAAACCACTCTTTGACTTTCGAATTTTTTCCTGCATTGTCATCCCGAATCCAACACTTACGTCAGGAATATATCGCAGTTTTGAAAAATTGCAAACATTAAATGTCAATTAACTCCAATCTGCGCTGGTGCCGACCGCCCTCGAAATCGGTTGACAGAAATTTTTCCACGCAAGTTTTAGCGGTTTCGGGCGAAATGATTCTCGCTCCCAGCACCAGTATGTTTGCATCATTGTGTTGGCGAGCGAGTTTTGCCATTTCTTCATTGAAACACAAAGCTGCGCGGATGTTTTTGAATCGGTTCGCCGCGATCGACATTCCGATTCCCGTTCCGCAGATCAAAATTCCTTTGTCGTCGTCTTTTAATCTCGCGACCAATTTTTTCGCAAATACGGGATAATCGCAGGATTCGGAACTGTGTGTCCCCAAATCCAACAGATTGAATTGCGTTTTTAAATATTCTTTTAACTCAAAACCTGCGTGATCAGATGCTATGAAAATGCTCAAACTTCCCTCCGAAAATGTCCTGAAGTTATACTACAATTTTGACAGAGAAAATGATACACTCAAATTCGGAAGTCGGTTTGAGAAAGTTGTCATCATGCAGGTAAGTGCTATGGAAAGTTTGGACGATATCAATGATCGTTTGTTAAGTTCGTTAAATCCCGAGCAATACGAGGCGGTGACTTCTTTGAATCGTCCGCTTCTGGTGCTGTCAGGAGCGGGAACGGGAAAGACAAAAGTCCTCACCACAAAAATCGCCTACATGATCGAAAACGGATATGCTTTTCCGTCGCAGATTTTGGCAGTGACTTTCAGCAATCGAGCGGCACGCGAAATGAAAGAGCGTCTTTACAATTTGTGTGCAGGAGCGGACGGCGTGTGGCTCGGAACTTTTCACTCCGTTTGCGTAAGAATTCTGCGAAAACATGCGGATTTGCTCGGCATGAAGCAAGATTTCACTATCATCGATGCCGATGATCAAACGAAATTAGTCCGACAAATTGTGAAAGAATTGAATCTTGAAAAGAAATCAGTCAACGGAATCGTAAACCGAATCGGCCTGTGGAAGGACAAGGGTTACAGATACGACGATTCGCGCATCGATCGAGGAATGATGGAAGCTCAGGTTTACAAAATTTATCAGGAAAGACTGGAATGCTACGATTCGATGGATTTCGGTGACCTTTTGCTTAATGTGATCAGGATTTTCAAGAATTTCCCGGACGTACTACGTCATTATCGTGATCAATTCAAATACATTTTGGTCGATGAGTATCAAGATACGAACATGGCGCAATATATTTGGCTGCGACTGCTTTCTCCGCTTGGAGAGGGGTTGTGCTGTGTCGGCGATGACGATCAATCTATATATAGTTGGCGCGGAGCTGAAGTCGGAAATATCTTGCGGTTCGAAAAAGATTTCATCAATGCGAAAATCGTTCGACTGGAAAGAAACTATCGCTCCGGCGGGTATATTTTAGGAGCGGCATCCAGCTTGATTTCAAACAATCAAGGCCGTTTGGGAAAGAAAATTTGGACGGAAGACGGCGTCGGCGAAAAAGTAAAAATCAAAAGATTGTACAATGGATTTGATGAGGCACGGTTCGTTGCAGACCAAATTGAAAATCTGAAAAGATTCGAAAACGACGACTACGGAGCGATGGCGGTACTGGTGCGCGCGGGGTATCAAACACGAGAATTCGAAGATCGTTTCATCGCCTACGGAATTCCCTACAAAGTCGTTGGCGGGCTGAAATTCTACGATCGTCAGGAGATCAAAGACATCGTCGCCTATATGAGATTGGTTTACCAACCGAACGACAGCCTGGCTTTCGAGCGAGTTATCAATACTCCGAAAAGAGGCATTGGCGCATCGGCTGTTTCTAAATTCTATGAATATTCCAGAGATCATAATGTTTCGTTATTCCAAGCTGCAAAAGACATGGCGCGCGAAAATCTTCTGCGCCCGAGCGTGAAAATATCTGTTGAAGCTTTCACGAAATTAATCGAATCCATAACTGAAAGAAAGGACGCAAATCCATCCGAAATCGCAAAATTCATAATCACCGCGACGGGATATCAGCAGATGTTGAGTCAGGAAAAAACGACGGAAGCGGAGGGAAGAATCGAGAATTTGAAGGAGCTGACTACTGCGCTGGAAGACTTTCCCGATCTGCCGACCTTTATGGAGCATGTTAGTTTAGTGATGGATTCTCCGCGGAATGTGTCCGAAGATCTGGTTTCCATCATGACTTTGCACAGCGCAAAGGGTTTGGAATTCGAAAATGTGTTCCTCGCCGGCTGGGAGGAAGGCGTTTTTCCGCACAATCTGTGTTTACAAGAGGATAATCTGGAAGAGGAGCGCCGCTTAGCATATGTCGGACTGACCCGCGCAAAAAAACGCGCTTTCATCAGTTTCGTTCTAAACCGAAGAGTTCACAACCAGTGGCAAAACAATCCTCCGTCGCGCTTTTTGCGGGAACTGTCGGAGGAAGATATCGAGATTTTGAGGTAACTGTCGGAGTTTTGCGTTGAATTTTTCCGTCTCATGACTGTAAAATCGCAAATATGTTTTTTATGAAGAGAAGTATGGCATAATTTCCTCGGCGATCTTTCACCCAAATATCCGCACCGTTGCTTAAGAGTAATTTCGCTATAGCAAAACGTCTTTTTTCAACGCCTGAATCAAAGCTGTTTCGCTTATTTTGTTTCTTGCGTTAACATCTGCGCCTTTTTCTATCAGCAGCTTTACAACATCGAAATATCCTTTGCGAGTTGCTATTATTAATGCTTTCGATATATCGTCCTTGGGAATGAACTGAAATCGATTATCAATAAGAATCTTCGCCATTTCAGGACGATTTAGTTCAAGAGTGGATATTAAAATTTCCGCCATATGTTGTTTCCGGGGAAGTCCACATGGTTTGAAGGCCCACAATTCATTGTAAGCTTCCATATTGTTGCGGAGAATGGCGTGAGTTACCGCATAATTTCCATTATTATCTTTTATTCTTCAATCTCCTTCCATTTTCATAAGAAGTCTGACCATGCTCGGATAATTGTTGATAGCGGCTATCATTAACGAAGTAATTCCGTTCTCATCTTTTATACGAGGATTAGCTCCATTATTTATCAACATGCACGCTATTTTTACGCGATTTTTTTCTACAGCCAGCCGCAAAGCAACATTTTTCGCATCAATTGACTGCTTTTTTCTCTTGAGAAAGTCCCGCAATTCAGTTTGCTTGTTTTCTTCTATCAATTTAACAAGCTCGGCATCTATTTTTGTTTGATTTTTTGCAAAAACATCAGACAATAACAGAATGACCGCAATTGACAAGATTAGAAACCTCATATCTTTTTTCACCCAACATCTTACGATTTATATATAATGTTAATTATGAATTTTTCAGTAGGAAAAGTACGTAAAATGGAGGTTTTGAAATAGATGACAAGGCGAATTTCCGGACAACTGTCTAGATAAATTTAATATTCTCCAACAACAACTACTTACCGAGCAATAAAGGAGCCCCGTCGCAAGCGGCGGGGAATTACCACACCTTTAGTGATTAACCAGATGTGCTCTATTATTAACTAATGTTCTTCCAACCGTAAAAACAATATCGACACATTTGCCCGCACTGCTTTTAGAATAACCTTGTTTGACCAAAAAATCGGTTACAACAGATTTCGCCAGATTCTTCGTAATAGTGAAAGGATCTCCATCAGTCAGTAATATGTCCGACACCGAAAATAATTTTCCTGCAAGTCCTTGAATAGCACCAACATATTCATATACTTCTTGTGCGGAGTAGCCTTGTTGAGTCAGTCGGTTGGTTAAAATTTCTCCTACATCGGAATTTTTAACTATACCAAGTGTTGATTTAATAAATTTCCCTCCGACTTTTTGAAACAATTTTTGCACTCGATTTAATCCAAAATATCTACGAGCGACTCCTATTCCGACTTTCACGGCATCTTTCGCATACTTTATGATGGAAGGATGCTTTTGTCTCCAATCGTTGAGTCGATTATTGATCGCTACAACTTTGTCGAAGCAAACCTTAGTTAAGCTTCCTTTCGAAAAAATATGCTTTCTCTCATCCTGCGCCATCGCTAACGAAACTTCATTTGTTGATGAACATTCCGATGACGATCTCGGCAATATTTCCCTCGGATCAATAACTGCTGATTTCTCTATTGATCGTCTGCACTGTTCTATATTTTGAAAATTTACACTATAGCGACCCTGTTCCATCTCATTGAAACCGCACATCTCACACGAGCCCATCATCGAGATCATTAAATTCGCCAAAATTATTATTTTTTTCATATCTTTCTCCCTATATTTCAATACACACAAACTTTTTCAATTTTCGGTACAAAACTACAAAAACTATCTTAGTAAACGTGTATCACGTACAAAATTGACATTCAATTGCCTTTTTCACTTTTTTTTGATAATTTCTGACACAGAAAAAGGATGATTAACCTCTGATATGAAAAATATTTCTGCTCAGTTAGACACAAATGTTTTGGGAAAATTAACTTATATTCCGAGCTGCATGAAAATGAATGTGTTGCAAAACAAGAATTCGGTTCTCGTGAACACAGAAATTCCGTGCGATATGTTCAACGTGGCATGTTTAACAGATTCCGGCACTGATTTGGAATATATTGCAAATTCTTTTCATGGTCTTCCGTTTGCATTGTGGGTTGGATTTGGAAATAATCATGAAAAACAAAAACTTGAAAAATTCGGACTTCAAAACCCCGAAATTGAATCGGGAATGTATGCGGATATAACAAAGATGAGCAAGATTTCAGATTGCAAAATTTTACATATATCTCAAGTCACGGATTTGATTTCATTACGAGATTTCATTGAGGTTTACGGAAAAATAATTCCTGCCGACAAAAATTCGATAGAGCAATTTTATCTTTCAGCATCTCCGTTTATTCTCGAAAAGCAGTCTTCACTTAAGTTGTTCATCGGGTACGTCAATCATCAGCCCGTAGCCACTGGAGCTCTGTTTTTACACGCAGATGTCGCCGGCGTATGGGACGTCACGACTCTGCCCGAGTTCAGAAAGATGGGCATCGCGACGAGCATGGTCCGTCATGCGCTTTTTTACGCGCACGATGAGCACAATTGTCAGATGGGAGTTCTTACTGCGACCAAATCCGGCGAACGGGTGTATCGAAGAATCGGATTCCGAAAAATCAAAGAGTTTTTTGTTTTCAATATTTCCCCTCAGAAACTACATCCCACTCGAAAAAATATCGTAACTTTGAACAGAGGATAAGACAAAGCGACGTCTTCCATCCTTTCCCGTCACGAAAACATCTGAATAAAAAAGCACAAGACCTCATCTCTATTTTGATTTGGAATTTTGCTCCGATAGACTCACCTTAGCAAGACATCATGATAAAATACTGACTGCATCGTTAAAGTAGATATCTCTCAGCTCCAGGTTTATTTTCTCCTTGGTCTTTGCTCCATGTCTAAGGAGGATATCGTAAGTTTTTTCAATTCCTTTAATAGTTTCTTTTATTCGCTCGATTTCTTTATTTTTTTGATTTATTTCATCTTTCAGAGCTTTTTTACGGTCTTCAGCTTTATCTTGCAATTTACCTATTTCTTTTTTACGCCAATCCACCCTGAACTGTTCTTTATTTATTTCTTTCTTTAGTTCTTTCTGAGCCCAATCTAATTTTTCCTGAGCAAAATCCAGAGCAGTCTTTCCTTTCTTATTTCGAGCGTTTATATTCACTAGAGTCTTAGTACGCGAAACTATCTGTTCTGTACTTAACGGATGTTTATTCCTACAAGCGGTTAATAAAAATATCGTATTTTCAACATTCCTCATACTCAACAATAGCTTCACTGTCCCAAAACAACCCTTCGAAGAAGCAACTATGAGAGGAGTATTTCCTTTAGAATCCGCTTTATTGATATCCGCTCCATTATCAATCAAACACTTGATCAAATCTTCTCCCTTATCCAATTCTTTCGAAGAAGCAATTATGAGAGGAGTATTTCCTTCAGAATCCGCTTTATTGATATCCGCTCCATTATCAATCAAGCACTTGATCAAATTTTCTCCCTTATCCAATTCTTTCGAAGAAGCAATTATGAGAGGAGTATTTCCTTTAGAATCCGCTTTATTGATATCCGCTCCATGCTTTACCATGAATTCAATATCCTCTTTACCAAATCCATTTGGCCAATGCTCTATCATTGCTCTTATAATGCTATCCCCATCACAATTTTCGACATCAGCACCACATTCCACTAAACACCTCATCGCGCCTACATTTCTTTTGTTTATAGGAGGCACCATCACCACAGCACGCAAAGGAGACAACCTACCCAGAGGATGCTTGTTGGCATTAATGTCCGCTCCATAATTCATCAATAACCTTACCAGATCTGGATTTCCTAACCCCGCGGCGATAGTAATCTCCTCCGAACCTTTGGTTTTATTTAAACCGAAATCTATTCCTTTGTCTTTTAAAAAATTCTCAATCTTTTCGAGATCAAAATCATCCGCATAAAACAATTCCTTTAATTGCTCTTTCTCATCATCAGTAATCGCCCGTTGCCTCTCATTAGCATTATTTTCTTCACGCGAAGAAGCATCTATACTTCGATAGCTTGAACTAACTTGACTCGACCTTCCGAGATGATTTGCTCCCTCGGTATTTGACATATAATCAGTTGCCCCCGCATCACTGATATACAGCAACGCTAAAAGCGAGCAACTACCTATCCAACTCCTGATTCCTAATTTCATTTTGTACACCCTTTTTCTTCGAAGTACCATTAATTATACAAAAAAGATAGTCTCAATTGTTAAAATATGCAAATTTTTTATTTGTTTGTTGGAAAATTTTCAGATGAGGTCTGTCATTACCTCAACTTGTCGGATTGAGCATGTTTTACCTTACCCGATTTTCTCCTTTACAGAATTTAAAATTTTCGTAACGCCTGACCTTATTGATAGTGTCGTCATGAGATATTCTGAATTTACCTATTGAAGGGAAAATTTCATTCCAATATATCCAGCGCTTCGTAACCCATGTTTGTATGTCGAACCATCAGTTTTACTTTTTTATTTGGCTCAAGTTCTTTCAAATTCAATTTTTTCAGAAGGCCAGCGTGAATAAATACGTCCTCGCCTGAGCGAAGCTGTGCGAACCCGAACCCCTTCGACGGATTAAACCATTTCACTATAGCAGAAACTTTGCTGGTATCTTTGCTTAAAGGATATTTGCTGTGCGAAATCACCTTTTTTATCTTCATAATCTGATATCCTTTATCTGATTTTTGCACTGAACAAATTATCACGTCATTTTTCGCTAAATCTTTGATACTTGATCCATCCACAATGGAAAAATGGAGGAAAACATCTTCCGGAATACCTTCTATTTCAACGAAACCATAACCTTTGTATTGATTAAACCACTTCACTGTTCCAGTCATTTCTGTTGTACGCTCGTTGCTCATCTTTATATATCCACACTAACATCTAACTAACTATCTATTGGTTTCATCGTATCGCGAAAACTTTTACATAAAGTTAATTCCATGCATTTTTTTTTGAAATATTGTTAATAAATTGTTAAAGTTCGCGCTTGAACACGCTTTAACCTATTGACCTTTGCTCGGAATATATATAAATTGTACTTCGGTTAGGTCGAGTGGCAGAGTGGTTATGCAGAGGACTGCAAATCCTTGTAGATCGGTCCGATTCCGGTCTCGACCTCCATCTTAGATTCTAACTTGTTGAGATATCGGGACTTTGTGATATCCGGAAGAGGAATGAACATTTTAGCTAGGTTGATATTTTTCAGAATTTTCAGAACTACAGTATATTCTACGGTGGCTTTGGCTTTTTGTACTTGGATAGTTCAGTCTTCCAAGTATTTGGAGTTACTCAATAACAATTTGAGCCTATCGAGATTTTTCCGCCTGACCTCTTTTTTATCCGTTGATATTATCGCATTTTTATTGCCCATCACGTTGGCGATATCCGCCGGATTTGTCTATCATCGGCTGGCGGAATCCAATCAAATCGTTGTACTTCAGTCATCGGGTATTGCGCCGCAAAAATTACTTACTCCTTTGCTGGAATTGGCTTTGATTATTTGCGGATATTTGTATGTGAGCAACGCATATATTTCGCCGACATCTTGGCGCGAATTCAGACAAATGGAATTCAACATCAAAAATAACATTGAGCCGCCTGAAAATGCCGGGCAAATATTCTCCGGCAGAAATTTTTCTGTTTATGCACAGAAATACTACGGCGAATGTGTTTTCGGCAATATTTTCATAATTGATACGCGAGAAAAAGAAAAAACATGCACCTTATTTGCTGCTAAAGGAGCGATTACGAATAATGTCCTAACTCTCACGAACGGAGAGAGGCTAGAGGTAGATTTTGGTAGCCACAAAAATTCCGCGACACGATTTTCATCATATGTATACGATTTGAGAGAAATTCTTGATATACACGAGGTGCAAAAACGCCCGAATGAGAAGTTTCTTTCGGAATTGATGAGGGAAATTCCCAATGATCCTTCCAAGACCAAGGAACAAAAGGCTCTGTTTCACCAAAAAATCTTGTCTCCGTTACTGACTCTGATTTTTTCTTTGATGGCCTTCTTTTTGGTGGGATTGGCGCCGTATGTTCGGAAAATTACTTATTCGAGAATCGCTTTTCTGGTAATATATATGATAATTGTACAGGGAAGTTTTTTGGCTTTCGCGAATATCGCGGCAAAAAACGAAATTTTTAATTACGTGAATTACGTTTTTGTTTTCGTCATGCTGTTTGTTTCAATTTCTGTAGTGAGAGAAAAAGCATGAGCAGAATTTTATTTGGTTATATCTTCAAAAAACAGCTAAAAACCATATTTTTCGTTTCGGTTTCCGTGTTTTTCTTAATTCTGCTTTTCGATTTCGCGGAGATCAGCAGAAAATTCTCCATAACAAATTTTGCAGAAATTCTGTCCGCACTAAAGCTGTCGTTCCTGCGAACTCCGATAACTTTTTGCGAGATTATTAACTATGTTTATTTCATAACCGCAACCTTTAGTTTGTGGGATTTATGCCGATCTCAGCAAATTACCATTCTCAAATCGATCGGAAGATCGCCGAGGCAGATTTTAATTCCCTTCATAAGTTTTTCCATATTTATCGGGATGTTTTGGCTGTTCGTTTTTCATCCAGTCGGCATAAAATCGGAAAATCTGTATAAGAGAGCCGTTGAAGCCAACTCTTCGTCGTCCATAGAAAAGAATCATGATATTTGGATAGACTTCGGCAAAGATAAGTACGTGGTTTTCATAAAAACCATAGACAAAAACCGACTTTCGGACTTTCATTTGTTTGATTTGAAGAAAAACGAACGCCTGATTGCAAAGTCGGGAGAAATCAACTCGAATGTGGTCACACTTAAAAATGTATCTGTGTTAAAAGATGATCGTTTCCAAAATTTAGAGTCCATAAAAATTTTCGACAATATATCGTCTGAGCTGATCGAATTGCTGTCGTTGGCGCCCCATCGTCATGACATATATTCGCTGTATAAAGTCTATAAAATCCAAAAGCGAGACAAAGTTAATTTGAGACTATACGAACTGACGCTGCAGAAGCTTCTGGCGAATTGCGCCTCCTTTATATTGTTTGCATTGATTGCCGCAATAATTTGCTTTCCGATAAATCGGTACAAAAGTAAAACAAATATAGCAATGAAAGTCATTTTTTCAGTGTTGTTTTTAAGATTTTCGAACAGCCTACTGGAATCCTTAGCCTATGCAGGAGTGATTTCTGTGGTTTTGTCATCGTGGGCCGTTGTGCTAGTATTATTTTATGCAGAGGCCTTATCCTGAGTAGCATCTTTTTCGGAGGAGCTGTTTCCGCCGCGGATATCTCTTTCTTAAATTCTGACGAGACTGAATACAAAAATGACGTTGTTATCTGTCATGGAAACGTAGTCGTGGTTTATAACAAAAAGATTATTTCGGCTGACACGATGTCTTTCGATGAAAAAAATGACATCATAAAGGCAGAAGGTAACGTAATAATGAAAGATGAATTCGGCAACGCATATTTCGCGAATTCGTTTCAGGCTAAACAAAATTTCAAATCAGGTCGAGCGACAAATCTGAAGATTATTACTCAGGACAAAACACGACTGGCTTCCGATAATTGTTTCATTGTCAACGGTGAATATCTACTGAAAAATGTAATATTTACCCCATGCTATGAATGCACAGAATCCGGCTCTTTAACCTGGCAGCTAAAAGCAAAAACTGTAACGTTTAACCCGGAAAATTATACGGAATATCAAAATGCAGTGCTGGAAACGTATAACGTTCCGGTGCTTTATACTCCATATCTCACTCATGTAAGCTCAAATATTAAGCGAAAGAGCGGATTTTTAACACCGAAATTTTCGTTCTCATCGCAGCAGGGTTTCAGCTTATCGCTTCCTTATTTGTTTTCGATTTCGGATTCGCAGGAGTTGATTTTCAAACCGATAATTACCTCCAGAATAGGTCATGTTCCGTGGATTTACTACAGTTGGAGATTTCCGCACGGAGAATTTAGCATAGACGCAAGCTTGACGGGTACAAAGTCCATTAACAAACAAGATCCTGACGAAAAAATCCAGAAAATTAAACGCTCCGGATATAGAGGCCATGTTTTTGCCAAGCTTCGTTATGAGCTGAATAACAACTGGCGAACGGGATTTAACATCAATTTGGCATCCGACAGATATTATCTTAAGAGATTTTCATTTTTCGACAAGGTTGACAGGACTTTGGAATCCAAAGTGTATTTGGAAGGATTTCATGGCAGAAATTATACGATGGTGAAATCTTCCATGTATCAAAGTGAGGATTTGGATGCGGCACCGAATTTACTTCCGATGCTGGAGCACCGTCATTATTTCCAGGTTTTCGGAGGAACCTTGAATTTCGACACTGCGTTCATAAATATGGACTTCAAAAACGGAAGACTTTCGCAAAAATACATCTGCAACCCGTCCTGGTATAAAGAAATTTTAACGCCGGGCGGACACATACTTGAGGTTAATGCCGTTTTATCGGTGCAAGGATTAAAAGTAAAGGAAGAAACAAAATCCGACTATAACTCGCATTTTCAGGCAAGACCTCAGTTAAATCTAACGTGGAAATGGCCGCTACTGGTTGAAACTCCGTTGCATAACTTAATTTTCACTCCAGTATTGGGAACTTCTCTTTCTGAAAACAAAAAATACTACGATGCCTTTGAAACTCCATTCGACGAGATTAACGAATCGAACGTATTTTTCAACAACAGGTCTATTTCTCCGTACAATGTAGATTCCGGTAAGCGCTACTTTTACGGGTTTCATGCCGACGGATATCACGGCGCCAAAAACATTTATCATTTTGCATTAGGTCAATCTTTCGAACTAACCGAACCCCAAAAGCGGGTAGAATCATCAGGTCTGAAATATAAAAAATCGAATATAGTCGGTGTTCTGGACATTTTCTTTAGTCAGAACTTAACTTTTTCCTCAAGCGGTAGTTACTCTCAGCAAAATAAGCGTTTTGATCGAATAGAAGCCGGAGTGAATTACAGCGACGAAAAATTCTCTGCGGGAGTGATGGGATTCAAGGGAAAACAGAGCTCTTACAATCCGTTCAAAATTCAGCAAGACTTCGTAGATGAAAAAAATTCTGAAAAAAAGTACAAAGGAATAGCTCTCAACGCCAGCTATAAAATCACCCCTAGAACCCAAATTAATTGCGGAATCGTCCTGGGAAACAGATTCGGAGATAAATCCAATAGTGGAAAATTGAAACTATTGAAACACGAAGCCGGCATAAATTTTGGAAACGAATGCACAAAAGTTTTATTACAATATGAACGCGAAAACAAACGTGGAGCAGACCTGCATCCTGAAACAACATTCAAAGTCGTCGTCCAACTGAAAAAATTGGGTTAATCTCACCATACAAGGAATTCACAAAAATTTCGTTTTCAGAAAATGCGTCATCCTGTTTTTTTCCGATTTCATAGATAATTATCCGCAGATGTAGCCACATACATATTTTTCAATTAATAATTCGTTAATTCTCATCCATTTTATGAATACATCTGAAAAAAGTTGCGCAACCCGAATAATGAAATTAATCAATTGAAAAGAGAAGGGCCGGACTTTAAACTTCATCATCGCAGATATTATGCGAAAATTAATATGTGTTTTGTTCGGCATGCTCAAAAATTCTTCCAATTTCGATCTGAAATTATTTTTTCACGATTAACTCTGAAAAGACAGCTCCTCGCGCTTAAATTCTGATTTTTCCTGAAAAAATCTCTATATATTATAGTAAAAGTATAACGATTTCGGCGCTTTTATGTTTTTTATTCAATGAGTAATGGTCCAAATTTCGGGATATCGGATAAGTGCCGAAAATAAAAATCCCATCAGCGCAAATTTTTCATCGAAACAGAAGAATTTTGATTTTTTCGAAGCCGGATATCCCTAATATTATCGATATTGCCAAAAATTAAAAACTATAACAAAAGTATAACGATTTCAGTGTCTCTATATCTTATACCCTACCGATAAATGGGATATTATCGAAAAACACTAGTTGGGAATTTATTTAACAGATTGAATTTGTTTGGAAATTTTCTTATTGTTGATCTTCAGAACTCCGAATTTCTTAGGTTCGGATTTTTATTTATCGACGCTGCTCAACCTTTTTCGTCGTTGCCTGTTTCAAACCGTAGTTTATATACGATTTTTTTCGCAAACCCCTGAAATTTCTAGGCGAAACGACCTTCGTCATGTTCAGCTTCAACTTTCCGTTTCTACAGATTCGCGGCCTCCTTATTTTGTGTGTTTTACACAATTTTAAGCCTTTTTGATTTTTTAACTCCTTGTTTTCCAAAGAAATCATGTTTTCTCCTTTTTTGTTAAAAATCTTCCCTAAAATAAAATTTTTTGAACAGAAAAAACTATAAAAAAATAATTTTCTAGTAAAACCACATTAGGAGATCCGAAACTTTGAATATGCTAAAAATGAGATTTTTAAAGCGCGTTTTACAATAAAATCAATAGGTTGTGAATAAAAATATATTTAAATTTAAAAACAAATAAAAAATTTTTCTTTTGTATATAGATTTCGGTTTTGTCATATGATATATATATGCTTGTAGTTTTTTAGAGGGGTATTATGGCAAGACAAAGTTTAAGTCCTATGAAGGATCTGGATTTTTATCAAGAGCAGGCACCAGTTGAGGTTAAGCATCGAGTTGGTCGGAAGAAGAAGGACGCTCCGATGACTCACTTGAAATTTCTTCGCAAGAAGAACGGATACACCTTGGAAACCCTGTCGCAGGTGACAAATGTTTCGATTTCTTACCTATCACGATTGGAATCTGGCTCCAGAAGGTTAAACACGGATTTGATTCGCAGGTTAGCCCACGCGTTCAGATGTTCTCCGGCGGAATTGTTGCAGGAAATTTCTCATGATGGTAACGTGATCACCGCTGTGGAGTTTGGTCGTAAGAAGCGTCACGACATGATTTCAAGAGAGATGAATTTGCCTGTGTACAAGGTTGTGGCAAATTCTGAAGACGGAAGCAAACTGTCTATCAACCTTTGTTCAAGTACAGACTGGAAAGCGAAACCAGCGGAATTGTTTGCCAAGGAAGATGTATTTGCAATCAAGGCAGAAGGTTATTTTAAGCCGTATTTCAGCGAGACTTCCACCTTGTACCTCGAACCGGCAACAAATTTGGCACCGGAGTCGACGGTTGTCATACTGGATCGTGGGCAAATCATGATCAAGAAAATCTGGAGCGTTACTCCGACAACTTTGCAGTTGTGCGATATCGCAGACATTGAAGCTTTGAAAAACGGAAAAGCTCCTAAGCACGAGCTATTATCTCTTGACCGTGACAATCTCGAAGCGACTTACAAGGTTGTGGGGTACTCGGATTTTGATTTGGCATAATGTATAGATTGTCGATTTATAAATACCTTTAAAGGAGGTTTCGGCCTCCTTTTTTTATGGAATACGATCGTTCTGAATTGAAAATATTGATTAATAATGATATCCTCACCAACTAGATGCGGGTGGAGACATAGTTGGCAATTGAGGTTTTTGGGAGCTCGGTAGTTGATAGATACGTGAAGGCCTTGTATGAGGTCAGCGTAGGGCGTGAGTCCGAGTTCGTACAGCAGGTTAAAGCGGTTCGCGAGGCGATTGAATCTCTGAATAATCGCGAGGGGATTTTGCGGCGTTTCTCTCTGTTAGTCAAGGATGGCGAGGATTTCGTCGATACGTTGGTTTCTGAGTTGGAATTGCTTCCGGAGATCGGAAATTTTCTGAAATTAGTGTTGAGCAACAAGAGATTTTCGATTATTTTGGACATCTGCGTTGCCTTCGAGAAGTTTTGCGATCGTATGAATGATAAAAAGGTTTTTTACGTAACCTACGCGAAAGATTTTTCGGAAAAAAGCAGAATTCAGCTTGCTCAGTACTTGCAGGAAATGATCGGCGGAACAATAGAATTCGTTGCGCGACAGGATAAATCTCTGATCGACGGGCTACAGATTCGTTACGGTTCGAAAATTTTGGATTATTCTGTGAAATCAAAGCTCGACCGCCTGAAAAAATCCATGCGCGGCGAAAATTAAAAGATCGTTTGATTGGAGAAGATTAAATTAATGGAACCTCGTTTTAACTCAGCAATTTTTCAGGGCTTTACGCCGTCGGCCATCAATGAAAAACGGAAAAAATCTCTAAGTGATTATCTGTAATTATTCCTCTTTAAATGCCGATCTGAAAACTCATCCAAACCAGGCTTTTCAGATCTCTATAGTTTTGCTCTGTTTTGAATTATTTTTAGCCGCATATATTTATCCGCCGCTTCTTTTTTGTTCGTTTCTATATTTTTTTCTAATTCTTTCCCTTTTTGCACGAATTTCTCTATATTTTTTTCCAATTCTTTCTCCCTGTTTTTTAAAGTTCGAAGTTCTTCTTGCTGACATTTTCCTATATAGATACAGTTTCGAAGTTGGTGACGAAGTATCACAATATTTCGGATTGAAACCAAAAAAAGACACCGCGCCTCGATAACATCTTTTCCATCGTGACTCAATGAAATATTTGACGAAGATATTTCATTGCTCCCCAAGCTAAGAAGTTGTTCTACGGCGATGATTTCTTTATCAAAGATTCCCTCTTTTTTCTCTGTACATATCCTTTTTTGTTGCTGAGGAAGAGAGTGTTCGTCTAGTGAGTGTTTTTTTGCAGAAGGCAAAACCTTCTGTTTGCTTTGAGCTATTTTCAGCAGCATATATCTATCCGTCGCCTCTTTTTTATTTATTTCCATATTTTTTTCTAATTCTTTCTCTCTTTTCTCAAACTTCTCTATGTTTTTTTCTAATTCTTTCTCCCTGTTTTTTAAAGTTCGAAGTTCTTCTTGTTGACATTTTTCTATATAAATGCAGTTTCGAAATTGATGACGAAGTATCACAATATTTCGAATTGAAGCCAAAAAAAGACATCTCGCTTCGATGACGTCTTTTCCATCGTGATTCAATGAAATATTCGATGAAGATATTTCATTGTTCCCCAGACTAAGAAGTTGTTCTATAGTGATAATTTTTTTATCGAAAATTTTATCTTTTTCCCTCGTACATATCCTTTTTTGTCGAGGAGAAAGACAGTGTTCATCTAGTGAGCGTTTTTTTTCAGGATGTAAAACCATCTGCTTGCCTTTTCCTTCATGAAACTCTTGCGAACGAATAGGCTGCATCGCATTTGAATAGAAACAAACAACCGCACAACAACAGGTAATCAATAATTTAAATTTCATTTTTCGCTCCTTCCTTTAACACATCAGAGAAAAAACATTCTCTTCTGTCTTGGTAGAGATGATATCATACGCAAAAGACGCGGGTAAAGTTGATACCTCGCTTCTGATAAATATTTGCAAACTTGTCAGGAGGTTACACTTTTCAGATTTAAACGAAAATATTTTGACTGCAAGTTGGAAACGAAAAATTTTCGTATTCGAGCGAAATCTTTCTGAAAACTTCCATAATACGCGCTTCCTTTCTTGAAAACTCAAGGTTTTATATGATACTCTTTCTTTGTATTTTTGGAGCAAGCCTGTGGAAAAAATCCGCGTTTACGGAGAACAGAAAGTTAACGGTAAAGTTCACATTTCGGGAGCAAAGAATGCCGCTTTGCCTTTGCTGGCCGCCGCGATTTTGTCGGAGGAAGGTTTAACTTTGAAAAATGTACCTCCTCTTTCTGATATATCTACGATGATTGCTTTGCTGGAAACTCTCGGCGTTGAGTGTACCGTGAGCTCAGTCGGGGATTATTCCGAAACAGTGACGTGCAAGACGGATTCCATTGATAATTTTACCGCTCCTTACACGATAGTAAAAAAGATGAGAGCCTCTATTTTGGTGCTGGGACCGCTGTTGGCTCGGTTTGGACATTGCAGCGTTTCGTTGCCGGGAGGATGTGCGATTGGAGTACGTCCGATCGATTTGCACCTGAAGGGATTGATGGCGATGGGAGCTGAAGTCGATCTCAAAGACGGATATGTTCAAGCAAAGGCGCAAAAAGGGTTAAAGGGAACGGAGTTTGAATTTCCGATTTCAACTGTAACAGGAACGGAAAATTTGCTTATGGCGGCAGTAATGGCCGACGGAGAAACCGTCCTGAAAAATGCGGCGCGCGAGCCGGAAATCGTAGACCTCGCTAACTGTTTGAAAAAAATGGGAGCTAGGATTGAAGGAGAAGGCACCTCGGAAATCAGGGTGGTCGGAGTTCCTCGGCTGCGTCATGCCGAACACTCGGTATTGGTGGATCGTATCGAGGCCGGAACTTATGCGGTTGCTGCGGCGATTACCAAAGGACAGGTAGATTTGATCGGCGGAAATTTCAGAAAGTTGCTGCCGACTTTTATTGAAAAAATGGAGGAGTGTTCTCTGATATTTGAGGACATTCCAAATGGTCTTCAAGCAAAATACGCCGGTGAGATTCGGCCAATTGATTTTCAGACCGAACCTTTCCCAGGATTTCCGACGGATTTGCAAGCGCAAACCATGGCGTTGCTGTGCTTAGCGGGAGGAAAGTCAGTCATAGATGAAAAAATTTGGGAAAATCGATTCATGCATGTCGCGGAATTGGCTCGAATGGGAGCGAATATCTCGGTTTCCGGATCGCAAGCGACGGTTTGCGGAGTCGATCATTTGGTCGGCGCTCCGGTAATGGCGACGGACTTGAGAGCTTCGTTCAGCTTGGTTTTGGCAGGACTTGCTGCGAAAGGAAACACTCTCGTAGACAGGGTGTATCATTTAAACAGAGGTTATTGTTGCGCAGAAAAGAAATTAGCGGATTGCGGAGTAAGGGTTGATAGAATAAAGTAGAAAGAGGAGTTGGCTATGTTGCATACGGATGAAACGAACTTTCAAGAAAATGTTTTAGATAAGGACTTTGCGGTCGTGGATTTCTCGGCGGAGTGGTGCGGTCCGTGCCGAATGATTGGCCCGTTTTTGGAGTCGATTGAAGAACAGTTGGGGATTGAAATCATGCAGGTTAATATCGATGAATCCCCGAATATTTCTGCTAAATACGAGGTGATGAGTATTCCGACTGTCATGATATTCAAGAAGGGAGAAAAGGTCGCGGAAAACGTTGGTGCCGCGTCAAAAGCTCGACTCACCGAGTGGATCAAGAGCCATCAGTGATTCAGGGATATTTCACGTGGAACGATTTAAAAATCATCGCGAAATGTTTCACGTGGAACACCTTCCGCAAAATATTCGAAATAATCTAGAAATTTACAAAAATCTTTTATTGAAATGGCAGAAAGCGATTAACTTGGTTTCACGTGGAACATTGAACAACATTTGGGCAAGGCATATTGAGGATAGTTTGCAATTGATTCCTTTTTTAAGAGGCAGAACGGTTCTGGACATCGGATCAGGAGGAGGTTTCCCGGGGATGGTGCTCGCCATCGTCAGTAAAAACATCGAATTCTTGAAACTATTTGGAATTACCGAGAGTTTCGACGTAACATGTGTGGATTCGGACCAAAGAAAAATGACATTTCTATCGGAAGTCGCCCGACAGACTTCAGCAAAGGTTGAACTTGTTCTGGATCGTATAGAAAATATCGATGGCAAATTCGATACTCTCACTGCCAGAGGGTTCGCCGAATTGAAAGTTTTGATCGGATTTGCGAAAAAATATTCAAATTACGGCGTATTTTTAAAAGGGAAAAAGGTCGAGCAGGAAATCGAAGATGCCTTGAAATTTTTTCGGTTTGACTATGAAATTTTTAACAGCGTAACCGACGAATCCGGACGCATTATTTTGGTATACAATATAGAAGATGTCGAAAATCTACAACATTCCGCTTGAGTGCAATTTTTTTCAAGAGCTCGCCAAAATTATATCGGCGGAACCTGATGTAACAAAGATCTTCCTGCCAAATAACCGAAGTTGTCGGGCATTTAAGCGTGAAATTTCCAAATTTAACTGTGTTGTGCCCGAGATAATTTCGATTTCCGACATTTTAAATTTCCCTGATATAAATTTTCTTCTGTTGAAATTTTTGCGTGACAACACTTATTCCGTTCCGTTCAGTACACTGTTTGACCTGTCAGAGAGCTTGTCTTCACTGATCCGAAATTTAATTTTCAACCGAGCTGATTATCGAAAATTGATGATTCCCGAAAAATTTAACGATAGCTGGAAGAGTACTTTGTTTATTTTGGATAAAATTCTAGAAAATTCTGAAATTTCAGAGTTCAAAAACAATCTCGAAACAAAGCTGAACGACTTTTTTTCGTCGCTTGATGGCGAAAAAATCGTTGTCGCGGGACTGCTGGAAGAGAATTTTTACAATCGACAACTGTATTTACAAGCCTTGGATTCCGGATTCGTCGTGGTCAGTGGTTTAGAAAACGAGGACGGGGATAATTTCAAAAAAATCAATCGCTTGTTTAAAGATAAGTGGCCTCAATTGAAAATCAAAAATGTCGAGGTGAAACAAAAAATTCCCGCGAACAGAAAAATTATCGAGACGACGGATAATTCCGATGAGGCTCTCGCGGTCTCTTTGACGACGAGAAAAGCACTGGCGCAAAACGAGTCTGTCCTGATCGTTTCTTCCAATCTTGCTCTGACTCAAAAAATCAAGACGGAACTGCTGAAGTGGGATATCGCTGCGGACGACTCCTCGGGGACAGCGTTGCACCGCACTTTGGTCGGGCAAATAATTTCGCAAATAATTTTCGCAATCGAACACGATTTTCAAAATGCTGATGTCATCAATTTGTTAAAGTTCAACGATTCGATAAAAAATTCCGTTTTTGAATTGGAAGATTTTTTGCGAAAAAAGGAGAATTATCCTCAAAATTTCTTCCAAACTTTTAATATATTTTGGCCTGAAAAGGAGTCAGATTTTTCAAAAACCGAATTTAAAGCCCCTGAGCATACAGAAAATCTTTTCGAGGATAGAATTTATACGGAAGAAGCTTCAAACTCGCTTCTCGTTGAACCTGACGAGGAAAAATTTTCAACACTTCCGCTTAACGAGCAAAAATCTCCGTTCGAAAAGCTCGCGGAATTTGTTTTTCGCTTGAAGGAGTTTTCGAAATTTCCAGATAACGCCGACTTCAATTTTTGGCGGGAATATTTTTCGGATTTTATAAATTTGCTAAATGAGTCCGCAGCAGTAAGGTTCACTGAAATTCTGCAACCGCAGGAATTTGAAAACATTTCGCTTGCCGAGTTTTGTATTTTCCTGAAAAATCACTTTTTGAGCAGCTCTTTGCGCGAAAATATCAGTTACACGCCCGGGGTAGTGATTCTGGGAATTCTCGAATCACAGCTTGCAGACGCGGATCAGATTATTATTTGCGGAGCGAACGAAAACTCGTGGAAATCCTCGGGTTCGAGCGATTTCTGGATGAGCGATTCGATGCTGCAACAGCTGGAAATCAACACTGTTGACGAACGCAACGAATTTTACGCCTGTGTGTGGGAAAAATTGATCAACAAACCGAAAGTTTTGGTGACTCGTTCTGTCATGGAGAATGGCGAGCAGGCGCAGCACTACAGCCGATTAAAAAATTACGAGTTAAAACAAGATGTTAGTTGCAAAAATTTGATGCGTAAAATAAAATCCCCGTCGAAATTTTCTCTCTTCAGTTTCAGCGCACCATCTCCTGCCGTGAAATTCCGCCCGACAACTTTTTGGGTTTCGGATTTGGATTCGTTGATCGGCAATCCTTACGTTTATTATGCAAAAAAAATTCTGCGCCTGAAGGAATTGTTTCCTGTCAATTCGAGAAAAAATTTGAAGGGCAATCTGATTCACAAAATTTTCGATGATTTTGTGAAAAAACACGTTCGCGATGATAAATTTCGCTTTTTACGTGAACTTTTCGAGAAAATTTGCCGCGAAAGGTTCATATATTCGGAAAATTTGGGACTTTGGTACTTCAATGTCGACTCGATTCTGAAATTTTTTATTGATAATTTCAACGACAATTTGAAAAATTTTTCGGAAATTGAGGGAAAAATAAGTTTAGAAATTTTACGTGAAGATAAAAATATTCAGGTAGAAATCGCGTCGAAGGCGGATCGGCTGGAACTCGATTCTGACGGAAATATTTCAATTATCGATTACAAAACCGGAGAAATTCCCAGCCTAAAAAAGGTAAAGGATGGGGAAAAAATACAACTTCCAGTTGAAAGCATAATCGCTTCAAAAAATGGGTTCAAGTTGGGAAAAACAGACGTCAAAACCATGAGTTTTTGGCAACTAAAACCCCGAGAAAAACACATAGTATATGTCTCAAAAACGACGGAAGACACTAAATTAATCTGCGAAAATGTTTTTGAAAAAATCCTAGAGATTTTGCATGATTATTTTGCACTTAAAATACCTTATAAAATCAATCGAGACGACAAATATAATAAAACCTATATGCAACTTGCGCGTGTAAAGGAAATTTCATAACAGTTTCTCTCGAAATGTCGATCGTATAATTTTGAAATTTCAATAATCGACGAGAAAATTTGTTTAAAATATAAAATTTTTGAAAATTTAACGTTTTATTAACAAATTTCGGATATCCTTACAATAAGGGCGTAGTTTGTCCGCCGAATCCGCGCGCCGATGAGTTTTTGTAGTTAATCAATAGGGTAGTAACGTCGAACGTGTCTCTTTTTGCAGAGACGCGCGTCGAGGGTTTGTGTTATTGCACGTTATTCAGAAAGAATGCGTGAAGAGAAAAGCATTTCTTTGTGGATATGTGAGGGATTTTAGGCAGATATTCGTGGCAGAAATACGCGGGTGCATCTTTTTATTGGAGATGCATAAATTGATCGAGGTGTATTGAGGGCAAAACCTCTCTTACAGGGACTCGATAGAAATGTGCTGATATATCCTGCTGTTAGGGATACTCGGAGAAAGTGCATGAACTTGTTCTTGGGAACATGCGGAAATTTGTGCATCCCTGGGGATGTGCTGTGAAGATAAAGTTTGTACGTCCTTTGGGATGTGCGGAAAGTAAAGGAGAATGAAATGAGAGTTATAATTTTGAACATGATTGTTTTGGGAGCAATGTCTTCCCTAGTGGAAAACGATGTTTTTGCGAAAGATGTCGGTCCTACCAGCTTTGCTGATAGAATTAAAATTAAATTGACTCAATCCAGTAATCTATTAGGTAAAGAAGAGTTTTCGGATTCCTTTGATCAACTATTCTCCTTAAATAACTCAGAGGAGGATAGTGAAAGCTTGAATAATTCTGACAGCAAAAATAAGAAAGATAATAATACTTCTTCTAATGGAAAAAAGTCCAAAAAACACAAGAAAAAGCATAAGAAGAATAAAAATAATGCTTCTTATGAAACAGATAATTTTGCGCCTTATAATAAACAACCAACATATTCTATGGAAAATGATCTCAAAGAAAATATTAATCTTAATAGCCTTGATGGACTTTCTGATTCTAAGTCATCCAATGAAAGTTTTTCTAAGTCAGAGAAGAATAGTGAAGGTAATGAGAAATATAATAATAATTTGAAACAGAATTATGATTCCGAATCACAAACAGAACAGGATTTTTATCCTCAAACAGAGGACAATCTTTCTCAATCCGAATCAGGAACAGAGAGCGGCTTGCCATCAACGCAGCCAACGCCGAACGGTAATACGAATATATTGACACAATCTCTGGATCAGGCTGGAAGTGCAAGCGTATCGACTCCACCACCGGCTATGACGGGAAATACAAACGTACCACCAGCTACGACGGGGAATAATATGCTGCCTTCGCCTCCACCTTCAGCTACGACGGGGAATGGAAGTATACCGCCTGCGCCGCCTCCACCACCTCCGCTGCCTCCGGCTATGATGGGAAATACGAATGTACCGCCGCCTCCTGGATCTCCTGTTTCAACAAAAGTGAACGTGAGTGACCTAGTGAGAGATTTAAGAGATAAGCTGAACGATCTTCTGGTGTCTGACGGCGCAATACAAATGGCAAATATTGTGAATTTCTATTTACAGGGCAATAAGGAGGTAATCTCTGAAGGAATTGGTGTTTCTGGTGGCGCCGCGTCTCTTTTGATTAATCGACTGAACAAGGAGCTGGAAGTTTTGGAAAAAAAGTTCGCGAGCGACTCCACCATCAAGGAATTCCGCGATTTGTTGGAATCCCTGCGAGGCCCTCTGCAAAAATTGAACAAACAGTCGTACTATGCGATTGATTCCGACAGAGGAAAATTTTTCAAAGACATATCACAGGAAATTAAAAGAATTGCTGCCTCATATTTTTCAAAATTCATGGAATCGGGCGAAAATCTGAAATCGATTCCGAATTTGATAGCTTCATTAAAAGAAGCAGATATTATTATGGAAAGAGCTGTAGTTCTGTCCAACAGTTTCAGCAATTTAGTGGATCTATCTGAGATGCCAAGAATCGAAGAGTTTACCGAAGGAGCGACATTGGATGCCATTGAGATTATAAGACTAAAGCGATTTTTTGCAGCAAAACTCAAGGAAGCCAATTCGGCGTCTTCGAACAGCACTGCCGAGGGAAATGCCTCGACATCCTCAAAGCAAGTTGACCTAAAACCTTTGAGCGGCTCCATAACTTTGCCAACGGGGAACTCTGTTACCGAAAAAGTTGTCGTGGAGAAGGCGCTTCACTGTATCGAAGAAACATTAAGTGGAAACGATCAGTTATCGGTATTGGTGGATATACGAGACATCTTAAACAACAGCTACACGGCAATCGTGTCGAAAGAGGAGGGGAATACTCCGCTGAACGTTATCCGTCGACTCAGTGATCGTATAGCAGACGTCGGAACCTTAGTAGGAGAGGCCGGTAAGATAGAGAAGACAAAGATAAAGACAGAGAAGGGCGAGGATAAAGAAGTAGAGAGAAACAACAACTACAGTCAATTCGGCAAAATGTTTACGGGATCGGACGATGCGTACGGAACAGCGCTAATTCCTTCAATAAATAAATGGATTAGCTCCGAAAAATTCGCTGAATTCAATGTTAACGAGATAGCTGCTGCATTTAGAGGAAAACAGCTTACCAAAGATAAAAACGTAATCGAGGAGTATTTAAGATTACTCACCGAAGATAAGGCTTTGTGCGGTAAATCCTTTTCCAACAGTATAATAGACAAAATGAACAGCAACGCGAAGTTTAAATCAAGTGTTTATGCTTTTGCAGCTATTCAGAGTAAACAAAAGACTGAATCAAAGATGGAAGATCATCAATTTTTGTTTGAAATAATGGCTGGCGATGGAAAGACAAAGCTCGGAACATCATCCGACCCTAACAGAGACAAAAACATGATTTCTTTTTCTGCATTAAAGAAAAATTGCGAAAAATATATAGAGGGGATGGCCTCTATCGATAAAGAGAGGGTGGCCTCTATCGATAAAGATATAATAGCAATTCCGGATATATTGAAAAAAGCAGAAAGGAGTTTTTCAACAAAAATTGATAATAAGGGATTTGCAGAATACGTAAATAGCATTCTTAAAGAATATTTTGTCTTTGATAATTTTGTCACGTCTAGCGATCGAATAACCCTTGGCGTAGTTAACGCGAAAAAAGGATTGTTATCTGAGAAAGATATTCCTAACGTCGTATTTGCTTTAGCTCAAAATTGCGGTCTAGCTGTCAAGCAGCCTGCTTTGCCGTTATTCTCGACATCGAAGGATACAGACAACATCTGGGTATTTAAGATGTCACAGGACTTACTCGCGACAACTTCCAAGACAATCAATGCGATTTTGGACGCACATGCTAAGGTTTTTTCCGGAAAAGAGGAAATTAAGGGAACAGAAGTCGAGGGAATCATCGAAAAACTTGATAATCTGAGAAAATCGATAGAAAACGCAATATATCAAGATGAAGTATTGGAAAACGTTATTCAAGGACTAAATATCTCTGTTTCAAAAGCCAAAGCGGATGCAGAGGCGGAAGAGAAGAAGCCTGCGGAGAAAATCGATAAGAAAAAACTCGATAAAATTACAAAACAGATGAAAAATTTGAGCGAATTGACAGATAATTTACCAAATCCGTATGCTCAAAACAACCAATCGAAGATTCAAACAATTAAGTCTGTTGTCAAAGAAGTAATTTCATTGGTTGAAACTGTGTCAGATATAAAGGATTCAGATATAAAGGATAAAGCAAAATTATCGCAGAAACCAAACCGGAGAGACGCTAGATTCATAAGGTAAACGAAAAACTGCGCGGAATTGTGTAAAACGATCCGCGTGGTTTTGCTTATTAAGAATAGCGAGTAAGTCAATCGGAAGACTGCGGTCAGCCTTAGCTGAGAGATATCCCGGGCTGAACAGAGATTGAGAGATTTACTCGCAAGACAAAGAACGCAGTTCCTTAATTCGCACGAAAAAGAGGTCATCAAAAAATATATTTATTTGTTTCGAACAAGAGATCGAAAAGTTACGCGACACTTGAATTAATCCACAAGAGAAGGAATACATCAACAAGCGCTTGCGAAGGAGGTTAAAGTTCCGCTCTGCAGATCGACTTTCGACTGTGTCGCATCAAGTGAGCGACAGTAACACGTGTTTCAAACCCATTCAAAACGGAATTTCCGTCCTATACTTCCTCGGAATAATTAGAATTCCTCTCTTCCGTCACAATGTTTTTATCCGAAATATCCGAGCAACGATAATTTCCCTGTCCAAATTCTGGGTATTCCTGTTCGACCAAATAATGCCAATATACATCGTGATCTCCGTTTGTTTTCAGAAATTCACTATAAAGTATGTAAGATTCCTCGGGAGTTAATTTTTCTCCGTTTACTTTAAATTTTGTATTAATTCCCAGATACATTGGCCTTATAATGCCGTATCTTTTGGCTAAATATGACGATTCATTTATCAAATCTTTGCCGTATTTAGTGAGTCCGTACATGGTACGACACACGTTATCATTCAATAGAAAAGAAAGATTCATTTGCTTGTTTGTTATTAAAAAATTCCCTAATCTTTCAAATCTGCCATGAAAATATCCCGAACCCGCTCTTTGTTCTATGAGTTGGGTTTGTTTGTATATATTATCCTCTTCGACATTTAATGAATATATTAATTGGTGCAAAAAGATCACTTCTTTCGGAACAATACCGATATTTAATGAAAACTCTGGTTTCTCCACGCTACTTTCGGGCTTCAATTTCAAAAATAACCCACTATGCTGATCACTGGACCATCTTGGCGAGAACATTATAAATTTACTGGACCTGAAAAATTTTCTGTATTCGTTAAAGTGTATTTTGTCGGTATTTTTCAGATATCTCCAGATGTTGCTATCCGTGGTATATGCTAAACCTATGTCTTTGTTTTTTACCGGGATAAAAGTTAACTTCGGAAGTTCCGTGGTCCCTCCCTTGTATTTTGATATCGCCACTCGTAACACCTCGCAACCCATCGGATCTTTTGTCAATTCTGATACGCATTTCTCAAAATCTTTCTTCATTTGCTCCGTTAAATCGAGAGGTTCTATGTTTAAAAATATATTTGTTGTGACATAGGCCTTTAAACCGTAAAATTTTTCTCTTTCGTTATAAATCAATACTTCTGCCGAATTCGGGTGTGCATTTATACTTATGCCTGGTTTTGTAAAAACAATATCTTCGCCACTTCCCAGCCTGCCTACGGTTATTCCTTTAAGTTCTTCTGTCCTTTTTTTGAATGAAAAATCACAGCAGGTTTCCATAAACAGATTTACCAACCATTTTTGATTTTCTTCTAAAGGTTTTTCCTGATCCCAGGTAGATCTGTACACCTCCTGTTCCTGTTGAGTTGTTAAAGAATTTACGATCGGCCACTGTGAAAGCGGTATTTTTACGTCAAAAGATTTTTCAGTATTTCCGTTGGCGCATGACCAGGTCATAGCCTGAGCCTCTGCGCAACTGAAAAACATCAACGCAGTTGCAAATTTAATTAGAGATCGATCCCTAAATATTGTCATTTCCTTCTCCTTTAAAAGACCCTGTCTACCCTATCAATTTTTTGCTAATAATTCGTTAACTAATTCAAATATAAAATAAAAAAACATCAAATCTTTCAAACAAAAAATGTAAAATTTAAAAAAACATCAAAAAATTAACTAATAATTAATTATTTACGAGTAATCTGAGATGTAGACTTATAGATAGGAGGAATATTATGAAATTAAAAGTCTTAGGTATGTGCGCAATCGCATCATTACTGTACGGGGAAAATATTTTTGCTGACAAGGTTCAATCTCAAGAAAATTTAAATGGCAACAACACGACAGCTACACAGGATGAAAATTCAGGTGTTTCCAAAGATATAAATCACAATATAAACATAACGAATGGACCTTCGGCCATGAACCGGAAGAATCACCAAAGAAACAAAAAAAAGAAAGCAAACTCTCAGTCAGCTTCAGAAACATTATCAGTGGGCCAAAATCTGAACAATGGGATAGCGGGAAATAAAAAGCTAACAAGATCCTCAAGCTCTCCTGATTTCACAAATTTTCAAAAGTCGGCTTCAGAAACATTATCAGTGGGCCAAAATCTGAACAATGGGATAGCGGGAGATAAAAAGCTAACGAGATCCTCAAGCTCTCCTGATTTCACAAATTTTCAAAAGCCGGAAACAGCGGAACCAACTGTATTAGACGCTCTGAATGAATTTTCAATTAATGGTAGTAAAGGAAGTAGTTCATTCTCAGATTCTAGAGCAGATACTGAATCTAAGGAAAAGGCTGATGCTGTTGCACAATCACTTTCTGAGTTTAAAAGTGATTCGAATTACAAGGAAATGGCCGATGATGTTGAAAAACTATTTTCCCAGTTGAAAGAGGATTTCGAAAATTTTAAATCGACAGCGTATTCTTTTAATGTGACATTTTTTGGTGATAAATCCCGCAAACTAGAACCAAGCACTTCCACAGAAGAACGAAAAAATTCAGCTAGTTTCTTTAACAAAGAAAAAGAAAGTATAATCATCGAAGTAGATCATCTAAATTTAATCTTAAATCAAGTACATGAAATTTTGGAAAATGTGAAAGTTTTGGAAAATCTGAAAATAGATGAAAAAATCCAAGCAGTTAAGACTTATGAGGAAGAAATCGAAAAGCTGTTGTATGATATCAATGAAAATATGAAATCACAAAGAAAACAGAGGAAACAACAAAGGCAAGAAGCCGTCGCTCAAAAAAGACAAAAAGTTGAACAAAATAAGCGAGTTTCTGTCAAGACCGGACCAATTGACTGGGATGCGATCAATGAATATTACGATAAACACTTGTCCAAATTCGCTTCAGCGGCTAAGTTTCATAAATTTAGGCGTCAGGTCGTAATGAAATACGGGAAAGAATGCCTTGAAGATCAGGATGGCTCGTTATTTGATCCAGGACAGAGAATGGAACCAAGTTTAAAGGGATTGTGCACCCAAATTTACGAAGTTCGTTTCCCTGAGGCAATCAAAGTTTGGTCTGAGATAAAGCAAATGAATGATAAGGATCCGAACTACAAAGATAAGTTGGAAGAGCTTAGAACAAAGATTGAGTTGCTAGATAGGAATGTAAACAGTTTGATTAGACAGAAAACAGATTTATCTCGCATCAGTAGGACGGAAGATGTAACAGATCAAACAAGAAATGTAAATGCTAAAGAACAGACGAAAGAATTGGAAAGCAAAAGTCAATCTAAGACAGACCAACTTGTTAAGCAAGGACTCAATCATCCCTTGAACAGTATTGATTAACGAAAAAATTTCCGGTTCTGAGAAACAGGCGAGTTGTTTCGGGGCCGAAAATTTTGTCTCAGGTGAGGCTGTGAGTTATGAGCTTACAGACCTCGCTACTCGCAAAAGTTTGTTTTAAAGCATTACCAAAGTCAATCTGAAAAAATTTTCTTTCGAAAAATTAAATCGTTATATACATTTTCATCTCGTAAAAACTGTTGACAATCTTCCAATTAAAGCCTATATCTTTCTGCAAATATTTTGAAATAGAGCGGAAATGACAAAAAAAATATTATTAATCAGTGCATTGGTGATTTTGTATTTTAAAAATATTGAATCTATGAACGGAATTCCCAGTGCTTCGTTCATTTCCGAAGATTTCAATCTGACACAGTCTCTCAATAATTGGAAAAAACTGTCTCCTTTAACTAACAAAGAAATGAGAATTTATAACAAGACCTGGAATTACAAGGAGACTTTGTATCGCAATAAAACGAATCTCGCGGATCTTTTTTATGATGTCTGCTGCGATTTATCCTTCAGGGTGGTGAAAATGGAAAACAATATTGTGTATGGAAAATCGGCAACCAACCCTAATATAATTTTCTTAGATGATCTTGCAGTAACACATTCATTTCTCCGCAAGAATCTAGAAAAATATGCTGTAACCAATTTTTTGAATAATGTCGGAGATCCGAGAGAATTTACGTTTGAAATTCGAGAGCAAATCAAAAAACAAATCAGAACATTAACTGAGGATTCCGTGGGATGTAAACTTTTGCGCATAACGACAGCTAAAATTGTAACGGGCAAACTGCCTAAATTGATTTTTATTCCCGTGCAAAAGGATTCAGAATCTGTTATCGACGACGGCATGAGTATAAATTTCGGAAAGTACGGGTGGCAAATAGAATCAGATAAATTTATGTCTCGAGTGCAGCTTGCACTCACGGCTCAACAGAAAATTTTTGAAGTAAAAAATCGGTCTCTCGATTTTCAAAAATATTCCAAAATGAAATTGCCGAATTACCGATATGTTTTATTTTCTCCGGAGAATTTTTTTAATCGTCCGGTGGTTGATGCCATCAGAAATGTCGGTCAAAAATTTGAATTTTTTCACGTTCAACTGCCTCCGGACGCTACTTTTTTCCGTATAATAGTTCGTTCGTTATTTCCTCATAAATCCAACAGTCGCGCTATTATAAAAGCGAGATTAAATCTCGGAAAGAAGAAATTTTCTCAAAAGTTGAGCCAAAAATTTAACGATGTATTAACTCTAATGACCGAAGCAGATTGTATAACGGAAAAAACAAATCCGCAGATTTTTCAACAAATACGGAAACTTGGCGGCATAAAAAACTATGCAAAACTTTTTGTTAAAACGATGTCGCAAACTGCAAAATTAGAAAGGATAGAAAATTTGGTGGCGTCTTATTACGGAAATGACGAAGATTTTAGGATTCAACATGGACTAACCGCGAGCGGATTTGATGCGTTGAGTGAGTCATCTTATTTATCCCACAGATATCACTGGATTAGAACTTCCAATCTGATTCGACAGAAAAATTTCGCGAGTATGTACAAAACTTTTATCCAAGAACTAGGCGATTTTGATTTATATTCTTATTATTTGTCGCAAAATTCCGAGATAAAATTTCCGAAATTCGGCGTTAATCAATATAAGTGCGCTGACGATCCAAACCTAACATCAGAAGGAAACGCGGACCAACCTCAGAGAACAAAAAAGACACATAGAGTCAGATTTTTACAGCAGGAGTCCAATAGAAAAAGTCCGAATTTCTGCAAAATCTGATCGATCTATCGAAAAAACAAAGAAAAATTACAATCGCAGGAGACATCTCAGCTTTGCCGAACGCGATTTCGGATTCGCCTCGATTTCTTCCTCGCTCGGAGCGATCGGCTTTTTTGTAACTATCTGAAAATCACACCTCTGCTGCCCACACTCCTTGAAAAATGATTTAACTATGCGATCCTCAAGAGAATGAAAACTCACCACGACGATTTTTCCGCCCGAATTCAGCAGTTCCAAAGATTCGTTCAGGATAATTTTCAGCTCTTCCAGTTCTCTGTTTACAAAAATTCTCAACGCCTGAAAGGTTTTCGTCGCCTGATCGATTTTTCCCGTTCGTCTCACGCAGGAGCGCACGGCGTTCGCCAGATCTTCCGCGGTTTTGATGCTGCGTAAGTTTTTCTTAATGTTTTTCGCTATACGTCGGGAAAATCTTTCCTCGCTGAATGTGTAGATTATGTTTGCGAGTTGCTCCTCGGAACAGCGGTGAATGATGTCCATGGCCGTTTCATCGCACAGCCCCATCGTCATATCGACGTTGCCCTTGGATTTGAAAGAAAATCCGCGAGATTCGTCCTCTAACTGAAAATTTGAAAGCCCCAAATCGAGAACAATTCCGTCGAGTTTTTGAATATTTTGCTGCGCCAAAACTTTTTTGATATCGCTGAATTTTGAATGAAAAAAAGAAAATCTTAAAGGAAATTCCGTATGCAATTTCTTCGCGATGGGAATCACCAATTCGTCGCGGTCGCAGGCGATGACTGAGCAATCTGCCTTTTCCAAAATCGCCCTGGAATATCCGCCACCGCCGAAAGTTCCATCGAAATAGATTTTACCGTCGGACGGATCTAAAAAATTCAAAACTTCATTTAGCAAAACCGGAATATGTTCACTCATTTTTTACAACCACCACAACCTTTGGGATACCTACGAAATTTAAACCCCTCTCCGCGGAATTATAGTCCGCCCCTAAAAATATGTACATAATTATCTCTGTGATTTTGAAAAAGCAAAATTTAAGCACAGTGCCACACAGAATTTTTTGTTTGTGATCTGCCATGCGACGAAGTATAATTCCGATGCGTTCTGAGAAAGAAGAGATGAAGACTATTGCGGTTATCAATCAAAAGGGCGGAGTAGGTAAAACTACGACGACGATAAATCTGGCGACGGCTTTGGCGGCTGCAGAGAAAAAAGTTCTCGTTGTGGATCTTGATCCACAGGGAAATGCTTCCACCGGATTGGGGATGCCGAAGGTGCGCGGAGTAGAAAGCAGCTACGGGGTTTTGCTCGGATTGGTTAAGCCACAGGATGTTATTCAGGAGACCTACGTAAAAGGACTATGTGTGATTTCCTCCACAATAGATTTGGCGGCGGCTGAGGTTGAATTGTTTCAGCAAAACGATCGCGAAGGCAGGCTCAAAGCAGCACTGTCCGATCTGGATTTCGATTACGTATTTATTGATTGCCCGCCGGGATTCGGGTTGATAAATATAAATTCCCTGAATGCCTCGAACAAAATTATCATTCCGCTGCAGTGTGAATTTTATGCGCTGGAAGGATTGACCCAATTGTTTAATACGATTCAGAGCGTGCGCAGCACCATCAATAAGGATCTGATGGTCGGTGGAATTTTGCTCACAATGTACGATCGCCGCAACAATTTAAGCCGCACGATTGAAGATGACGTGAGAAATCATTTCGGAAATTTGGTTTTTGACACGGTAATTCCGCGAAATGTCCGCATAAGCGAGGCCGCGTCTTATGGACGTCCTGTAATACTCCATGATATAAGATCAAGTGGGGCGATATCATACATAGAATTAGCCCGCGAATTTTTGAGAAGGGAATCAAATGGCGAATAAGAGTCTCGGGCGTGGTCTGTCAGCCTTTTTGCAAACTGAATTGGACATGGATTCCTCTCCTGCGAGCAACAGTGGCGTCGTGAAAATCAGCTTGGATAAAATAAAGGTAAATCCTTATCAGCCGCGGCAATTTTTTGATGACGAACAACTGCAGTCGTTGGCGGCTTCCATAAGGAGAAAGGGAGTTTTTCAGCCGATTTTGGTTCAGAAGCTGGCGGACGGAGCTTATCAGTTGGTAGCGGGAGAAAGGCGTATGCGCGCATCTCAAATTGCAGGACTGACTGAAATTCCGGCGATCATCACGAATTTTTCGAAAGAAGAGCAGCTGGAAATCGCGATTCTTGAAAATGTACAGCGAGAAAATTTAAATCCGATCGAAGAGGCAGAAGGTTATAAGAGGTTGCTGGATGAATTCAATCATACTCAGGAACAGCTGTCGGAAATTATCGGAAAAAGCCGCAGCCATATTTCTAATGTAATGAGGCTGTTGAATCTTCCCGACGACGTCAAGCAGATGATCAAGGAAGGAAAGTTGTCGTTCGGGCATGCGCGAGCTCTGGTAACTTCAGACGACGCTTCGGCAGTGGCTCAAAAAGTGCTGGACGATTCCTTAAACGTACGCGACACAGAAAAACTGGTAAAGCGTCGGAAAAATCCGCAGTCGGACGCACGAGATTCAGAAAAGAAACGCGACGCTTCTCTTTATGAATCGTCCACTCATGCCGATCCAGAGGTTCTGAATATATCTCATCAAATCGAGCAGCTCTCAGGTTTAAAGACAAATATAAAATTGAAAGGAAATAGCAGCGGAATTATCGAATTGAGCTTTGAAAATTTCAGCCAACTTGATAAATTTATACAGAAAATAAATTATTAGGCAAAAAAATGAGTGTAGTAAAATCAGCATTTACAGTCGGGGCCTTCACCCTTTTCAGTAGGTTTATGGGGTATGCTCGGGAGTGCATTGTTGCGGCAGTTATGGGCGCGGGCATGCATACGGACTGTTTTATGGTCGCCGCAAAGTTAGCAAATATTTTTCGCAGAATTTTTGCAGAGGGAGCTTTTAACGCATCGTTTTTGCCGAGATTTTCTAACGTTTTGCATAAAGACGGAAAGGACAGCGCAAATAAAGTCCTGTCGGATGTTTTCAGTTGTTTGTTAATAATCCTGACGATATTTGTCACGATGGTTTTGATATTTTTTCCGTCAGTAGTACAAGTTGCAGCCAAGGGGTTTGACGTTCTTAGCGAAAAGTTCGGTCTGACGGTAAGGCTCGGACGAATTTGCTTTCCGTACTTAATTTTTATTTCTTTGAGTTCGATGTGTTCGGGAGTGCTGAATACGATGAACAAATTTGCCTTGCCTGCGGCTTTACATTGCTTACCAAGCGTGATCGTCGGAATAAGCTTGATTGTCTGCTACTTTCTCGGACTCGATAAAGACATCTCCGTTCACATAATGGCTGTGTTCTTTTTGTTGGCGGGGATATTACATACTTCGTTGTTGGTTTATGCAATAACACGTTACAAATTTAGATTAAGATTCAACTTTCATTGTTGGACATCCCACGTTAAAGACATCATGAAAAATATGATTCCGGGAATTATCGGAGCGGGGGTATGGCAACTGAATATGTTGGTGGACACTTCGATTTGTTCATATCTTCCAACGGGAGCTATCACCTGTATCAACTTTGCGGACAGATTAAATCAGTTTCCGCTGGCGACCTTGGGAATTGCGCTAAGTACGGCACTGCTTCCTCTTATGTCAAATTACCTGTCGACGAAAGACTACAAGAGAGCGGGAGAAGAGATGCAAAAAGGTTTGTTATTCGCTTACTTTTTGACCTTTTTTGCGGCCACGATGTTAATCTCCTGCAATGATTTGCTAGTGGCAGTGGCTTTTCAGCGTGGATTATTCGGACCGGAAGAAGTTCAGATCACTGCGAGTGCTCTAGTCGGATTTGCTCTCGGACTTCCGTTTTATGTGCTCGCCAAAGTTTATGCTGCGGTGTATTTTGCGGCCAGAGACACGAAAACTCCAGTGATTTTT
The DNA here is from genome assembly GCA_902771535.1 of uncultured Pseudomonadota bacterium. Classification (GTDB taxonomy): domain Bacteria; phylum Pseudomonadota; class Alphaproteobacteria; order UBA3830; family UBA3830; genus UBA3830. Next base: position 19,899 of record CACXWU010000006.1, on the reverse strand, counting down.
GCAGCAATTTCCGTAATCGTAAATTTGATTTGCTTAATAATTTTAGTCCCGTTTTTCAAATATCTCGGATTATCCTTGTGCACGTCGATATCAGCAATGATCAATGCGCTTTTATTAGTTTGTTTTTCGGGAAAAAAGCTGCGAGTCAATTGGTCCGTGTCATTCTTTTTCAAGATCGGAGCCCAAATTTTAGCGGCAATAATTACATTTTTCGCACTACGAGGGTTTTCCGCGTTGCTTTGGACACCGGATTTGGGAGCTTCTATGCAAAAATGGCTCATCTTTATCGCGGTGTTTAGCTTCGGGTGCGCTGTATATTTATCGTCGCTGATGTTCCTACTGTTAGTTACGGGACAGAAAAATTGGAAACTTTGGAAAAAGGAAGCCTGGGTTTAAATTTTTTTTACTTTTATAAAAAATTATTGCAATTAACAAAGTTTATAATTATAATCGCTCTGTTTTTGTTAATTTACGGAGAATATAAATGTCTGACGGCAAAAAAGCAGAGTCTCAGGAATTTACAGGCTTGCGATCGATTTTCTGGCCTATTCATTCTTACGAATTGAAGAAATTCCTGCCAATGGCTTTTATGATGATGGGAATTTTATTCAATTACAGCGTTATGAGAGGATTGAAAGATTCTTTAGTTGTTACTGATATGGGAGCGGGAACCATTCCTACTTTGAAGTTGTGGTTTGTTTTGCCTGCTGCTGTCCTATTTATGATAGCTTACTCAAAACTATCAAACGTATTTTCGAAAAATGGCGTGTTCTACATTGTTGTGTCATTTTTCTTGGCTTATTTCGCTTTGTTTGCTGTGGTTTTGTACCCTTGTAAGGATGCGTTGACGCCGGATCTTTTGTCGGGAGTTTCTGAAGGTATTGGCAAAACTTTTCTAACCCCGATTCAGGGATGGGTTTATTCGTCTTTCTACATAATGGCAGAGCTCTGGGGAAGCGCGATGATCAGCTTGATGTTCTGGCGTTTTGCTAACGACGTTACATCGATAAAGCAGTCTAAAAGATTTTACGCAATGTTTGGATTCGTTGCCAATGGTGCTTTGATTATTTCCGGTGGTGTTCTAAAATCTGTGGGAGATATCAGGGTTGTTACCGGAATTGCTGTTGCCATTTGTGTTTTCATCATCGCTATCTATTACTGGCTGAACAATTACGTGTTAACGGATCCTCGTTTCTATAATCCTGAGGAAATCAAGAAGCCGAAGAAGAAGGTTAAACTCAGCCTTGGCGAAAGTTTGAAATACATTGCGACTTCCAAGTACTTGGGATACATCGCTCTGTTGGTTATCTGTTACGGAGTAAGCATTAACTTGGTTGAGGTTATGTGGAAAGACCAGGTAAACATGCTTTACCCAGACAAAGCACAATTCAAAGAATTCATGGGTGGATTGCAGATTTGGACCGGTATGGCAACAATTTTCTTCATGTTGGTAGGTGCTAACATTTTGCGTCGTTGCTCATGGTTTACCTCTGCGATGATGACTCCTTTGATGGTATTTTCCACCGGATTGGTCTTCTTCGGATGCATTATTTTCAAGGGAGAAATGGGCCCTATCGTCGCGTCTTGCGGTTCCTTGACGGTATTGGAAGTTATCGCTTACGCCGGATTGGCTCAGAACGTATTGGCGAAGGGAGTGAAATACTCGCTGTTCGATTCCACGAAAGAGATGAGTTACATTCCGTTGGATGATGAATTGAAGTCCAAAGGAAAAGCGGCCGTTGATGTTATCGGTGGAAGAGCCGGAAAGTCCGGTGGTGCGGCTATTAACTTCTTTTTGCTAGCTGTTGTTGCCAAGAATATTATTCCGCCAATGGGGTCAACTAAGTTAGCGGAAATAGCTCCGATTGTTGCGGCAATTTTTGCTGTGTTTATGTTTGTTTGGTTCTTCGCTGTTTACGGATTAAACAAAGAGTTCTTGAAAATTACGTCGCAGAAAGAGCCTGATAAAAATTCGAAAGCAGCTTAAAAAGTTTCCTTTCTTTTATATATCTCAAAGCCTCTTCGGAGGCTTTTTTATTTTTTAACACTGCAGATTTTTGTCTTTTGGCAATCTAAAATTTTTACAAATCTAGACAACAGAAATATAAAACCTTATAATCAGAAGCAGCATGTTAAGTTTATATAGTTAAAATGAGGTCAAAAATGAAACTTAATTTTAAAATTTTATGTTCTGCTGCCGTGCTGTGCTTTGCGGGAAGCGTGTTCTCGATGAATTTCAATTCGCTAAAGAATAGTTCTCCAGATGGCGAAGTTAGATTGATACCGGTCAAGGAACACGAAGGTTTTGTTCCGAGTAAAGAAAGCCCGATTGATATACTTAACAGGCACTGTAAAACCCACGGATTGAGCTTGAAATTCGAATATGGGGTCCTATCTGGTAAAGAATGGAACTGTACAGTTATAATAAACGACAAAAAATATAAAATGGATTTTCAGAAATGCGAAAATGTAGAAGCAGCTAAACGTGAAACCGCGGAGCATGTCTGCAAAATTTTGGGTTTGTCTGCTCAGGATAAACTCGGTAAGTATTTTCAGAATAATAAAATTCCTGCTAAGTTGAGTGATGTTGAGTTTTTGTATGACATAAATAAAGATGGTACCTTTATCTGTAAAATCAAGATAAATGGCAAAGATTATGAGCGGAATATGGGCTGTAAAAGCAAAAAAGACGCTAAAAATCAAATTGTAGAGAGGTATATATACGAGATGACAAAAGAGCTCTCGTCACAGGATTCCTCTTCTAAAGAAAGTTAATTGGAGGGAATTGTTTCAAGTAGGGGAATTGGCTTCTTTCAGGTATCGTTCGCGAGGCTGATTTCCCTTTTGTGGTTCCGATCGCTTTCTCCATTTCCAGACGCTGTAATTGTTTTTTTTTATGATCAATTCTCGATCAAAATTTTTTAAATATTTTGCATTCAGAAATGTGTCAGCTTCATATTCTTGATTGACATGTGTAATTATCGCTTCGTCTATTAAATTTCTTTGCAAAGCGTAATTGTATAGCTGCGCGCCACCGATAATCCAAGCGTTGGGATAAGTTTTAACTGCTTCTTCTAAAGTCGAAAAACAAATTGCATTCGGAATATCTGTTTTCGTGATAACGCAATTTATTCGGTCTTTCAGCGGGAAATTTTCATGCGAAAAAAAAGTGTTTTTTCCCATTATTACAGCGGAATTTCGGGTTAGTTTCTGAAAAAACGCACGATCTTCTTCAAATTCCCAGGGAATTTTACCATTTTTCGACAGTCCGAATTTTTTTTCGACAATTGCTATCAATCTTATCATTCTTATATTCTAATTCAAATTGCTAAAATATGTAAATCATAATAAAATGGCGTAGGAGTTTTTTATGAGACGTGTATTCTTAACTTTTTCTATAATAGTCGCTCTGGCTTCGTTTGTGAGTGTTACGGCAAAGATCAGCAACAATTTGTCCGACGTAGTGAAAATTTTGGCAGAGCAAGAGGCCAATCCGGAAACAAAATCCGGGCACAAATCCGAAAATCACGAGAAAAACGCCAATTTGAATAAAGCGTTGAAAATAATTCGGCAGCAGATTTTCGGCTGTCCTTTAGGACAACGCATTGATCAGAATAAGGTTTTCAGCAAATTACGAAGGATTGTACCTAAATCCGAAATTTCCGATACAGAGTTGAAGATTTTCATCGAAGATGCTATGGAAATTAACAAAAAATATCAGATGATTTTCGATTTCATCATCAGAAGCGAGTATGCGCGCCGAGCGGTAGAGGCGGGAATCAATGCCGATAAGGCTTTGCAATTTGCGAGTTCTAAACATATCCAACTGCCGAAATTTGTTCTGAAGGAAGAAGTCAACGACGATGAACTCGACGACGTTCTTTCTGATTTGGGATGCGGTGTTATTTGGAAAGATCGCGCCAAGTATTCGTTCGTGCAGAGCAAGTACTTCGGAAAAGAAAATACAAAAAATAACGAAAAATGGCATTCGTCGGGAATAAATCAAAACTACCTGAAATTAATCACGGAAATCGACAAATTTTTCGAAAAATTATATTCCCACCTGGTGTATCTCATAGCACAGGATTTTTATTACGCCCACGTACCGCAAGAAAAAATCCGGGAAATTTTCTCATTTTCTGATGAAGAATTAAAATCTTTGATAAAACCGAAGGATTACGAAGAAATTTAACGAAATATTAGTTTTTTTGTTTCATACTGATATCAGAAGTAGGATATCGAGAAATGAGAAAGTTAGTTTTAGTTTTATTTTTAATTTTTTCCAGTTCAAATGCGGCTTTCAACGCAGATTTCAACGTTGAGAATATCAAAGATTGGTTCGACGAAATGTACCAGAATGTATCTTCCAAAGTTGAGACAGGAATAGACAAATTGAAGTCATCCTCCGCGGTAAAAAAAATAGGAGATTTTTTTAGTCATGCGGAAGATACTTTGCGAGAAAACCGTAGTGGCACAGTAACTCCTGAATTTTTGGAAGCAAGTAAAAATCTGGCAGACTACGCAGCTAAGCTGAATAAGGAACTGGACGAGGATATTCGCTCACTGAGTCAATTGAAAGAAAATCAATACCAAAACCGAGTCATCGTGTATAAAGATGGGAAACAATATGTCACGGCTTTGGAAGAGTGTTTAAAAAAGGAATTAGATAATTTTGTTGATGCGAAAGCAATGAAAGAGGAGGTCGAAGAGCAAATGGATAACATTTTGAACATATTGACCGACGAACTCATCTATTCTTATATGGCAGACTTGCGAGAAGCATATAATGCTTTCAACGATGCATTCGAAAAGATGGAAGACAAACTGAAATCAGAAAAATAGTGTCTACCACCTAAAAAAGGAGAGGAATGTCTCCCCTCTCCAATTTCTGACCAAAACCTAGTTTTCCTCATCCAAACTGCTCAGAGTATTTTCAGTACTGTTAAAGTACTCTGAACTAATCGGTGTTCTCTCACTATCTACGAAAACAATCTGCTCCTCTATATTAATATCAGATGCGGATAAGCCGTTACAATCATCCTTCATTAACTGCTGTATCTCTCTTTGTGTCAATCGCTCCAACACTTTGTAAAGTTTATTTTCTTCGTATAATCTCTTGGTTCCGTTTTTTGCAAATTTTTTACCGTATTCGTAAAATCCGCACATCCTCGAATCTTTGTAGGAATAAATTAATATCCGATATTTAACCTTATTTGATATTAGATTCCATACCTTATCTTTATCAGGGGAAATTCCTCTTCGCTGCATTGAGTATTCTAGAATACTTCCCGAAAGAATATTATCCTCCTCAACAGACAACTCGAGAGAATAAAAAGGACTCATATATACTAGGTATGCATGCGAAATGAATTCCATCGGGTCTCTCTTAATAAATCGGTAATTTTTTGTGTCTTCTCTAAACGAATCTCTGAGTTCTGAAGGCACACAGCTATCGGCGTCAGACGGCATCTCTACGAGTTCTTTTCTTCCAGATCCCACAATTTCATCATAAATCTCTATTTTGTTCTCACACGCATTAATATTCCCATATGTATTAATTTTATAAATCCGAAAAATATCTGAGCTAACCTCCGACAGGGCAGGTTGCTTGCCTCTGTCCTGGCTGCCCAACGGATCAGATTCCATGGTTACTGCGTTCCCCGCACATAACAATGCCCCAACAAAACACAAAGCTTTCCAATTAATATTCATCTCTACCACCCTTAATACAAAAACTACTATCAGGGTAGACAATAATTTACTAGTTGTCCAGTTTTTTTGGTTTTTCCGTTATCAGTAAAAATTTATTTCACCAAATTAGTCGATTGGCTTTGTTAAAAATTGAAGTTCCAACACACGGCGAATTTTTTGGAAATCCAAGTAAACATTCGCGAGAAAAAAACCTTTTGATTCGAAAATATTTTTTACGTCGTCGTGCTGATCAAAACCGATTTCCAAAAGAATTTTACCGCCCGGTTTCAGCCAATTTCGCGTCAATTCTGAAAGCTGCGTGTAAGCGTCCAACCCGTCTCGTCCGCCGTCCAACGCGAGGTGCGGATCGAAATTTTTCACGTTATCATCGAGTCCGAAAATGTCTGCGCTTTTTATATAGGGCGGATTGGAAACGATCAAATCGAATTTTTTTTGCGGACAAAAATTGTCCCAGCCGACATTTTTTATTTCGGCATTTTCTACGCACAGGTCGGATTTGTTTTTCAGCGCGATCTTCACGGCTTTTTCGCTGATGTCGATTCCGATTCCGCGAGATTTCGGAAATTCTTTCGCGATGCTCAACAAAATGCAGCCACTGCCGGTGCCGATGTCAAGGAAGTCGAAAGCCTGATCTTTGGCGAAAATTTCCAGGGTTCGCTCGATAATGATTTCGGTTTCGGGACGTGGATCCAAAACGTCTGCGTTTACGAAAAATTCGCTGTTCCAGAATTCTCGCCTGTTCAAGATTTTCGAGATGGGCTCGTGGGATTCGTAGCGCGCGATGAAATCTTCCAGCTGATCGAGTTCAGCGGACGAAAATCGAAGCTCGTCCATTCCGAACATCACTTCGTTCGCGGAAATATTTTTCACCTTCGCGATGAACAAACGGAGAATTTTCGGTGGACAACGACAGCCGTAATCACGATTGCCGCAAGATATTCCTGTCTTACTGTGTTTCATCTGTTTTACTTTTTCCATCACCGCAATTAACCTCTAACTTGCTGCATCTCGTGGGTTTTGTTATCATTATAATCGAAGGGGTTTTAACCTTGTTTCTCCTATTTTTCCTTTTCCATCGCCGCAACACCTCCTGTTTGCTGCACCTCTCGGGTTTTCTCCACCATTGAAATCGAGGAAGTTTTAGCCATCTTGCGTAACCATACCTCATTGCAATTAAGGGAGTTTTAATCTTTTCGTGTTATCCTCCCTAGGGTGGGGGCCGCGGGGCGGCACGAAATCAAAAGTTAACAAACTATTAATTTTTGGTACGATTTGGACGGAAAAATGTTTGCAATTTTTCTCCCTAAACATCATCGTAAACTTTTCCGTAAAAATACCGCACCGAGATTAATCTTTCTGGAAATTCGCAATCTGCTCCTCCTGATCGAACTCAATCAAAGGTTTGATAATTTCCTCCAAAGCAGCGCCCTCCATAATTTGCGGTAGCTTGTACAGCGTCAGATTGATTCGGTGATCCGTAACTCGCGCCTGCGGATAATTGTAGGTACGGATTCTCTCGGAGCGATCGCCCGTTCCAACCTGCGAGCGGCGATTGTCGGCCCTCTCGTTCTGCAATTTTTGGCGCTCCATTTCGTAAAGACGCGCGCGCAAAATCTTCATCGCTTTCAGCCTGTTCATGTGCTGCGAACGCTCGTCCTGCTGATATACAACTATACCTGTCGGAATGTGGGTGATACGCACCGCGCTTTCCGTTTTGTTGACGTGCTGCCCCCCTGCGCCCGAGGCCCGCATGACGTCGATTTTCAAATCCGTATCGTCAATTTTCAGGTCCACTTCCTCAGCTTCCGGCAAGACCGCGACCGTAGCTGTCGACGTATGAACACGCCCACCGGATTCCGTAACGGGAACACGCTGCACCCGATGCACTCCCGACTCGAATTTCAAATAAGCGAAAACGCCCTTGCCCGAAATGTTCGCCGAGGCCTCCTTAATGCTACCGATTCCGGATTCGTGAGCGTAAAGCAGCTCGAATTTCCATTTTTTGAACTCCGCGTATTTTTGATACATGCGAAGCAGATCCGCTGCGAACAATCCGGCCTCATCCCCTCCTGCTCCCGCGCGAATTTCGATAATTGCGTTTTTCTCATCCGCCTCGTCTTTCGGAATCAGCATGATTTTCAATTCTTTTTGAAGCTGCGGAATTTTTCCCTGCAATCTTCCGATTTCTTCCTTGGCCAACTCTTTGAAATCTTCATCGGTCGCGGGGTCTTCCAATGCGGATCGCAGTTCGCTTAATTCGGATTTCGTTTTGTTATAAAGATTGATTAAATTCGCAAAATCCTCAAGATCGGAAAATTCCTTCGATAATTTTATGAAATTCCCCGAGTCGTTCGCATTTGCCAACATCTGCTCTTTCAAAAATTCGTATCTCTTCAAAATTTTGTCGAGAGTCTCTTCCAAAAACATTATTTGTTCTCCAATTCCGATATTTCGACTTGAAAAGTGTTGTTCAGTCTATCCATAAATTTATCTTGAGGCAACCCCGGCTCGATTGGTTCCATAATTTTTACCGTAATTGTTCCCGGATTTTTTTTAAAGCTGCGACGCGCCCAAAATTTTCCCGAATTATGTATAATCGGAACAACTTTGCAGTCATTTTTTTTATAGAACAAAGAAATTCCTCTCTTCAGCGGAACAAATTCGCCGCTCGGCATACGAGTTCCTTCGGGAAAAATTATAACCTGTCTGCCTTCATCCAAAGCCTCGGAAATTTGCCGCGAAACATCGATTAAGGCCTTCAGTCCGTGCTCGCGATCCACAAAAATCGAATGTACTTTATCCGCCAATAGACCGAACAAAGGAATATCATGCAGCTCTTTTTTCATGACGAATACAGGTCTCGGGAAAAAACTAATCAAAACGATCGTTTCCCACATGGATTCATGCCGAGCGGCAAAGATCACACGTCCTTTCGTTTTCAGGTATTGCTCATTTTCTATTTTAAAATCGATTCCGCCGACATATTTCACGATAAAACGAAACATTCGCGAAAAAATAAACCAATATTTGTAAACGACGTCTTCAGAAAACGGAAGAAAAAAAATTCCGCATAATACATACAGAGACATTGATACAAAAAGTACAATGTTAAGAAGAATTGATCTAATCATTTGAAATTCCTTTTATAGCATCTCTAATCAAGATGCCCAAACTACGGTAAAACTCTTTAAAACATAACCTAATAAATCTGGAATTGAAAACGGAGCGAACTTTTAGGGGATAGATTTTCAGATTTTTGTTATATTTTCTGACTTCGTGCAAACTCCTGAACATATGATAATCGGAGGTAATTAATACGATTTCTTTCATGCCTAACTCTTCCGCCACTTCGCAAATCTCTCTGGCATTTCCCTCCGTATTCAATGCTTTGTATCCCAAAACGACTGTCACGTCTCCGATAATTTTCGTATCGCCGAGAATATCTTCCAACTTCGTTCCTCTATATACCCCGGAAATCAAAACGTTTTTCGCATGAAATCTTTTAACCGAATCAAATGCCACTTTGATTCGATTTTTCCCTCCGGTAAGTACGACTATGTCTTCGCAAACAAGATCGAGCGGAAGCTTTTCAATTTTTCGTGCATCGAAGATGAAAATCGAAAACGATATCGAAACAGCAAAAAAAATTATTACGACGAATTTCAATATCAGCTTAGTCAAGCCAATCCTCATTTTTCAAAAAATAGAGAACTGTGTTTTGCGAAGTAATCATAACAACCGCGATTACAATCACGGAAACAAGAATACTGACCCCCAAATATTTGATATTATCCAAGTTTATCCAATTTGCTCCAACCAAATAAGTAATTCCCAGAATTGTCATTATGCTCAGGATTAAAGAAATCCATGCTCCTTTTAGGCTTATGGAAAAATAATATCTTTTAAACTGCGTCGCGATATATTTGTTTCGAGCACCAATCAACTGCAGGATTTTCACAACATCGCGATGATTACTCAGAGTCTTTTTGATGATGAAAATTATCGTCGAACACACTGTCAGCAAAATTAGAGCCGCCAACAGAACGGAAAATCCAAAAAGTCCCTTGCTGATCTTTGCAATGGACGCGTACCAATTTGCGTGATTATGAATCCGAACCCCCTGTGAGATTTTCATCAGTTTGGAGGACAGCCCCAGCAAGTCCACATCGACTCTTCTATCCACCTCGACATCGAACAAAACGGGGAAGGGGAAATCATCGGGAATCGCGGTGCTATTAAGCCACGGTTCGAGAATTTTCAAAATATCCGCCTCCTTTAATTTGCGAACTTTCAGAACACCGTTCGTTTCTTGCAGCAGACGGGTAACTTCGTTAAGCTGCTTTTCGGTCAGAGTTGCATTTGTCCCCTCAGAATGGGACGGAAATTCGACAGTCAGTTGTCCGTTCAGAGATTTATCCCAATTATTCGTAAGACTGTAGGTAAAAATTCCGCTCATGAAAGTGATGGACATGCAATAAATCAAAAATCCGAAAACGATTGTGATAAACTTGTTCGTTTTATCCGTTTTGAAATTGAAATCATATTGAAAAGCCAGCGCCATATTACTCTCCGTCACGATTATTTTTCAAATGAATTTTGTTGTTTTCGATGGCGATCTCCGAAAAACTGAATTTGTCCACAAATTGCCGATAATGAGTCGCAACGATAACGCAAGTTCCCATTTTATGCATCCCGTAAAACAACCGCATCAGCTTATTCGCGATTTCTTCATCGACATTTCCGGTCGGCTCGTCGGCAAGAATGATCTCCGGACGAGTTATGACCGCACGCGCGATCGCCACCCTTTGCTTTTGTCCTCCGGAAAGTTGCTCCGGATATAAATTGAAACAATTTCCGAGTCCAACCCAATCCAAAATTTCCTTTGCTTGATGTTCTCTCGCACGCTGAGTTTCTCCCTTAACTTTCAAAGGAAGAGCGACATTTTCCAAAATCGTCAGATGATTCAGCAGATTGTAATCCTGGAACACCACTCCAATCCTTTGGCGAAAATCGCAGATTTCATTGGGTGTCAACTCCGATACATTTTCTCCGAAAATCTTCAAATTTCCCGATGCCGGCTTCAACCCCATGTAAAGTAACCGTATGAGAGTACTCTTTCCGGCTCCGCTCGCTCCCGTCAGGAAATAAAAGGATTTTTTGTTCAAATCGAGAGATATGTTTTTTAAGACAGGAATTCCATTACCATAATGAACCATAACCTTATCTAAAGAAATCACGGGCTCGTTTGTGCGCATACTAACTCCTGACATAAATAATTTATTTCTTATCATTGTAACATAACGAATTTGATCAATGAACATTAATGAATGAAGATTTATTCCAGATTCCTTACTCATTTACATCTCACAATATGGTACCGGCCTCGCACGTTGGAGTTTTGAAATAGAAAAATAACCGAAATCACTCACCATATAAAAATAATTCGATTGTCTGAAATATTGTCACGTGAAGCAGAGCAATTACCACTTGCAGCAAAATTCTCAACTGCTTAAAAATGAAGATATGAAGATTTTTAACTGGTTGAATCCGAAAAATATTTGAAGTAGACTCAAAACAGTGTTGTGGTTTGCGTTTAGATATGAATGGTATACTGAGTTGTTATTTTCCGACTACTGTGGTCGCTATCGATGATAATGTTAATTTCTTAGACAGTTTAAAAGATATATTGGGTTCAAAGAACATAACGGTAAAAGGGTTCACCGATCCGTTCGCCGGATTGGATTTTATTAATGAAAATTCCGTGAATAACTCCCTCGCTTTTTCTGATTTAACCATGAGCGGAGACGAGGCGACTTCGGATTGGCAATCTATTCTTTTGAATGTGAATAGAGTTCACAGTCAGATATACGATGAAAACAGGTTTGCCAAGATTTCTGCGGTCATTGTGGATTACTCCATGCCAGGAATTGACGGAGTTGAACTGTGCTCCAAAATATCGAATCCGAATATACAACGAATACTTCTTACCGGTGTCGCCGACGAAAATGTAGCGATTGATGCTTTTAATAACGGATATATCAACCGATTTGCAAGAAAAAGCAGTTCCAATATAGTCAGCGACGTGATTCAGAGTGTGAATTGGGCGATTCATCAATATTTTTCCGCTTATACTTCAGATCTGATGAAATATCTTCCGGCAAAAGAGATGAACAATCTTCGGGATCCGATTTTTGCAAATTTTTTCTACGGAACCTGTCTCAATCGAAGTTACATTGAATATTACATGCTCGACACTTTCGGAAGTTATCTGTTTTTGCGAGAAGATGGACGGGCAAGCCTTCTGAGCATGATGCCTGAGTCCGAAATCGACAGGATAATAGAGATTGGTATCGATTCGGGGGAAATATCCGATGAGGTTCTTGTCGGGTTGAAATCCCATGAGTATATGTTGGTGCTGCACAGCCGCACCGGAACCTTGCCTCCGATTTCAAGCTGGGATAAATATTTGCGTCCGGCACGTAGATTAGAGGGATATCAAACCTATTGTTTCACATTTGCCGAGAGCAATATGCTGGACTTGGATTTCGATCAGATAAAAAGTTTCAGTCAATTCAAAAAGAATATGTCAGAAGCGGGAAGATAGAAGTTACCGCAACGATCAGATATTGCTTATTCTCGACGCAGCCTTCGAGTTTGCTAACTTTTTGTTAACCATTTTTCGATACCATATTACGCAGAAAATTGTTTCTGGAATAAGTATGTTTAGGTTAAAGGAAAAAACCATCGAATTAATTATTTTGGGCATAATGTACATAGCGATGATGAGCTGTTGCCATGTAATCATGTTCGGAGAATGTATAAATTTCATCGATAATGACGACTTTATGAGGGTAATTCGGACAAGGGAATTTTTTCAACACTTTGATTTAAATAATCACGTAATTGCTCGATCAAATTATCCTTACGGTTGCGAACTCCACTGGTCTCGTTTATACGATTTCTTCATAATAGGACTAAGTTGGTTAACCAATTTGTTTACGGATTCTATTAATAATGCAATTAACTATGTTTGCTTTTGCATCAGTCCTATTATCGGGTTAGTCAGTATGGTGTTCGTGTTCAAAATTTTCGATATGTTCACAAACAAAGGCAATGTCTTCCTAGCAACTGCACTGTTTTGTGCGTCTCCGTTATTGATTCCGTTTTTTTCTTTCGGACGCCCTGATCATCACGCATTCATAACACTTTGTATACTCATTTATATTTATTACACAGCAAAAATGGTTTTGGATGAAACCGAAAGCAAAAGTATTTATGTAAAAACAGCAGTTGCTGCCACGGCGTGTGTCTGGGCTTCTCCTGAAACCTTAATTGTCCTATTGCTGACAGACGCAGTATTATTCTTCGCTTACATGAATAATTTTTCAAAAACGAAGAATTTGTATTTTAAAAGCCTTCTTACCGCCTGCTTTGTCGGAACGATTGCACTTATACCGGAAGCAGGCTCCAAAGCTATTCACGGTTTTTCGATATGCCTTCTGCTTCTGTTGATGCCTTATGCAATTTTATCGAAAAAATCTTTGGAAAATGATCCTTTTTTCAAAAGTTGGCATTTCGTCTGTCTGATGTTTATGTTGATTCTCCTGATGGACATCCAACCAGCAGAATATGACAAAATTTCCATGGTACACGCGACGCTGTTTCTTTGCTTAACGACATTTTTTGCCGTTAATTTACTGCTGATAAACAGAAAAAATCATTTGTATGAGGTGGTCATTTGGGCATTGACCATTGCGTGTGTATTTTTATCTATGTTCCCTCGATTCCTGATGGGAATGTCCGCAGATATACCGCAATTTATAAAGGATATTTGGCTTTGTAAAATTTCCGAATTACGTTCTCCTCTTACCGGAAACATGATATATACTTTTTCAGTTGGTACAGTAATTACCTTTGCAGCCATCGTCGTAAAGGTCCGAGAATTGAAAAATCAGACTATTTCCGGCAAAAATATCATCTGGACTTTGTTTTTAGTACTTGCTGCCGGTTATTGGGTTCTGGCGTGTTTTGCTTATCGAATGATTCCGTATTCCTTTTTGTTCGGGTTGCCGATTATCGTAAGCCTCGGTATGTCCAGCAAGTACGTAAAAAAATACAGCAAACCCGTACGAATGGTAATTACAATGATTATTGCCTGTTTTTTCATATTTGCGACCTCTCTTTTTGTAAAATCTGACCTCGATGATAGAAAACCTAAAAATCACCAATATTCAGACGCGGAATTATTCAAATACGTAGATGATCTCAGCAGTGAACCCGTGGTAATTATGGCTCACTCCAATCATGGGTCCAAGTTACTTTATTATACGAAACACTGTGTGCTCGGGGCGCCTTATCACCGACAAATCGAAGGAATTATGTCATCCTACGTCGTAATGGAAATGGATAATGACCTGAGTACCGTTCGAAAAGTTCTGCAGAAAACAAAATCGAAATATCTTTTCATCGGACATAAGCAGGAGAGTCAGTTCCCAAACAGTTTCGCTTCGTCGGTTCTTGCGGGACACATTCCGCAATGGCTAAGTGCTGTAAAAATCCCTGAAAAATTTTCAAATTACAGTATTTTCAAAATCGATCAAAATTTGATTTCTCAGGAAATAAAATCAGAGAAAGATACGAAAAAACCCTAGAAATAAACAAAGCTCGCATCTGTATACAGTAAAATCTTTCCTGAATATTTCGCGAAGTGAAATTTGAACGGTATAAGAAGCAAAAAATTTCAGCAGCGTATTATCTCGTTTTCAACTAATCCAAACCGACGACTCGACTGTTGCTGTCGGAGTTGATTTTTTCGGCTCGCGGAACGACAGGCAGTCCCATCATGGTCATAATGTTTCCGGCATAAGCTACAACGAATCCCGCTCCCGCCATAATTCTGATATCATTAATTGTAATTTTGAAGTTTTTCGGTCTTCCTAGGAGGGACTTGTCATCGCTTAACGAACTTTGCGTTTTCGCCAAACATACAGGGTACACCTTACCTGTCAGTTGATCCAAAACCTGCCGCGCCTTCGGCATGTAATTTACGCCGCTCGCTCCGTATATAACGCTGGCAATTTTCTCTATTTTGGAGCTGGTTGAATCCGTTGCATTGTACAAATGATGGAAGGGTGGCTTGGTCTTGTTTGCCAATTTTGCTACGATTTCAGCCAACTCGAGACCGCCCTTTCCACCTAATTCCCAGACTTTGCATAATGCCGTCTTTACGCCCAGATTATCGCACCTTTCCCTTATGAAATTCAGCTCGGCCTGAGTGTCGCTGCTAAATACGTTCAAAGCAATCACCACGGGCAGATTATATCTTTTTACATTTTGGATATGCTTTTCAAGATTTTCAAAGCCAGCTTCGAGGGCCGCGAGATTTTCCTCCTGTAACCTATCGAGAGTCACATATCCGTGCATTTTTATCGCTTTGACCGTTGCAACGATTACGACAACGTCGGGATATTTTCCCAACAACGGACATTTTATATCCAAGAACTTTTCTGCCCCCAAATCCGCTCCGAAACCCGCTTCCGTCACGGTGTAATCCGCCAATTTCAGAGAACATTTGGTTGCTATCAAGCTGCTGCATCCGTGAGCGATATTCGCAAAAGGTCCTCCGTGCACAAACGCAGGTGTTCCACCGATTGTCTGAACCAAATTCGGCTTAATTGCGTCCTTAAGCAACGTAACCAACGCGCCTGTCGCCCCGAGCATCTTGCAGGTAATTTCTTCCTTCTTGCTATTGTAACCGATAATGATATTGTCGATCCTCCTTCTGAGATCCTCCAGGTCCTCCGACAGACATAGGATCGCCATGATTTCCGAGGCCGCCGTAATGTCAAACCCCGTCTCTCGAACAACTCCGTCCGTTTTGTTTCCCAAACCAATGATAATATTTCTCAGTGCTCGATCATTAACATCCAGAACTCTCTTCCAGGTAATTCTCTTGAGATCAAAGTCTAACTTGTTGCCATAATAAATATGATTATCTATCATCGCCGCCAGCAAGTTGTGAGCACTCGTAATCGCATGAAAATCTCCCGTAAAATGAAGATTGATATCCTCCATGGGAATTATCTGCGAATAACCTCCTCCGGTAGCACATCCCTTAAGGCCGAAACAAGGTCCCAACGACGGCTCTCTCAAAGCAATGCATGTCTTGTAATTCAGCAGAGACAAAGCCTCTCCCAGTCCGATACTGACGGTGGTTTTTCCCTCTCCCGCTGGAGTCGGATTAATGGACGTTACCAAAATCAACTTGCCGTCTTTTTTGTTTCGAAGTTTTTCCCTCGCGGATGGCGCGATCTTTGCTTTATAGCTACCGTACAATTCCAGATCGTTTTCGCCCAATCCTAATTTTTTAGCTATTTCCAGAATATTTTTTTTGTTCGCACTTTGTGAAATTTCAATATCAGTCTTCATCGAAAGCCTAAGTTTAAATCAATATTTTCGGTTGAGATCAACCTTCTTTTCCATCTTCGAGAGCTTAAAACTCTGAGAATCATTCCCTCTGTAGTTGAATTTACACGCGGCATGAGACAAATGCAAGTTGAATTTTACGGTTGTCGGAACCCCTGCGAACCATAGGTATAAGTGATCGGGAACATAGGTTATTTAAGTTCTCCGAACGATGCGTTTACTAAGATGCATTATCAGCTTTTGCTTGAGAAAGTTTTTCCGAAATTAATGGATTAATGTGCTTAAACCTCCAACCAGTATAGTCCACACAGTCTAAATTGCCAGAAGCTTCAATGACTTTGTCGATAAGTTTTTTATTATTTCCCTTATAATGATAGATAAAGTCGCTTAGAAAGGAATATCCGTACTTATCCGGAGTATCTACACTGGCGCCTCGATCAATTAAAAAGCCAACTACCTTCTCATTTAGATCGAAAACTGAGCAATGTGACAATATTGCTTCTCCGTTTTCTATTTTCGATAAGCTATCTTTATTCGGCAGTAAGATTTTCAGCAACTCAGGTTCTTCCAAAGCGCGTTTCAAATTTTCAAAGCTAACCTTTGCACCCTTTTTTATGAGCAACTCAATTATCGGAATGTTTTTATTCTGTACGGCATAGTCCAAAGCAGATAAATTGAGGTCAGTTAAGTCATTGATAGAACTTGAATCATAATTAAGCAATGTGCGCAGACCTTCGATATCCCCCCGGTGTACCGTGAGATGAAAGGCAGTCTCCTTAGTTGTTGGATTTTTTATATTGATATCCGCCCCACATTCGATAAATTTTTCGATAATTGAAGCTGCAGATCTGTTGACTTCCAGAGTTTGTGAACTTATTTCCTTAACAAACTTTTTTAATACACGGTCCCTTCTTGTATCGATCTCCTTTTCTCGATCATATTTTGCAAAATTCTCAGAAACATCATTATCTATTCCGGATTTCAGGATCAACTGCGTGTCTTTCGATTTGTCGTGTTCTGATATACCGAGAGAAATCTTATATAGCTCTTTCGCCGTATTATTGTAAGGATTGACAAAGTTGTTCATGTATAAAGAAAATGCAGAATATCCGGATTTATTGATTGCATTTATATTTTTCGGATTTTTATCCAATAAAGCGCTAAGTATTCTCGGATCAAACAATTCAGCCGCGGCATGAAGCAATGTGTTTCCAAAAACACAAGCATCTACATTCAGGTGAGCTTTTTTAACGATATTCAGAGCTTTCTCATAGTCAGACTCTGTTTTTTCGGCATTTTCGATATGATTCAGCAAAATTGTGTGGCTTCTTGTCCAAGCTTTTCTGTAATCTATGGGCTGTTTCGAACATCCATGGATTTTATTGCCATCATTATTTTCAACACTTTTCATCGCAAAAACATCAAAATTTAGCATTGTAGCAACGGACACCAGCACTATCAACTTCTTCATATTTCTCTCCATCTCTAAAACCGATACGCTCTATAATAGATATAAGGTTAAAATTAAAAAATGACAACATCTGAAAAATTTTTCTATGAAAGAAAGCACGTTGATCATTTCTATAATCCGCTTTTAATATATTTGCAAATTCATTTCCGAAAGTGTAGACTGCATTCGGTTAGTGTTTGAATTGATCATTGATTTTTGAGTTGCCATGAAGTGCGTAATCTGTAAAAAAGAGATTGAATCAAAGGAGTTTGTGCCGTTTTGTTCTTCTCGTTGCAGGAATATCGACTTAGGTCGTTGGTTTGACGAAGTGTATGTCTTTCTCGACGATAATGTTGAAAAAAACGCTGGACAAGCCTCAAAAATTGATTTATATGAGAATATGAACTGCCCAGATAGCTCAGTCGGTAGAGCAGAGGACTGAAAATCCTCGTGTCGCTGGTTCGATTCCGGCTCTGGGCACCATCGTTTTCATCATTGTTTGTTGAGTTCGGGTAGTAGATGGTACACCGTGTATGAGTTTTAAGAGATAAAATGCGTTTAAAAGAAATAAAACAAAAAACCCCTTCGGAACTTTTGGCTTTTGCGGATAGTTTAGAATTGGAAAATGCTTCGGCGTTGAAGAGACAGGATTTGATGTTCGCGATCCTGAAAAAGCTCGCGGAAAATGAGGTTGAAATACAAGGGGAGGGAGTGCTGGAGGTTCTTCAGGACGGATTCGGATTCCTGCGTTCTCCCGAGGCTAATTATATGGCGGGTTCGGATGATATTTATGTTTCTCCGTCGCAAATTCGTAAAAACAGTCTTAAAACGGGTGACACGCTGGAAGGTACCATTCGTCCTCCGAAAGAAGGTGAACGATATTTTGCGATGTCGAAGATCAGCACAGTCAATGGGGCTCCGTTGGAGGCTGTGCGGCACCGTGTAAACTTCGATGATTTGACTCCGTTGTATCCTGATTCCAAAATCGATCTTGAATTTCAAAATGGCAATGGAAAAGATTTAACCACCCGTGTTATCGAACTGATTTCTCCTTTGGGAAGAGGTCAGCGTGCTTTAATCGTCGCTCCTCCTCGGACAGGAAAGACAGTCATGCTGCAAAATTTAGCTCACGCGATTAAGGCAAATTCTCCTGAAACTTATCTGATCGTGCTGTTAATCGACGAGCGTCCGGAGGAGGTCACAGACATGCGCCGTTCCGTCGACGGAGAGGTGGTCAGCTCGACCTTCGACGAGGTTCCGACCCGTCACGTTCAAGTCGCGGAAATGGTTATTGAGAAAGCGAAGCGTTTGGTTGAACATAAAAAAGACGTCGTAATTTTGCTGGATTCGATTACGCGTTTGGCAAGGGCCTACAACACCGTCTGCCCGTCCTCGGGTAAAGTTCTGACCGGAGGTGTTGACGCGAATGCTCTGCAGCGTCCTAAGAGAATTTTCGGAGCGGCTCGTAACATCGAAGAGGGCGGTTCTCTGACAATTATCGGAACGGCTCTCGTGGAAACGGGTTCGCGTATGGATGATGTTATTTTCGAGGAATTCAAAGGAACGGGTAACGCCGAAATCGTCCTCGACAGAAAGCTGTCCGATAAGAGAATTTTCCCGGCAATCGACATCACCAAGTCGGGAACCAGAAAAGAAGAGCTGTTGGTTGAACGCGGCAAGTTATCCAAGATGTGGGTTCTGCGGAGAATTCTCATCCCGATGGGCTCGAACGACGGTATGGAGTTCCTGCTCGAAAAGTTAAAGAACACGAAAAACAACGACGAATTTTTCGTGACAATGAATCAGTAGTAACCCATGATGCAAGAAGAGACTCCCTTTATCAGTGAACGTTTGTTGAGATTGTTGCGTTGCCCGATGACGGGAGTCGGACTCGAGCTGAAAGGCGACAGCTTGGTAAATGAGGAATTCGAGGTTTCCTACCCGATCGTGGACGGCGTCCCGGTCATGCTGCCGTCGCCCAAGCGTAAAACGCGAAAATCGAAAAAAAACAAGGTTTAGGAGTAGATTCCTACTGAAATCTTCGCAAAAAACCTGGACTTTGCGCCGATATTTTGGTAGCTTGTTGACTGCGATGCCGGACTAGCTCAGTTGGTAGAGCGGCTGATTTGTAATCAGTAGGTCAATGGTTCGAGTCCGTTGTCCGGCACCATCTCAAATTTCAGAAAATCTAAGATTGGGAAAGGGCGAAAAGTTCGTTGGACTTGAGTTTTGTCTACTTTTCGGAGAACAAATTTCACGGATAGTATTTAAACCAATGCCTCCTCGCAATTCGCTAGACAAAATCGTTTCAG